>JAFGBG010000169.1 GCA_016933295.1 Sedimentisphaerales bacterium | reverse complement strand
TGAACCGATATGGCTCACAATATGCACGAACCCAGTCGGCATATGTTCAAAGCGGAAGCGGCCAGCCGATTATTGAAGTTGACGGCAGGCTGCGTTTTAGTCTGCCGGGCCAACCTTTGTTCCCGGCTTTGTCCGATGACACTATCCTCAAGCCGACAATCAATTGGGTGCTGAACACCGACAGACGAGGAAAACTGGATGCCGAGCTTAGTTACATTACCGGCGGTATGAGCTGGAAGGCTGATTATAGCATGCTCGCCCAGAACGCTGAAGATAAAATCGATGTAATCGGCTGGGTGACTGTCGATAATCAGTCCGGGAAAACTTTCGAGAACGCCAAAATCAAGCTTATGGCCGGTGATGTAAGCAAAATCCAGCAAGGCCAGCGTAGTGCATATGAAATGGCCGCCAGAAGCAGTTTCGCTTATAATGAAGCAATGCCGGCGGCGGTTTCCGAGAAGGCCTTTGAGGATTATCATCTGTACACTATGAATCGCCAGACCACTCTACACGACCGCGAGACCAAACAGGTGGAGTTCCTTCGGGCAAACAACGTCAGGGCCGAACGCATTTATGTTTACGACGGGGCTAAAATCGACTGGAACCGATACCGTAACTGGGACTCCGAGAGTATAAGGCGTAACAGGGAATACGGCACGGATAGCAATCCGAAGGTCTGGATTATGAAGGAATTCGAGAATTCCGAAAAAAATAATCTCGGGATTCCTTTGCCCCGTGGGACCGTGCGGTTTTATCGCCGGGACGACGACGGCCAGCTCGAGTTTACCGGCGAAAATATTATCGACCATACACCGAAAGATGAAACCGTCCGCGTTTATACCGGCAATGCCTTCGACCTGGTCGGTGAGAGAAAGAGGACGGATTATCAGATTGATACGAACCGGAACTGGCTGGATGAATCTTTTGAAATAAAGGTGCGTAATCGCAAAGAAAAAGACAGCGTTGAAATCAGGGTGGTCGAGCACTTGTATCGCTGGTTTACATGGGAGATTGTCGAAAAATCGGATACATTCCTGAAAACCGAGAGTCAGACTGTGGAATTTCGCATTCAGCTTGAACCGGGCGAAGAAAAAATCATTACCTATAAGGTTCATTACACATGGTAAAATCCATTAAAAAAATAAGGAACAGAATGTGATATGGATAAAAAAGTTAGATATCATAATGGAAAGACCTGGATTGAAGGCGTTGATGGCTGAACGCCGCGAGAGATGGCCGATGATATACACGCCGCCCGCTATACTGTCTTGAAGGCAATCGGCAGTGATGTCAGCTACGAAGAGCTGTTAGGTGTTTCCGGTATGGCTTTTCGCCTGCAGGTCACCGAAGAACTTTGCCCAAGCTCCGCAAATTCATTCCGCGGCTTTCGTTGTTGTGTGCGCTCGTTAGAGCTTATGCCCTTTTCCATCAGGTTTCTCGAATTCGATCAGGAAGATGCCAATGCATTTAAGAATGCTCGTGACGCCGTGATAGAAAGCATTAATCGCGGCATTCCCGTCCACTATGGAAATTGCGTTGACGGTGTGATTATAGGGTATTTGAATGATGGACAAAAATGGCTGTGCCTCCATCCAATGAAAGGGCCGAAAGTGCCTTTTCTCCAGGATGAGTTACTGGGGGCATTAATCTTGTCCGGAGAACCAAGAGCCGAGATTCCTGAGAAAAAGCAATTGGCTTCTGATGCTCTCAGTCAGGCTGTGGAAATGGCTGGTATAAAGATGGTAGAAGAATATACCGTCGGTTTTTATGCCTGGGAAGTTTGGCTTGGGGTGCTCGAAAAG
This sequence comes from Sedimentisphaerales bacterium, assembly GCA_016933295.1. Classification (GTDB taxonomy): domain Bacteria; phylum Planctomycetota; class Phycisphaerae; order Sedimentisphaerales; family Anaerobacaceae; genus JAFGPS01. The sequence goes on along the minus strand of JAFGBG010000169.1, from coordinate 12,606 downwards.
CTCCGCAAACAGACTAATTCAATAGATCCTGAGATAATGTTGGGAAATGCAGGGATATATTTTAGCCTTATAGAGTCACGCCGAGCGGCAGCAAACTATCTGCATTCAATTGCAGATAGTATCGGTCAAGAATCGACGGAACATCTCATTATTGCGGCGAGATTATATGAGCAGCTTGTCGAAGCACTTTTGGCTAATGACAAAGATTCACAGCAGGTCGCACCTTTCCCCGAACCTCCGTCAGGGGGTGTAAAATGGAAGCATGAGCAGATGCTTGAACAAATTCGGCGTCTTACTATAGCTTATGAAATCGAAAAAAAGGCTATCGCTGAAATTGGGGAAGCGATAACGACCTGATTGTTTGGTGGATATACAGAGAATCCATCAAATATAAAGCGAGAAACAGGTATGTAAGGCTAACATGGAAAGATTAATATAACTTCCAGCTCAAAACGATTAATCTTGCTTTTAAATCCTTGATATTTATCTTTTATATCTTTTATGATACCGTATATTTCTATTGTGTGACTTTGATGATATTAAGGAGGTTTTTAGATGAGATTTAAAATTTTTGGTTTTGCTATTTTATGTCTGTGTCCGGTAAATCTTCACGCATATCAGTGGATTGCCGATTTGGGAAACGTCAAATATAAGAATCCTATTTTGTTTGCAGATTATTCAGATCCCGATGTTATCCGAGTCGATGACGATTTTTATATGGTCGCTTCCAGCTTCAATTGCATGCCCGGCATACCTGTTCTTCACTCCAAAGATTTGGTGAACTGGAAAATCATCGGCCATGTTTATGAAAAACTGCCGTTTGAAAAATATGACAAGCCGGTGCACGGACACGGTTCGTGGGCGCCGTCGATACGATTTCATAACGGCATATTTTATGTCTTTTTTTGCACACCGCATGAAGGACTTTTCATGGCAAAGACCAAAAATCCTTCGGGCTCATGGCAATTGCGCCATGTCGTAAACGTCGAATTGTGGGAGGATCCCTGTCCGTTCTGGGATGATGAAGGCAATGCGTATTTAGTCAGGAGTAAATTGAGGGCGGATATTCTTTATTTGCACCGAATGAGCGCCGACGGCGGAAAAATCTTAGATAACGGGACAGTTATTTTTCACGACGTAGAAAAACAGCCGACCATCGAAGGACCGAAATTTTTGAAAAAGGACGGCTATTATTATATCCTTGCTCCGGCGGGGGGTGTCCCTACCGGATGGCAGACTGTCCTGCGATCTAAGAATATTTACGGGCCATACGAAGATAAAATTGTCCTTCATCAGGGCAGTACAGAAATAAATGGTCCCCATCAGGGTGGTCTTGTCGAACTCAAATCCGGGCAGTGGTGGTTCATGCATTTTCAGGACAGGGGGCCATTCGGCCGCATAGTTCATTTGCAGCCTGTTCGATGGGAAGACGACTGGCCTATGATGGGTGAAGATATCGACAATGATGGCATAGGTGAGCCTGTTATGGAATGGACGAAACCGGATTTTGGTCAAGTATTTCCCATCTCGGTTCCCCAGACAACGGATGAATTCAATTCGAAAGAATTAAGCTTACAATGGCAGTGGCATGCCAATCCCCGCAAAGACTGGTTCTTTTTAACAGAAAATCCCGGCTGTCTGCGTCTTTTCGCCGTGAAGAACATCACACAAAACGGCAACTTTTGGTTCGTGCCTAATTTACTGCTTCAGAAATTTCCCGCCCCTTCTTTTACGGTGACAACCATAGTTAATTTTCACCCCGATTTAATTGGCGAAAGAAGTGGTTTGGTTGTAATGGGAAAGCAGTGGGCATTCCTTACATTGACTAAAACACAAAAAAGTCTGCAATTAGGAATGCTTACCGGCGAATATTTTCAAGGTTACGACAAAACCCGGCAAATCGAAACGGCCGATGTTCAGCAAAACACTTGTTATTTACGAGTTCACGTGGACGGGAAGGCCACATGTGTTTTTTCTTATAGTTTGAACGGCCGGGATTTCGAAAATATCGGCAAAAAATTCGAGGCTGTGCCGGGAACGTGGATTGGCGCCAAGATCGGATTGTTTAGTATTAATCCAAATATCGAGGACAGTAAGGGATTCGCCGATTTTGACTGGTTCAGGTTTGATTAAATACGACTAAAACAGTTATTCCGGCTTTTATAGTTCACCCTATCCGGTTTATTTTCTATCCTTTATCATACTTCATTATTTCCAATTTAAGATTATTTTTAGGCTTCCTTATCAGTTTTTGTTCTTAGAAGTTTATTATTTTTGTAATAAATAGCTCTTTCGGGCGTCAAAGTATATAGCCGGTATAAATGAACTTATTGCGTAGAACCAGTGAAATTTTCTTTTTTTGATATTACACACAGAGTTTCGAGAATCGTAAATCTGAAAATTAATAAAAAGGTATTACAACGGTAACAAAACCGTAACAAAAGATCGTTAAATAATCCATTGTATTCATAGCTAATCTGCTCATGGAAAGTTAAATAGTATCAGGTGGCATGAAGGGAGATTGTTATGAGCAAAAAAAGAATAATTCAAATATTGTTTGCAATAGTAGCGGCGGAAATTATTTGCATAGCAGCAATCTGCAGTCGCGATAGCCGGGCCGAACTTGTTTCCGATGTTACCGTTCGTGACATTGAACCGCAAGCGGTCTTATACACAATACACCGCGGGCACTATGAAAACATCGGTTCGGAGATAAACAGGTTGTATGAAATAGCTGATGCTAAAGGTATAAGCACAACAGGCCCGGTCTCTACAGGGTATCTGAATAATCCGCAGTTACATGCACCTGAGCATTGGCTTGTAGAGATAAGAATCCCCGTTTGTTCGGATGCTATAAAACTTGCCGGAACTCTGGGATGGATGACTGATATTAAGCTTTTGCCGCCTATGAAAGTCGCCGCTGCAGTAAAACCTGAAGGGCAGGATAATCCTGAGACTGTAATATACAGTCTGTATTCATGGATAAACGAACATAACTTCCGCATTGTCGGCAATATGTGGCAAACGGTTCTATGTAAGCAAACGGACGATTACTCTCAAATGATAACCGAGTTTATAATCCCAATTCAGTCTCTGGATCCTTCGATAAGATAACCTTTCAATATAACGACGAAAAGATTCTTGCCGAATATTTTTTGTCAGACAATTTACAGCTTTTAATCGGGCATTTATTCTATTCGGTCACCTGTAATATGAACATCATCGATGTTCCATCCCGGATATGTAACCGATTCATCCGTCGGACCGATTCCCCAGCGGAAATAAACGGCGGATTGTCCATCTGCGATATTGGAAGGAACCGTATATTCCATAAGTTGCCAAGAATCGTCGGATATATGAGAATTACCTGCTTTCCATATATCCACCCAGTTTGTCCCGTCGTTCGAGACCTGAATGTTAGCCTTATCATAAGGTGATTCCACGCCGAGCCATCGCCGGAAGCTGAGCCAGATATTTGTATATTCTTCGCAGTTAAGCGGCCCGAGCGTTGCGTACCGTGTTATGTTCATGGAATCGGTATAGTCACCATCAAGATTGTATCCAATGACGTTTTGTCCTGTATATGCCGCATTTGGATCGCCGTTCCAGGAGCCGTGTCCCGTTGGAATACCCCAGGCCCAACCTTCATCGAGAAGCCAGTTCGGATCGACTGACATATCAGTATAGTAGATAGCATCTGGTACTACTGTAATTGATACACTCCGGCTGGATTGCTGAACACCATTTGTAACCATGAAAGAAAATGTGTAGGTATGAGAGATCTGATCAGCAGTCGGTTTCCAGTAAACTGTTAATGCGTTGACATCGTAATAAGCTCCCTCGGGCAAATTGCCCACAAAGTAATGAAGAGGAAGATTCGTGGGATTGGAAGCACTTAAAGTTAATTTAAGTCTTTCACCGGGCTTGATTTGTTCCGGGACACCTGGAAATTCCAATTGGGGACCTTTTACAGCCCAGCCCGAACATTGAGGGTCGTGTCTGTACATGCCCCAGTCAATAGTATCGGAGTCGTACATGCCCGGCAGGTCGATTACATGAAACCGATAGTCATACCCTCCGACCATCAATTCAATGTCGCCATCCTGATCCAGGTCTCCGATTGACGGGATGCATCCCAGCTCCGCCCATAGATCCAGTATCGGAAATCCGGGAGTCGTGGAACCGTCTGCTTCCCAGGCAATAACCGGCGTTGCGGACATGGCCACGACAACCTCTTTTTGTCCGTCTCCGTCGATGTCACCGATCAAAGGAGGATTATAGTATGTAGTTCCCACTATGATTTTGGGATAACCGGAATCGGATAGGAGTTTTCCCTGGTGGTCGAACACATGTACTATAGTGAAGCTGTAACCATCGGACTCCATATAGCTTGTTATATAAACTTCATAAAAGCCATCGTTATTAATATCACCTATGCTGAACGCGCCGCTTTCTCCGAACGAATCTACATCAGTTCTCCAGACAGTGTTGCCGTCAATATGGACTGCCCTTACACTGTCCTCGGTACAGTAAACCAGTTCGAGCTCGCCGTCGGCATCAAGGTCGGCGATAGCCGTTCCCATATTGCTGCCGCCTCTCCATCTTTTAATTTGTTGTCCTTGGTTGTCGAGGATATATGTGTACACAGTGCTGATACCCGGCCCTTTTCCGCAGAGAGCTATCTCAATGTTGCCGTCCTTGTCGAAATCGGCCACGCTCATTGCACCTTGTGTTGTGTATCGTCTCTGCCACAGAAATGAGCCGTCGCCCTGGATTGCATAAAGCCCGTCGATACTGCCCGTTTCCAAATCCAAAGCGGCGATTATTTCGCTGTCACCGTCACCGTCCAGGTCGGCGAGCACAGGATTTGCAACTATCCAGCCGTACCATTGACCGATGTCCAGAGGCCAGTCGCCGTCCACAACCTGTCCGTTCTCGGCATGCCACGCGCAGACCAAACCGTCGAGTTCGAAGGTCCCGATCACTTCAAAGTCACCGTCACCGTCAATATCTCCAACGGCACAACGAGGAGGATCCCATGATTCAAACAGGCTCTGGGGCCAGCCGGGCAGCGGTGTTCCATTTTCATCCCAGATTGCAACCGAACCTGTTGTCCACCATTCCTCCCAGGATAGGATGGGCTGGATAATCTCATTTCGACTGTCGCCGTCAACATCCATAAAAATAGAACCACCGTAAAATATATCAACCGTATCCGATGTCAGGTCAACTTCCTCTGGCTTCGGCCAGTTTATTTGTTCGGTGGCCATAGAGATGCTAAAAACCTTTCTGTCCGTATGGGTGTATCCATCGGAATTTACGCTCAGACGCAGATCGAACGTGCCGACTCCGGGATTATCCATTGACACTTCCACGAGACCGTTGGGATCCAGTGGAGCATTCCCGTCAGCTATCGGTATCCAATTATCAGAGTCATATTGTGAATACTCGAGTCGATAAGTATCACCGAGAACAAAAAAAACGATCGAAATGTTGTTAACATCCGGCGAGAATGACTCTGCCTGTATAGGCTCAGCAATTTCCCCCAGCGGATAACGTGTATCGGCTCCGAGCAGGGCTTGATAAGCATTTACTCGTCCTGTACCTATGTAGTTTATGATTGGATCTACCTGTCCGTAATAAACAGGGTCAGTTGTATTTTCGAGAATGGCCCTGAGCTCCATATTCGTTAAATCGGGTTTGTATGAAAGCACCAGCGCACCGACGGCGCCGACATAGGGGGCGGAAAAGGAGGTACCGGCGGTTGCTATATATTCGCCGCCCAGGTCGGTAGTGACAATATCCGTGCCGGGAGCGGTAATATCCACCCAAGGCCCGAAACTGCTATGCCCGGTCTTGATGTCCTCACCGTCCGTTGAAGCGACGGCCATGACATTATAATATGCCGCCGGATAGTTCGGCTTAGCTGTATCATCATTACCGGCACTGCCGGTAAGTAGAATACCTGCGTTATAAGCATTGTCGATCGCCTCTTTGACGATTAGGTCACCCTCGGGACCGAAAGTGTCTCCGCCGAAACTCATATTCAGGATATTGGCCCCGTTGGCCGCTGCGTAATCCAGACCTTTGGCTACTTCAGTCGATGTGATATCAGGACTGATACGCAAGGCCATAATACTGCACCGCCAGTTGATGCCTGCGACACCCTCGCCGTTATTGCCCTCGGCGGCTATGACTCCGGCAACATTAGTACCATGACTAACAATGGAATCAAAGCTTTCATCCGGCAGAACGTCATTATTGTCCTGCTCGAAGTTCCAGCCGAAAGTGTCGTCGATGTATCCGTTGTTGTCGTCGTCTATATAGTTATTGGGAATCTCCACTTTATTTATCCAGATGTTATTCTTTAAATCAGGGTGATTTATATCGACACCGGTATCCAGGACTGCAACCACAACATCGTGACTTCCGATAGAGATATCCCATGCGTCCGTCATTTGAATCAATTGATGGGCGTACTGATCGAAATACTCAGGATCGTTGGGCTCGGCGCAGCGCTTGTAGATATAATTGGGTTGGGCGTATTCGATGTCGGGATCGTTTTGTAGCCGGGAGCAGATAGCTCTGACATTTTCCTCGGTTTTCAGTAAATAGAACCGCGACAAATCGAGATTCCTCGAACGCCGCATAGAAGCAGAAGCGCTAACGGCGGTTCCCTGCCGTTCTAAGCGCCGGCGGGCTCCTTTGAACACTGGGCCTTCTTCCTGTAGGCCGTATTTGGCTTGCAGACGCAACAAAGCGGCTTTATCTCTTGCCGCGGGATTGGACGCTGAAGAGAGTGAAATGCCGCCGGTTTGGTCCGCTCTGAGCTTGATAATAACCTCTCCCGGCATATATCCGGGTCCTGAGGCGGGTGAATGTTCCGTATTGGGATCCATTAATGCGGTAAATTTCTGCAGACGCGGCGAGAGTTCTTTTTCTGTTGTTCCGGCAAAAGAACTCTGCGCAATAAGTACAAAAATCAATAATGATACAAATAAGACCGTCCAGTTTCTTCTCGCTTCATTCTTGCTCATTTTTCCTTCCTCTCAATATGTTAAACCTGACTTACTCCAATACCTTTTTGGAGCAATATCTCCGAGAAATACTCTATGTATCAGCAAGGGGATTGATTCGGGATATAGCTCTATCACTCCTCAGGTATCCTTCTGCTTGTGCGGCTTATTACTTTTATATTAAAGGCGGCAATAGTTAAAGTCAATAAAAAAAGCTCTTTTTTGTGTTATTTTCGACTATTTTATTCGTTGGGTGAGTCAAAAAATCCAAAAAAGAAGAAAAACTATTGTTTAGCAACGCGTAATTGATGTCCCTTATTTGGACGAAGAGACATTCCTATTAATAATTGCCGCTCGGTGCTTCGAATTTTCAGAATAACCTTTCGTAATCTCTGAACTTGAAGAACGGGCAATGAAAATACGATTCCGGTAAATGATGACATTGTCTCCGGCGGAATTTAATCCTGTCTTAGAGCTTTTCTCTCGTGCCTTGGGATTTCGATCGGTTTAAAACCTAAAGCTTTAAGTGCCGGGAAGTACCTAAAAATCACACCAACCACTGCTTAAAACAGGAATTAGATAATCACAATTTTCACGTAAAATACTAATGGAACAAAATGAATATTTTTAAGCCCGGCACTTACAAGCAGAACAGGAATAATCCCGCAAAAACCGCCTGATGAACAGATTCAGTTTGTATAGAACGGCCGGACCGGTTAAAATAATATATCTTTGAGTCCACTTTCTTGAAATTTTTTCAGCTCGCAGGAATCTGTATATATGAAGCAGCCGGATTTAATTCGGCGATTTTAGCGGTTATTGGGACAGCTTATGGACGAAGAAGCGGCGGTAAAAACGAGCCGAGCCGGCGATAAAACTGCATTTTCCTTACTTATAGAGCAGTATTACAAGAATATATATCGTTATGCATATCAGTTCACAGGCAGCCATCAGGACGCGGACGACATCTGTCAGGAGACTTTCTTAAGAGCGTATGAAAATATAGAAGCACTAAAAGACGGCAAAAACTTCAAAGGTTGGATTTTCCGAATAGCCACGAATTTGTCCCGTAAGCGTATAAAAAAGCTCAAGCTGCGGGATGGTATAGTGTCAAACTTTTTGCCGCAGCAAAACGGGGATAAACAACGACAGCCAATCGAAGAATTATCCGTCAGGGAAAAAGCATTATTGATAAACCGGGAACTGCAAAAAATGCCGGAGCAACTGCGTATGGCAACTACTTTGGTTCTCATAGAAGGACAAACTCAAAAAGAAACCGCCGAAATTCTGGACTGTTCTGAGTCAACCGTTTCCAGGGATGTGGAAAAAGGAAGGGACTGGCTGCGGAGCAGACTTGAGAATTTGTTGTAAAGCGAGGATTTGAAACATGAATAAAAAAGATGGAAAAAACGAACCTCTCGAAAAGCTGCTGAAAGAAGCTCATAATGAAATTAAACCTCAAGATTCGTGGGAGGCGTTGCGATTGCGTATCGAACGAAATATTGATGACGACGGTAAGGTTTCTTCTTTAATTACCCGAGGCGGAGGGAGTGCTGCTTTCTGGCGCCGTCTTGCATTGGCCCTTGCGGCATGTCTTGTCATAACCACAGGATTATTGATATACGTTCTCGACGGTTCAAAAAGTGAACAGTCGGGACATCCTGCCGCAGCCGACCAAATGCTACTTAGCAAGAGCCAGATGGAGCAGCTAAATATAGCGTTTACTCACGTACGAGAGCTTTTCGGGGCTGATTGTCCCTGGATTGTAATCGGTTCGTCCGGGGAGGGCGAAGTCGGCGTGGACGGTCAAACCCAAGATGCAGCGGAGAGGGGTAAAGTCGTTGTTATACGATTGGCGGTAAATTTCGAGGGGCAAAAATTGAAAAAGCAATATTTTGATGTAGTAACTTTTTCCAATCAACAGGTCAGTTTTAGTGTCCCGGTCGACGATTCGGATATGGGCGTTTTAATCAAACCGATTCTCAGAAGTGACGGAGGGATTGCAATTGAGATAAGTGCCGATATTAACGGCAGCGAAAGGGCGGGCGATGTTGTCACTATTGCTGATAATGCTTTTACTTCACTTGTTCGTATTAAATCCGGCAGTAGCTTAGTGGATATAGACGCAGTCGGCCGGGTAGTTTCCAATATCTGAAAAGCCTTATATTCATTTTATGAAGCGGAGAAAGATAGAGTTATGGATATAAAACGGAGCAATTATCTTTCGTTGTTTTTTGTTTTATTATTTTCGTCTTTTGCCGTAGCGCAGCAGACGCCAGTCAGTATTGCGATTGTTGACGATAAAGCGCCGGGATTGGACAAATCGCCGTTGGTGTCGCTGCTGGAAGTGGAACTGTCCCGAAATGAAAATATTCGACTGCTCGAAAGAGCGGCAATAGATAAGATTCTTCGGGAACAGCAGTTCAATTTTGCCGGGCTGCTTGAGCGGGATGCGATAGTAGAGGCGGGGCGGCTGTTGCGTGCCGATGCCTTTGTCCTGCTCTCGCAGGAAAGTGCAGGCGTCGAGACTAAGCCATCACGGTCACGGGCAATCGATGAGCTTGATGAGGATTTGCTGCAAGTAGAAGATTTGCCGAAGGGGCCGTTGATTCGTGTGCGGGTTGCGGAGACCGCACACGGCCTGCGGCTGTTGGATAAATTCGAGCAGTTGGACGAGGCTAAACCAGAGCAAATCGCACAAGGAATCGCCGACGATATAAGTGCCGTAGCAGACAAGGTAAATCTTGCCGGAGAGCAGGCCATTCCGATTGGAATCGTCGATATTCACCGCGTGCAGTTAGGCGAGAGGTATAAGTTATTGGAAAGGGCTTTGCCCGTGCTTCTTTCCGTACGCCTGAGCAAAGAACCGAAGATAATCATGCTGGAACGTGAAGATTTAAAAATCCTGCTCGATGAGAAGCTGCTGACCGAAGGCAAAGATACTGAATTTTGGAGTTCGGCGGTTTTAATAGACGGTTATTTACAGCCGAAAGACGGCAGTTTGGAGATGACGCTTCAGCTCCGGCAGGCGGCGGGTAAAGAGATTGCAACTTTTGCCGTAGCTGTCGAGCCGAACCAGCCTTCGCTTGCAATAGACAAAGCGGCAATTGAAATCGTAAAGCAAATCCAAAATTCCCCGCCTTCGACTCAGTGGCAGCCTGAGCTTGAGGCGGAGGAATTTTGCAAGCAGGGACAATTGCTTTCTGCACATTCGAGATATGTTGATGCAATGCAACTGTTTGAAACTGCTCACGCCTTGCAGCCTCGGAATGTCTTTTATACCGGTTCACTTTTTGTTAATGAATGGGATTTGCGCTGTGAAATTGAAAATGAAAAAAGGCAAGGTAACCTAAGAAACAATGTCGCTTCCTCCCGAACAAAGAGTCCCGGTTTTTTAGATCTAGAGTTAGCGGAATTGGTTTCCCTGTTGGTCCGGCAGATTCGTGACGGATATGATAAAGGCCAGTTGTCAACACGAGATATTTATTATACATGGTCGAAATCTCTTGGATATGGTTTACGGCGAGGATATTTTGCGAAGCCCGTATCAGTTGCAACAGAGCAGATTAGACAGATAAATCGAGAGAATCGCAAAATCTGGGTCGAAACGTTCGGTGCAGCTCTTCGACAGCAGCCTATAAGAGATGGTTATCCGCAAATGAATGATCTTGTCCGTGCGCGTTTGGCATGGATAAGTTCAGATGAGCCCAATGAGCTTATGACCAATCTTAAAAAAGCCTTTACTGAGTTTATAATGCCGCCTGAATTGGGCGGAAAAACTAAATCTTTAGAAGAAAGAGAGCATCTTTTTTATCAGGCATTTCAAGGGATGTTAAGGCATCATTCGCCTTCTTATCTTGGTGATTGTTTTTTAATGGGCTCAACTGAGGAATTTCTTAGATTATGGCGGCAATATCTCAAAGATGTAATTGAGGTTGAGGATCCGCTTGTCAGAATAGATGGTTATATAGCTCTGTCAATGGGAGGTTCATTTACTGAAATAAAGGAATATGAAGCAGATGCAAATGATTATTGCCATAAAGCATTTGAAGTAATGAATGATATACTTAAAAATCCTACATTATCTATCAGTTTAAGTATGAAGCAACAACTCTTATTAAGATTAAAGAGTCTCACATATTTGAGAAATACTAATGTTACTGAGAGTATCCAAATGTGGGAAGAAATATGTGAGATATTGATAGAGCAGGAGGATATTGACAGTCTTGTTATGCTTGATATTGGTTGGCGTTCTTTACGTTTAAATCTTCATGATAAACAACAGTTAATGACTGATTCAATAAACCGTTACTATCGTCTTTTAGAACGTATAGCTGAAGTGATGCAGACTCATAAGGGCGATAATCAAATCGCCAAAGCTTTAAGTAATATAAGAGATTCTCAGGAAAGAATAAGAAGGCAGTTTCCAGATTTAGATAATACTACAAAAGATAACAATTTGCATATTGCTACCCTGTTGTATAAAGATGACTGGCAATTAGGAGTTGGATTTTCGAGCAGAGAGCTTCAAATTAAATTTAAAAATAATACTATCTGGATTGCTTTTAAAGGAAGCAGGATAAATGATTATATCATTAATGTCGGTCTCGTGGGTGTAGATTTGACGAAGATGAAAGTATCTGCATTATGGCAGGCTGAGGTTCCCTATATTCCAAGAATTATTCCAAGACTGAACGGTGTAGTAATAGGTGAAAAGACAAGTTATGTATCTATTCAAAATGTAGGAATTATTGAGCTTCCCGGCAGTTTAACAGAGGGACGAGAGTTATTTGTTGACTCAAATGTTTTATCAAGGTCTGGTTATAGGCTGGAAATTCTTGAACGGCTCGAAAACCAGGTTAAGAACGGACAAAAAACCTTCAAGAAACCAAAAGTATATACACAAGAAGATGGTTTGCCTTCTATTTTGATCACATCGATAGCTAAACAAGGAGATAAATTATGGATTGCTTATGGAGATAGAGATCAAGAGAGTGGTTTAGGTTTGTATGAATCCAAGACTGGGCAGTGGGAAACAGTATTTTGCAGTACCTTTAAGGAGAAGCTGCCCTTTAGTTCAGGACAGCCCTATCAGATAAGTTCACTTATATTTATAAATCCTGATCAATTATTATTTAGTGTATCAGGCATTGAGCAATCAGGTCTATGGAAAATAGATACCAATACTCGAGTGTTGAAGTACATTGGACCTATTGGTGGGGAAATTTATATAGATTTGGAGAATAAGTTCTGGATTAGGGCAAGATCTCGTTTGATAGAGTTTGAACCTATCTTACAGGAAATTAAATTTGTATTAGAAAAGCCTGATAGTTTAGCAAAAGCATTTATAGAAAAGGATATTCCTCGACCTGTTTTTAAGGAAGATTTATTTCTCTCCGAGCCTTTTTTTAATAAGGTAACGTTTGGACCGTATTATACAGGTAATCTTGACTTATTAACTAGTGCTATCCACTGTAATAAACTTTGGGCGAGGCTTGGTGAGAGCCGGATTATCATTGTTGAAAAAAGCAAGAGTTTTGAAGAGGCACAGATTATAGAAAATAATATTCTTGATGGTGAGCCTGTTGAG
>JAFGBG010000001.1 GCA_016933295.1 Sedimentisphaerales bacterium | reverse complement strand
CCGTGCAATACGCTTTTCCACTTTAGATAGTTTATGCAAAGCCCTGAATTGCACGCCGGGAGAATTGCTGGAATATATTCCGGATGAGAAAACGGATTCCTGAGATTTATTCGAGGTGGACCACGCCGGTGCGGCGGTCAGCTTCGAGACTGGCCCTTTTGATAATATCGTAAAGCTCTCGGCAGTGCCGAACCTTTTCAAAAACAAATTCCGGATCCGATTTGTCCGTGGTCACCAGCGCCACAGTGCCGATGCCGAAGATACAATCGATAATGCTCCGGCGGAGCTTCAAATCAATCACGCGAAACATATCCAGATTATCAACACGCCTGTCGAGAATCCCCCGGCTCCATTCGATGCGATCGGCGGAAACTTCGTAATAAATCATCTTCAGATAAAAAGCCCTGTACAAAATCCCGAATATTACGATTCCGCCGAATGCCCAGCCGGCCATTTCTCTGTACCTGCCGATGGTCAAAGCCAGCTCTTCGCTGAAGCTCAAGCCAAAATGATTGTTAATCATGTTTTCAATAGGAAATTTGATAATCAGCCATACGATGACAAGCATTATAAGACCTTTTATCATGGTCGACATCATCCCGAATAAAGACGGCCGTCCGGCAAACATCACACCGACTTCAAGCAGTCTGTGTTCATCGGAAGGTGAATCCCCTTGGGTCTGAGCTTCGGCTTCCAGTGCCCGGGCCTTGGCGGTATTGAGAAATTCGCCGCAGAATCGGCACTTCATCGCACGGGCCTGGATCACCTCGGCACAAAACGGGCACGGCTTGGTTTTCAAATTAAAATACGTCATTAATTATATATCGGATAGAAAATAAGTTTCTAAACAGCACTTTTTTAATACCCGGAGCCGTCATGCAGCCCATCTGAAAACCTGCTTTCTGGGAATAAATTTGCTTATTCCGTAGTGGTTTGTGCTATAGGTGTTTGTGCCAGAAATCACGCCAAGCGAAACCGGACTTGTCCCAGCCCATTCGACTCTGCTCAGGGTAAACTCCGCCGTAAGGCGACGCCGGATTGGCTTCGTTCCCTTAGGGATAAATTGGCTTTATTTTCTTGCACGCAAAATACCAAAAATCTCCGAATTTTAACTTAATCATTTGGTGCAAATGAGGTTATACTAAATTACCTATATTAAAATTGGGTTCGTTTTGCATTTTTTTCTTCTGTCTTCTGTTTCCTGTGTTCTGTATTCTGCCGTTTGGATTGGGTTCGTTTTGCAAAATTTTAGTAAATGGATTGATGTGTATATGAGTTGATGAGTGCATACTTTTCCTCATTTACCCTTTTACTGATTAACTGATTAACCGATTTACTCATTTGCTGGCTTGCCCCCCTCTATTCGATGATTTACCATATTAAATTGTAGAATCGAATTATATCTCGTTCCGGCAAAAATGCAAGAAAATTTCCAGATTTTCAGCGAAATACTTTTTGTACACGGTCTCGATTCTTGTAATTTGTTTCCAGTGAACGAATAGTCTATGATTTTAATGTGTAATACGAATCTTTAATACTAAATGATGCAAACGAAAGTTTTGTGAATAGGACTTGCCTTCAGGTATTTTTCGTTCATGGTCTGATATCCTATGCTCTCTATTAGGAAAGTTAATGTGAGGTTTAAGATCCCACCCACCTTTTTGGGAGATATTATCAAATAAAATGTCAGAACTTCCAGACAACAAATAACCAAGCATTGCAGCCTCCTTTGAAAAGGGAGCATACCTGCATGTTAGAAAATTCGAACGTACTTCATTAATATATTCTGCCACACTTCCTTCTGTTCTTAATAACTTAGCTTCCAAAGGCCACATGACTCGAGGATATGCCCTCAATCTGAAAGCAATATCGTATAGAGGTGGTTGTGCAGGAGCAGGTAAGCTCGTTTCATGTTCATAAGGACCATGTTGAACGTAAAAAGGTTCAAATCCACTCATCGTTTCTCGAATCTCGGGTTCCAGATTTTGTGTGATATCCCTTTCTAAATCTTTATCTTCTTTTGAACAGTCAATCTTTGTCAATACTTCTTTACAAAATAAATCATAACTACTCCAAACCAATTCTAAAAGTATTACAGAACCAGCAGATTTCCAACTACGTAGAACCGAATTAAATTCCGGCGTGTCCGGCCAGCGCTTCTCTGAGTAGGTTTGCCTTGCGATCAATTTCTCTCCCTCAACATTTCCTTTTTGACACGGATTTTTCCTGCCAAAGCACAATATCTCCGGCTACTTCATCCGCATCCCTCATAGCCATAGACCGTGTCCAATAGCGCACCTGATCCGGCTTAACAATGAAAACTGTCGGGACCTTCTGACCATCTATAATTATGCTGTCGTAAACACGAGCGACACGCTGATAGAAAATGCCCCCTTCGACCCGTTGCTTTTGAGATTTCAAAAACTTCGCGTCTAATTTTTTAAGTCGTTTAATCAACTGATACGAATCTATATTTTCAAGGTGGATAAACGACTCCCCTGGAGAATCAAAGTGTATAGCAACCAATCGAACAGGCAAAGAAACCCTGCTTTCTTCTTTGAATATTGTAGCTGATATTTGTCTGTCCTTTCCAAAACCAGCTCGGAGGACACGGCTGAAATAATCACAATAAACCTTAAGAATTGATTCATTTTCCACTTCTGGGTGTTCCTCACCCATCGAACTTGTTGGTTTGCGGCCGGGCGAACTTTTGCCTTCTTTGAAGTCTTTCAATGTACAGTTAAACAAATCTTCCACAAGCACCCATTCGGCGTCTTTAAGCCCATATGCCTCTTTTACCCTTTCGTCAATGGCACTTTCTGTAATAGTTTCGAGTGTATTTGTAGCTAGTGATATCGGTTTAGGCAAAGGAAGGTCACGTATATCATCTAGCAACAACGTAGGTCTATAACTACCCATGCGTGCGCCCGTCAGTAGAAAATAATAAACGGCAAGGATGCTATTGATAACAAGTGCTATAGTGTTTATATCATATCCATCTGGACCAAGGCTTCTAATCCCATTGAACGACTGCGAAAATAAAAGCTTATTGGTTCCTTCGTTTCCTGTCTTTACTAATACTCCTTTGAAGCGGTTGGCCTCGACCGTCCAAGACTCCTTTATGATCAGCAGTGGGAGACTATAGTTCTCTTGTAAATCCCTAAATCTCTCGAACATCGGATTATTGTTCATCAGGAACCGGCTGGAGCTTACCACAATAGGCAATTTATTCCAATCATTAAAACTTTCCAATACAGGAAGATCCAGCGACTCAGGATGTTCCTTTGGCCGTGGGCTTTTTCGCTTGAATCCATTTCCAACACGGAGGAGTCCAGCATCTTCCAAATGCGATATCGTGGAGAAGGATTTCCCCCTAAGTCTGCGAATAAGCGAAAGGTCTCGCCGGCTACCCCACGCCAACACTGTCCATACCGAAGGATCTCTTGCTTCTTCTGGATAAACGATATTTTTGTCAGACGGTTCAACTACCACACGATAATCATCCTCTTTCGTGTGTTTTGCCTTAGGACAGATATATGCGATAGGATACTCTGATGAACTTGCTGGCCGCATAATAACGACGCAAGCTGGTGAAACCGCAGCCTTGAAAAGACCAAACCGAAGCGCGGCTAAATTAATTATCTTTTCTATGGCAAATTGAGAGAAAAGTTTTTCTCGGAACCGCTTTGCTGTTGAATGACGGTTGAACAACATTGTCCCAGCAGGTTGAAGCATAGCAATCTTACCTGTGACTTTCAACAAAGCAGCAGATTTGCAAAGGAAAAGCGGACCTATGTTTCGGTTAGGTATTGACCAGTTCCACAGTTTAGCCCATCTTCTACCAGCTTCAGTCTCAGTTGCATAACCCCAAGGGGCATTGCCGATCACCAAATCATACACACCTTTGTCGGTACTTGTCCTGAATCCCTCTTTATCTTCCGCAAAGAAATCTGATTTTATCAATCTCTCGTCACGCAAGCGCGGAAACTGCACGTTCTTTTGCCATACGTGCTTTGGATCGATTTCATCACACATAGCTAAGTACAGACTGAAGGAAGCTACGCGGACAGCATTACGGCTTGTATCTACACCAAATAAACTTTCCTTTAACACCCTCCTCAAATCTCCAACACTTGGCTTGCCATGTCGTCTCTTCCATCTATGAATCAAACGCTGATATGCTTTCACTAAAAATATTCCCGATCCACATGCTGGATCTAAGATTTTAACATCGCACTTTTGACCATTCCATGGAAGCACTTCATCAAGTATGAGATCAACCACATGCCCAGGCGTATAGTGAACCCCTATGGCTTTATCCAATCGTCCCTCTTTTTTCCCACTTACAAATTCTTCATAGATACTACTAATAAATTCAAGCGGAATAGCATCAAATGCGTATTTCCGCCACAAGCAGCGCTGGCCCGTTGCTATGTCCATTTGTCCTCTAACGAATTCCGCAAGCAATTGAAGATGGCCGTCCTTTACCTCATCCATCTCAGCTTTCCACTCTTTTTCTCTCTCCTCTTCCGTTTTACCCTTTCCAGGAAATAGGTCTCCGTTAAACCTGTTGTTTAATTCACGGAAAAAACGATATGTCTCTTCGTGAGTTTCTAAAATGCCTGGTAAATCCTTATGAACTTTAGACAAAATCTTTTTCTCGTTAAGCTTTTTGAGAATATCCTCATCTAACGCGGCTCTGCCCTGAGAGTCCTTTCGCTGAAACAAGAATTCCACAAAAATTATTCTCGCAAGTAAATCATGACAAATATCTTCCGGTAACTTGGCAGTCCTAAGTTTCTGTCGGACCGCCTTCAAGTCATTAAGCATTAATTGATCCGCCCGATGATCTCGACGAAAGTATTTTGAATATTCAGGCTTCCTGAAGAAATTTCCCGAAGTTAATTCAACCCATTGTAGCGCCTTAGCTGCTTGTTCAGATAACGATTCTTCAACAAACAAATTATGCTCAATCTTTTCAACACACAGTTTATCCAAATGCTTATCTAATTCTTCCGGTCGCTTCCAACATGTCCAAACTCTGAGCAAGCTCGGTTCAATTGTGATTAACATTGGTGAGCGAGAAAAGCTCCACGCCAGCCTGTGAGTTTCGCGAAGGTCCTCCTCAGAAATATGATTAGTAAAATCACAAACAATAGCCAACGGGTCTTCGGTTCTGTTCGAAAGGGGATTAGTTGCAAGTATTCCTACACTGACATCAACACGTCTGCGTTTTATAGCTGTCTCGATTTTCCTCTTTGCCAATTCAGCAATTATCTGAGGGCCTGCTCCTTTGGGGTTTATAATATCTTCCTTTTTTGGCCACCCAAGGTGTTTATGAGTTAAATCGAGCAGCTTCGGCATATCAAAATCATCCTCTCTAACAAAATCAATGCCCTAAAAATACATCACTCACATCACAATTTCAAGAAAATAAGTAAAGATACAGACAATTGTTAGCCCCTGTTCTACAAGGATAAAAAGCAGGGATTAATCCGACGATTTGGTTTATTTTTTTTACATATGGCGACTACAATGCAAAGAATTAATCTGTCGTATAGGACTACAAGGCCGAATATAAACATTAAACAACCAAATCAACGGGATAAATCCTTCTGGTTTTAAATAGTCTTATTAATGAACTTCTCGTTCCGAGGCAACTAAACAACATAGAAAACACTATCCACAGGAAAGGAAGCCCAAGATGATTAAATATAAGCAACGAATTCTCCGAAGTTCGCTAATTTCAACGCTTTTATCGGTGATTACATAAAATTCGATAACTTCCGACGATCCGATCCCGCTGTAAAAAATACACTCAACAGGTCGGTAAAATAACGAAGTTGTGTTTTATGCTTATTTTATTTTGTATAGCCCTGCGCCGTGGGAGGGAATTTGTGCCGCAAATTCATTCGTGAAGACACCGAGGTCTTTCTTAGCCCAAAGATCTCTTACCGTGCACTGACCGGACAGACCGATTTCTCCAAATGTCACCTTTACCGACTCTTCGCCGGCGTCGTTCGTATTGAACAGGGCGACGTATTTTCCGCCGGCATCGGGCGCATCGGCCACCCACGCGATATGCCCCTGTCTGTTAAAAAGCTCCCGGTTATTCGCGCTGTTCTGATTCACGGCGAGCACCTCGTCGTTGGTTAACAGAGACAGTGTAAAATCATCGTTGCTGGGCAAATCCCCGCCGAACATCAAAGGCGAACGGAAAATCGACCACAGTGACATCAGCGTATATTGCTCGTCTTGGGTCAGACGTGTTCTGCGGTCGTCGCCCCGCTCGCCGCGAATGCTTATTCGCCCCAGTGGCAGCATATCCGCATCGGGCCAGTGCCCCGGCCCGATGTGAGGCTCCCAGTTTTTGCATCTCTCGAACATATCGACAATATCCCGCCATCGATCCCAGAAATCATCGGAGATGCGCCAGAGGTTTGCATGATTCTTGACGTGTTCGGCCATATTCAGCGACGTAGCGCCCGGAGAGGTGCTCAGAACGATGGGCCTGCCGCACTTGTCAATCGCCTTTCGGATAAGCTCGACTTCTTCCCGATGGTACGGACGTGAGAGGTCGTCGACTTTGACGTAGTCAACATCCCATGATGCGTAAAGCTCAAAGATAGAATCGTAATAGGCCTGAGCACCGTCGCGGTCGGCCACGATAGTGTACATGTCCCTCAACCACGGGCACTGCCCCCGGGTGCTGTAAATATCGGCGGCACGCGCTTCGCTGTTAAGAATTCGTGAATTTACTTTAACCGCAAGAACGGGAATCCCGCGCATAATGTGGATACCGAATTTCAAACCTTTGCCGTGGATATAGTCTGCAAGCGGTTTGAAGCCCTTATCGTTTGCGGCCGATGGGAAGCGATTTACAGCCGGCAAAAAACGCCCGTATCCATCCATGACATATCGCGGGTCTCTCTGGTTGTAACCGTGGGCTTTTGTGTTTTCGACGAACCATCGGATATCGATTACTACGTATTGCCAGCCGTACTGCTTGAGATGCTCGGCCATATAATCCGCGTTGGCCTTGACTTCCTGCTCGGTGACGGTTGGTCCGTAGCAGTCCCAGCTATTCCAGCCCATAGGCGGCGTTTTTGCCCATGACCAGAATCCTTTTTCCGCCGAATTTCCATAGCACGGGCTGCCTAATCCTAAAACGACAACGAATAATACCAATTTCGTGAGTTTCATAATATCTCCTTTTCATCTTAGGGTTATTTTCTGAAAAAATTGCCGCATATTATTATACACATTATATTCAGAAATTCAATTATTCTCCTCCGCGCAGGATACCAGTATTGTCTGAAGAATTTCTTTTGCCGTTGTGATGCCGTCCAGATTGCTGATTACCTGATCGACAGGCTCATATTGTTCTGTTCGCCCGAGAAGCGAGGGTCGAACAGTTGCGCCATCCGCCGCTTCTATATATCCGTGATAAACCAGCGAGGGCTGGCCGTTGCCGTACCGGTCGGTGAAACCATCGCGTGAGAAGCTCGGAAAATCCGCGTTGAAATCACCGGAAACGTTGACTTCCACAAAAACCTCCCATTTGCTCCCACGAGGAACATCCACGGCTGTCGTCCAGGAAGCTATCGGTGTCGCGCATGTAACGGCGTCCGCGGCAGGATTATCCCACGTCGGCGGGCCTTTTGTACCCGTTTGACGATTATAAAAACCTATCCAATAAGGCAATGCAACGGAACATTCCACCTTGCCGACCCAGTCGCCGGAAGCGGTGCGATATGTCACCATAACGGTACGGGTGCTCTGATCGGCACAATTCCTGAGCCAAATCGCAAGCTGCGGAGGGTCTCCCCATGTGCTGTCCTCGTAAATTCGCCGATTCAAATCGAGACTAAAAGTCATCGCAACCATTTTTTCATTATGCTCATTCGCGGCGGTTTCCGAACCGGGATTCCAGTGACAACCTACGGCAAAAATTACGACAAGAACGCCCGCAAAGACAAACAAAAAGCCTCTCAATATTCTAAACCTGAGATAAATCCGTCGGGGCATTGCTTTTCCACTTACCTTTCGTAAAATCCGGAAATTCCTGAAGACTGCTTTTTTGTGCAACCGAGCGTTCGGACAATTCCGAGATAGCGCTCCACGTCGCGGCGTCATAAACATCCATCGGCGGAGCCTCGTTCCTGCGCAGGGCGTTGACTAATTGATAAAGCATCAGGTAGTCATAAGCACCGCTCCAGTCCCTGGCCCGATACCTGTTTGCCTCGTCGCCCAGAGCTTTCCAGAGTGGATGGTCGTATTTCTCGGCATAATCCCAGTAATTACCCCATCGTCCCCGCAAGTCTGCTTCTCTTGCCTTTTCATAAACCTTTGCCTGTATCCATTTGTCGTCCTGTGCTCTATAATCAAACATATCGCCTATGCACGTTGCAAGAGTACCCTGAACCTTGTGCTCGGGAGACCAGGGCTGGGGTGACTGCCCGCCGAAATAAAGAGTAAAACTAACTCCATTTGCCGAACGAAGCAGCGTAATATTGGCATCCCCCTGATTGTATATTCTTTTAGCCAGTATGTGCTCTTTGCCGAAGCTTTCCTCGGCATGAAGTTTTAAGGCTCGCCCCATACTGCTCATGGAAACCAGGTGATCCAGACGGTCGCCACGATTGATATTGGCCCATATTCCCAGTGGACCAAATCCGTGTGTAGGATACGGATTGCCGTTACGGTTGGCAAGATGTTCACCCAGCCAGCCCATGGTGCCATCTGAATTAAACACATGCCAGTTTTCTCTGATCCAGTTCTCCTGAGTCCGACCTTCGCAGTGCAATAACTCACCGAAAACTCCCCGGCGAATCATATTCAGGATAGTCATGGTCTTACGAAAATAGCAGTAGTTCTCGAGCATCATACAATGTTTGTTACTTTTATCCGAGGTTTCCACAAGCTGCCAGCACTCGTTCAGCGTCACCGCGGCGGGAACTTCCGTCGCCGCGTGCTTACCTGCTTCCATCGCCGCGACGCACACCGGCACGTGCCAGCGCCACGGCGTGGCTGTTATGACAAGGTCAAGGGCCTCGGTCTCGCACATGCGTTTGAAATCGGTGTCGCCCCTCGTGTATCCGGAAGGTTCCGGACGGCCGGCCTCGGTTACCCAGCGCTGCGCCCGTGTAACCCTGTCTTGGCGGATATCGCACAAAGCGCTAATTTCCACGCCCTCCAGCTCCAAAAGAATTCTAAACAGATTCGAGCCGCGGGCGCCGATACCCACAAAACCGATTTTCAGCATTTTCCCGCCGGTCGATTTCCGGGCCGAATCATTTTCCTGTGCCGCCGCCGGAATCACACTCGCGATATTTGCCAATGCCAGTCCGGCACCCATCGCTCCGCCCTGTCGGATAAAATCTCTTCTACTGTATCTTCCGCTCATCTTGCTTCTCCTGCTCTCAATGATTTCCAAACAACACGAATACCAGATTACTCGATATTACTTCACTTTTAACGTAACAGAGTCTATTCAATTTCCTGCGTCACAACTTCAAGTATTTTTTTCTCTCGTTTCAGCAAAAGGTCACCGAGTGGATTCAGGCTTAATCGATACAAAACAACAAACAATCCCAGGAATACAATCGATAGCAAAACGTTTGTCAGATCCGCCGGTATTCGGCCCAATCCGGATAAAAGCAGTCCCAGCGCCGGTGCGGAAAATACCGGAAGCATTATAATCGGAAACAGCATGTGTGAGAGAATAATTAAGACCATCGTCAGGGTTGTTGTTTTGGTCGGCTTCATGGAACCCGCAGCGACACGGTAGGGGACAAGCACGGACGTCAGATTGCCCAGCATACTGAACAGTAAAAATGCTGTTGCCAGCTGCAGAACTCCGGCAAAAAACATTATAACAGGCAGACGTACGGCAAACATGACGATGATGATTAATACCAGACCGATGCCGAGCACAATCGGCAGGCAGGCGATATTTTTGCTCAGCAGGATACGTTTGCGGGGGATGGGTGTTAACACCAGCGTGCGGAATCCGTTACGATCCATGCCGAAGACATTGAACATGAACTGAGTCATCCCGAAAAACGTCACCGCCACGGCGCCGGTCACAATAAACGGCTTATAGATGTCACTGATGCCGGCCGAACGCCGCGCCAGAATCGAAACCCCGCAGATAAGCAGGACAAAAAAGTTCATCGCCAGCGCCATTTTTGCCTCAGGCGCCCGAATCATCGAACGAAAAAAAGCCGAGGCCAACGCCGATGTCTCCGCCGAAATACCGGGGAATTTTCTCACAAGAGATTCCTTCGTGGCATGGATGACTTTTTCTTTCTTTTTTTTATGTTTCGTCTTCGAACAGATTGTCCGGCCTTGATAGAAACAGACCGTAGAGCGATAGGCCCGCCTCAAACCCAGTGCGCCGAGAAAAAATCCGCCCGCCGCCCCGAATATCGCGGCTAAGGGACTTCCCATTGCCAGGGACCGTGCGCCGCCACCGATCCAGAGAAAAGGTACGAAATTATGCGCGATCAATATCGACGGTGGAAGATTCGGTCTCTCATTGTCACCGGAGGCAGATTCAGCCTCCTGGTTTGATTGAGTCGTTTGAGTTATGCCGGGTTTATGTCGATGATGCTTGAAAAAAACATTGCTTAGAAGATTCGGAAGTTGAAAAATTATTATAAACACAAAGGTTATCCCGGCAATTATGGCCCGGCGTCGGCGCTTATTAACCATAAGCGTCACTAACCACCCGCGCAGGCAGTACGTCCACGCCGTAATCATGAAGATAAAACTCAACACCAGCGGAATCAGCAGAACCATTATCCAGCTCCTGCTCAGCAGCAGTCCGAAAGACAGCCCAAGCATCACGGGCAAAAACAAAATTATGCTGAAAGTCAGATGCGAGGCAATGTAATTGACCAGGAATATATCTTTCAAAGAGATGGGCAGATGAAGCATCTTGCCGATGTCGATTATCTCCGAACGCTGGATCTCCGAGATCAATCCGATCATCCAGAATAACAAAAATATAACAACAATGGCATCCCATATACCAAGCAGAACCAGGGGAGCGACTTTTGCCAGAGCGAAAATCCCAGCCAGCACGCCGCCGATGGCACCCAAAGCACCGATGACGAATACCACAACGACAACAACCATCGTCAGCACGGCGTTCAACAATCCGCTGCGGGACCATTGATTGCGGCTCAAACGCCATCGAAGCCAGATAATTGTGCGAAGATGGTGCCGGTTCATCTATTCCTCCAGCCAACTCAGCGTCTGCCGCTCGAGATGGTCGCTGCCGACGGCTTTAAGAAACTGCTCCTCCAGCGAGCCGCTCCGGCGAATCTCGTCCATTATGCCCTGGTAAACCAGCTTGCCTTCGGCAATAATCCCGACATCCGTGCAGAGCTTTTCGACAATCTCCAGAACATGCGACGTCAGGAACACCGTTGCGCCGCGTTTCACGCAGCGTTTTAATGTCTCTCGCAACACGCGTGAGGAAACCGCATCGACACCTTCAAACGGCTCATCGAGGAATATCAGATCCGGATTCGGAATAAGCGCCGCCGCCAGTGTTAATTTCTTTTTCATCCCGTGTGAATATTCGAGGGTGAGTTTTTTGTGTTCGTTGTTCAGGTTCATTATCTCCAGAAGCTCCCGGCAGCGCTGACAGATTGTTTCTTTCGGCAGCTCATACATGTGTCCGACGAAAGTCAGATACTCCTCCGCCGTCAGGTTATCAAACAGTGCCAATTCCTCCGGCACGACTCCGATACGCCGCTTGACTCGTCTGGCCTTATCAGCATCGGCAGTATCTTCGCCCAGGATGCTAATCGTTCCGCGCGTCGGGGCGAGCAGGCCTGTGAGCATTTTAATTGTAGTGGATTTACCGGCACCATTGGGACCGAGGAAACCGTAGAACTTGCCGGTTTCCACGCGCAAATTAAGACCGCCAACAGCACAAAAATCACCAAAAAAACGGGTTAATTCATTGGTTTCGATAGCAAGTGTCATACAGTTTAAGTCTATCCGGCAAAATCTATAAAAGCAAGTCGTTCCCTTCTACGTCGATTGAAATTTTAATATTTCAAGAGCGGCCGCCGCAATTTATCAACGCTTTGTCGTTCCTGCCACCCGGAAAAATTTCATCAGGACGGTAATAATCCTGTCTAATTGGAATCGTTGCGAGGTCTTATCCTTAACCGATAGTTTTGCCGGAAAAAGTGATTATACTCACGAGTCTCGATTATATGCGTTTTAGCCGGCAAAAAAAATCAAAAAGAAATTGATTTATTATTTGACAGTCCGATAATGATTATTATAAGAGTTTAACAGGCGTCATGTAAGCCTGTATAACGAAAGACAGGATGTCGGAAATTAAGGAAAGCAACCATGGAGGGTTTGACAGGTGATGCCTGTTCCGCCGGAGCGGGATTTCGCCTCGGCAACACGGCTAAGCAGGTGCCGAGAGGCTCGTGCCCAGGCGGAACGCAACGGTATCTTATTGCTTTTGGAAGTTGGCTGCGAAACAGGCCTGGTGAGAGACATCTTATCCCTGTGGCACCAGGTCTATTCGCAGTTTGTAATTATATTATTCATTTCTTCGAGGAAATTCGCCGGATAATCCTCTTCGCTGCGGCAGTTTATTCCCAAAGGCCGGGGATTGGCCTGTTTGCCGCTTTAATGTTGCTTTGGTCGGCTGATAATTCCTTCGCCGTCCCGATTTACGAGGCCCCCCAAAGCTGCATCGGGCATATTTTCAACAACAACCGTCCCGGCTGCCGGACGTACGGATTTTATGCGGCGGATATACCCTATTCCCAGTGGATAAGCTGCGACTTTAAAGAAGCAGATAACCTCGAATGGATTTATCGCGCACTGGAAAACCGTTACGCCTTTCTCGATGAGACCTTATACAAGATAACAGGCGGCGGTTATTCCTTGTGGCCCGGGTACTATCCGTACCGACAGGGGCTTCTATATCACAAAAAATACGGAAAACCCTGCAAAATAATCATCTATATCTCACAAGATGCCGCCGATCCCGAAAATGCGTTCATAGAACATAATCAATCCGATGACATATCGACATTATCAGCATCACTGTACGGCAGAGACGAACAACGGTATTACCCCGCGAGTTTGCAGCGCGTTTCGGCATGGAACGATTCGCAAATCGGAGTTGGCATGGAAACAAAAGCAGTTCCGGAACCATCAACGTTCGCGTTATTCGGATTAGCGGCGATACAAATTCTGAGGATAAGGAGAAACGGCAGAAACTTTAAAGCGGATAATTAATCGGAATTTTTAACGGCTTCCAATGCGGCGGATTTATCATCGATAAAAACGAAAACTTCAGCGAGACCGGCAACCACAAAAATACATTTGGTAATTGTGCTAACGCCGCAGAGAATCAACTTACGCCCCCTGTTCTGTAAGAGACCGCGCAAAATCAACAGATTGCTGATGTTCGACGAATTTATGATTTCAACCCTGGAAAAATCGATAATAACGTCGCAATCATCCCTGTCGCTAACTGTATCGTTAAGAGCTTTTAGCTCGTCGCTCATTCGTATTCCATCGGCGGGCAGCTCTAAATATACGGTATTTTCCATCAAATTTTGAATTCCCATTTCCCGGTCCTTCCTATCGGCCAAACAGATTCCATTTACCTGGTATTCACTGATTCTATCGGAATAAATCCGGCCCGTATTAAGGAAAAAAGGCGAATATTTACGTTTGAAACCGGGCACAAAATCCGCCGAATCGGCAAAGGTGAGAAAGCTCACAAGTCCTTGCTGTTTAGAGCCTTACTGTACGTCTTTTATACCCGATATACAGAAACGCACGGATTCTACTCAATATTTGCCCTTTGAATAATCCCCATCGCTTATATAAACTATAACACATCCACTGAAGATATGCAATTTTGCCGCATTATTATTTTGCCTTAAGCAAATGCACGACGCGGAAATTATCCATAGTAAGATGGTTCTGGACCGTCCTCAATCCGAAATGGCCCCGGGTATATGGCTCGGGATCTTCGTAGCAAAACAGACGCTCGCCGTCGCAGCGGTATTCCACAGTATTTTCATAGCATATCAATCGAATATGATATTGGTGGTTGGGAGTAATCAGATGCAATCTGTCGTTATATTCGCCGAGCAGCTCACGGTTGCCGCTGTTATACCGGCGAAACCGCGTTGTCGAGTTCGTGTTGCCGCCGTAGCCGACATAATACAGATTCAGGTTATGGTATCGGGCGAAAACACCTGCACGCTGCTCACTTGCGGCAAACAAATCTCCCGGATTGCACGGATCGGTGGCCATCCAGAAACAGTTCAAATCGCTGACGCGGTCATTCGGCCCGCCCTGCTCGATAACAGTGACATCATACTCAATCATGACATTGCCCTGTAGATACGGCTTCAGCCAGACAGTCGTGCCCACAGGTGTGTCCAGGTTCATCTTTCCGTCGATAATTTCCGGCTGCCGCCCTTCGGCGAGCCAGTTGGATAAATCGCCGGAGAAGTCATCGGAGAAAAGAACTTCCCCGACGGGATAATCGGCCCGCTTATCGGGGGTATTTTCGCCGCCTGTTTGACGGGGATTACGCGTACAGGATGCGGCTGATAAAAGAAAAATCAGCAGAAGTAATTGTAAATATCTAAACATCTTATCTCTAACCACTCTATGCAAATATCTGTCTCGAACACACGCCGCATTAAATATGTCCGAATATATTACGAACGTTCAGTTTGTATATTACTCCGGGCCGGAACACACGTCAATACCGAGCCAAAAAAGACACAAGACGCCGGAAAAGTTTATTGGGTAAATGAGTTGAAGAGTAAAAGAACTGCGTTGATTAACTCATATACTTTTTGGAACTTGCAAGCATAAAAAGTTATGTTAAAATACCTTGCCTTTGGTTTGAACCGCTTGATTATTATGAATACTTCGTTAATAAAAACAAGAAACCGGATGTATATACCTCTTACAAGGATTCAAAAGCTCATCGGTAAAAGGATGCTGGCCTCAAAGCTTAGCAAGCCATGCTGCTACATGGAAACGAAAGTTGATGTGACCGAGCTTATGGCTATTCGCCCGAAACTCAGGAAATCTTTGGGCGTAAAGATAACCACGAACACGTTTTATATTCACGCCCTCGCCGTAGCGGTTCAGAAATATCCGCTCATGGCGGGCAGAATGTGCGGCGAAAATATCGAAATTGCCGCACACGTCAACGTCGGCTTCGCCGTCAACGCCCCACAGGGTCTTGTCGTGCCGGTAATTAAAGATGCCGGGGCGAAAACGCTTCCCCAAATCGCACTGGAGGAAAAATCGCTCACCGACAAGGCCCGCGACAACCAACTGACAATCGAAGATATCGAAGGCGAAACCGTCGCGCTGAGCAATCTCGGAGTTTACGGGATCGATTCTTTTTTCGGTATCGTGCCGCCGCCGGCCAGCACGATCCTGTCCGTCGGAAATATAATAAAAACTGTCGTCCCCGTGGATGGACGGGTGTCTGTACGCAAAATGGTCAGCCTGTCCCTGTCGGTCGATACCAAAGAGATAACCGATATTTATGCAGCTCAATTCCTGCATTTTATAAAAGACCTTCTTCAAAATCCGGAGCGATTAGAGTGATTTTTTTCAGGAGCTAAATATATGAAAAGTGACATTAGAATTATACTTGCCTGCTTAGTCGTCACGGCGGCATTTGCCGGCGCGGCCTTCGCGGCACAAACCGCATCGATACAAAACACCGAGCTTCTCTGGCCTGACGGCGCCCCGGGCGCCAAAGGGACCGAAGACGGCGACAAACCCACACTGACGATTTGTCTGCCTGATAAGGAAAAAGCCACCGATACAGCGATAGTTATTTGCCCCGGCGGCGGATACGGGAACTTATCGATGGACCGAGAGGGCCGGCAAATCGCAGACTGGCTAAACTCAATAGGCGTGGCCGCTTTTATATTAAAGTATCGCCACGGCGGCGTCGGTTACGGCCACCCGGCACCTCTGCAGGACGCCCAGAGAGCCATAAGAATCGTAAGGAGCCGGGCGAAACAATACAACATCGATCCCGAACGCATCGGAATTATGGGATTTTCCGCCGGCGGACATCTGGCTTCGAGTGCCGGAACGCATTTTCTGAAGAACTATTACGACGCAAAAGATGAGATTGATAAGGCAGGTTGCCGACCTGACTTTATGGTTCTTCTTTATCCCGTCATTACGATGGACGATACATACACCCACAAAGGCTCCAAGCGGAATTTATTAGGTAACAATCCCGACCAGCAGCTCATCGAAAATCTTTCCAACGAAACTCAGGTTACGCCGGAAACACCGCCGACGTTTTTGGTACATTCGACCGAAGACAGAACTGTTCCGGTTGAAAACAGCATTAATTTCTATCTTGCTCTTCGCAAGGCCGGCGTACCTGCGGAAATGCACATCTACCTGAAAGGCTCGCACGGCTCGGCTATCGAGAAAAGATTCGGCAGAATCTCCACCTGGCCCCAACGCTGCGCTGAGTGGATGAACGAGATGAAGCTGTTAAATAAACAAGGAAACTAATCCGGCGTTTTTTCCAATCCTATCACCTACCGAGCGATTTCAATATTGCTGTCGGTCGGATTCGTTCTGGTTTTGGTCAGTCGGTGTTTCGGAAAATTCCGCCGGAGCCTGAGACTCCTGCGGCGGGATTTCCCTGATTTCAAAAGGCGGCTGCTCTGTATGCCCATCAGCGCCCGCAGATTGAATTTGCTCTTCCGGCGAAGATTGCTGCAATTCCGGCATTTCCTCCATAGGCGGAGAATCAGGTTGCTGGTTTTCACCGGTTTCAATGGACGGCTGCTCATTATACTCATCAGTACCGGCAGACTGGATTTGCTCCTCCGGCGGAGATTGCTGCAATTCCGAGACTTGCCCGGCATCCTGAGAATCACCTTGGTCCGGAGAATTCTCATCGCCGGAAGTCTCGAACTGATTTATATCAATATAAACAGGCTGTGCTTCTTCATGCTGAGGTTCCTGCGGCTCGGACTGCTCCTGTATCTGTTCAGCGGCAACATTTTCCGAATAATCGGATTCCGATTCCACCGGCTCGACCTGCTCCGGAACGGGGTCAGACTCACGGGATTGAGCAAGAATGAACTCGGCGACTTTTTTGTAATCTTCGGCCCCGTTGCAGTTCGGCTCGTACTCGAAGATTGTCTTGCCGTAACTCGGCGCTTCGGCGAGCTTGATATTCCGCCGGATAAAAGTCGGTAACATCTGAGCCTCAGACCAGGCGCTGTTCGTGCCGCGTGCATTCTGCAGGAATTGCTCGATATCGTTTTTGACTTCGTTCGGAAGAGAGGCCCTGCTGTCGAACATGCACAGCAGAACACCTTTTACTTTCAAGTCGGTATTTATTCGCCTGTTTACAAGCTCGATGGTCTGCAACAGCTTGCCGAATCCCTGCAGGGCCAGGAAATGAGGCTGAAGCGGAATCAAAACCTCTTCGGCGGCGGCAAGGGCGTTGAGAGTAAGCAGGCCGAGCGAAGGAGCGCAATCTATCAGACAATAATCGAAATTCTCGATGCTTGCTTCCATCGCCTCCCGAAGAATTGTCTCCCTTCCGACCACGCTCACCAGCTCGCTTTCGGCGCCGACAAGGTCGATATTCGCCGGAAGCAGCCATAAATTAGGGCGTACCATCAGGATTTCGCTGTCAAAACCGGCCGATTGAGTCAGAACTTTATATGAGCCGGATTCGATTTTCTGCGGCTCCAGACCGAAGTGTATTGTAAGATGCGCCTGAGGATCAAAATCAATAGCGACAACCTTCGCACCTGCGGCGGCAAGTGCCGCGGCGACATTTGTCACTGTTGTAGTCTTTCCCACACCACCCTTTTGATTCAATACTGCGATCGTTCTCATTTCGATCCTCAATGCTTTTTGTTTATATTACGAGCACTTACTCTATGATGTCAAGTCGGAGTTGCTTACCGGCAAATTTTTCTCATGTGTAATTTTTTTCAAGACGGCATCGAGCACGCCGTTGACAAACGCCGGAGATTTATCCGTACTGAACTTCTTCGCCAATTCGATGGCCTCGTTGATAGTAACTTTCGGGGGTATGTCGGGGCAAAATTTAAATTGATATACCGCCAGCCTCAAAATACCCCTATCAACCGGCGAAAGGCGGGTAAATTCCCATTTAATCGTCGAGTTTACTATAAGCTCATCGCACTGTCTCAGATTACTCCAGGTGCCTTTTGTCCAGTTTGAGGCGAGCTTCCTGACAAAATTGTCCGAATCCGCCTCCATGAAAAACTGTTCCAAAGATTCGAGGACACCAATATCCCCCGGCGCCAGGCCCTGAACGTCAAGCTGGTATAACGCCTGCATTGCAAGCTCTCTGGCCTTTGTTCTTTTGTCCATGTTCATAGCTCATAGCTCGTAGTTCCTGCTTCGCAGTCCTTGAACTACGATCGCGCGACTACAAACTATATTAATTGTTCCATCACGTTGGCCATCTCCATAGCCGTTCGTGCCGCATCCGCACCGGCATTTCCCATCTTGGTTCCCGCCCTTTCGACCGCCTGCTCGAACGTCTCACAGGTAAGCACTCCGAAAATGGCCGGAGTCGCCGAATCGTAGTTGATTTGCCCGATTCCCCGGACGACCTGCTGGCAAACATAATCATAATGGGCGGTCTGGCCGCGTATCACGGCGCCGAGACAAATGACCGCAACATATTTGCCGCTGTTGGCAAGTTTCTTCGCGACCTGAGTAATCTCACAGGACCCCGGCACCCAGGCCACAAACATCTGCTCATCCGAAGCGCCGTGTCTTTGGAGGCAATCAATTGCACCGCCGAGCAGTTTCGAAGTAATAAACTCGTTAAACCTGCTTACTACAATAGCGTAACAGCCTTTTCCGGCTTGAATCTGACCTTTTATTTCTTTAATCATATCCGAATATCTCCAGAGGAGTAACCGAACTTACCTAAAACAATATTCCTGCGAACATTATAAGACTAACTACGGCAACTTTCCAGAAAAACAGCTTATCGCCGCTATCATAACCGCCGACCCGTTCATACGACCGGACGTTAATAGGTTGAATTATATAGGCTTACATCGGTTCTTTCCAGTAAAAAATAAAAGCGGATAAAAAGCCCGTCGTGCAACGGGAAACTGCTAAGGCAGTGCCGCTTTGTGGGCGATAAAGCCTTTGGTAACTCTATACATACTGAACGAATATATACTAAAAAAGGTAAGGTTATGCTTTTTGACGACATGGAATTCGGCTCCTATGACAAGGCCGAGCGGACGGCACGAAAAGCTTACGAGCTATACGAAGACGGACAAATGTCTCAGGCTCTCGATGCTCTCGATTCCGCACTCGAAATAAATCCATCAAACGCTTCGTGGCATTTTAACAAGGCCCTTACCCTGGACGCGATCGAACGTTTCGACGACGCGATAAACGAATATGAGATTGCCCTGCAATTCAATCCCGGCGATCTGGAGATATTAAATTCCTTAGCCGTCGATTACACGCGGACCGGACAATATGATCTGGCGATTACGACCTTCGAGAATATACAGGAGCTTGATCCCGAATTCGAGCCGAGCTACTGCAATCGAATTATTACCTATACGGAAATGGGACAGCACGATTTGGCCGAGCAGATGTTTTACCTCGCCCAGCAGATAAAACCGACCTGCGGGTTGTGCTATTACAATATCGGCAACAGTCTTTTTGCCCGCGGCCAGTACAAAAAGGCCATTCGTTGCTGGCTCCGGACGGCCGAGCTCGAACCCAGCCACCCGCAAATCAATTACCGAATCGCCCAGGCATACTGGTCCGATGGTGACATCGAGCCGGCGAGAGAATATTTCCTCTCTGAAATACGTATTAATCCGGGCGATATCGAAGTAATTTTCAATTTCGGGCTTTTCCTGCTCGAGACCGGGGATATAGAATCGGCAAAGGAAAAATTCAATAGAATTCTCGAGTACAATCCGGATTTTGCCGCGGCGTCGTTTTATCTCGGTGAAATTACTTTCAGCAACGGCGATTACGAAAAAGCCGCCGGACTTTTCCATCAGGCCATTAAAAAAGATGATAAACTCCCCGGACCGCGATACAGGCTGGCCCAGCTCGCGCTGATGACGGAACAGAAAATAGAGGCAAGGTCTTACCTGGTTTCGGAAATGAGACTGGCTTCGGAGGATGCTGATACACTCATATCGATGGGTTCGATGTTTCTGGCGCTCGACGACCCGGGCTGCGCGACACACTGCCTCCTGCGGGCAATCGATATCAGCCCCGGAAATTCGGACGCATATTATTACCTGGGTCTGGCCGCCGCTTTGAAAGGGGATTTCGAGGAAGCGACAGAGCTTTTTTCTCACGCGCTCGATATTAAAGCCGAGCATATTCCCACATTGAGAGATTCGGCCTTCGTTTACCTGAACATGGGCAAACTAAACAACGCCGCTAAGAGGATCAACAGAGCACGCTCCTTAGCGGCGGACGATGCCGAAATAAAAAATCTCGACCGCCAAATCCGCCTGGCGAAGCAGACCGAGCGAATCAGACTCATCATTTCCCGGTTGAAACCGCGATTTAAATAACAACAGGCTCCTTGCTACGGCGTATTTATGCGCAATCCGGTAAATAAGCCGGATGTTTATCGAAACTGTGGATTTCAAGAAACAATTTGCAAAATTCCGCTAAATACGTTAGCTTATTACGCCGTGCGGGACGGATATTGAGCTAATATCCAGTCCCGACAAAAGCGAAACATACGATACTAAAGTTCGGCCGAGTGGCGGAATGGCAGACGCTGGGGACTTAAAATCCCCTGCCCGTTAGGGCGTGTGGGTTCGAATCCCACCTCGGCTAATGGTTTATTGATAAGCGTTCCCGAACAAAAATGGGGCCTTGGGTGTAAAACTAACTACCAGGTTCGTCTCGAATATAAAATACTGGAGATAAATAATGGCCAATAAAAACCTTAAACTTAACGATGTGGGAAAGCCCAATCTGTACCGCGAAACTTTTCCATATACAGAGTTTCCCAGGATAATTTTCGAAAAGAAGAAAGTAGATTATGAAATTCCGGACAATATCTGGATAACCGATACGACGTTCCGGGACGGCCAGCAGGCGCGGCCGCCCTATATGCCCGAACATATTCTCAGGATTTACGACCTTCTGCACGAAATTGACGGCGGCACCGGATTAATCCGACAGTGCGAATTCTTTTTGTATTCGGACCGTGACAGGGAAGCGGTCGAGCTGTGCAAACAGCGGGGTTACAAATATCCGGAGATAACGGGCTGGATACGTGCCGTAGCGGCGGATTTCAAGCTGGTCTCGCAGATGGGACTTGCCGAAACCGGCATCTTAACTTCGGCAAGCGATTACCACATCTTCCTGAAACTGCGAAAGACACGTGCTCAGGCGATGAATTCGTATCTCGATATCGCCAGGGCCGCACTGGATAGCGGCGTGATTCCCCGCTGTCACTTCGAGGATATCACGCGAGCCGATTATGACGGCTTCGTTCTGCCGTTCGCTTCTGAGCTGATGAAGCTTTCAGATGAATATAAAAAGCCGGTAAAAATCCGTCTGTGCGATACGCTCGGTTTCGGCGTGCCGTGGCCCGGCGTTGCTTTGCCGCGAAGTATTCCCAAACTAATTCACGGTCTCAGAAAAATCGGGGTGCCGTCCGAGCAGCTCGAATGGCACGGCCATAACGATTTTCACAAGGTTCTGGTCGATGCCTCTACCGCGTGGCTCTACGGCTGTAGTGCCGCCAATGCGGCGATTTTCGGAAGCGGCGAACGAACGGGTAATCCGCCGCTCGAAGCGCTGGTCGTCGAGCACGCTCAGCTCAAGGGGATAACCGAAGGGGTCAACTATACGGCGATTACCGAGCTTGCCGAATACGCCAAAAAGGAGCTGGGGCTCGAGATTCCGTCGAACTATCCGCTGGTCGGAGCCGATTTCAATGTCACTCGGGCTGGAATTCACGCCGACGGCCTGCTGAAAAACGAGGAAATTTACAACTGCTTCGATACGCAGAAACTGCTCAACCGCCCCATAGGGGTGGCGATTACCGACAAAACCGGCGCCGCCGGAATCAAGCACTGGATCGAGAGTCGATATGATATTGAAATAGCCAAGCATGATCCCCGTGTCATGCACATAAAAGACAAAATCGACGCCGAATACGCCGCCGACAGAGTTTCCATGATTTCGGACAAAGAAATGGCCGAATGGGCCAGGGAAGCTTTCGGCAACGACGCACCGCCGGAAAAGAAATAAATAGGAATAGGATTAGGAAGAGCAAAAGCAAAGAGTATAGCAAAAACTATGATAAAAGCTGTCGTATTCGATCTCGGTGAAACGATTTTTAACTTCGGCAAAATCAGGGTCATCCGTCTGTTCAGGCAGGGAGCAAGGCTGAGCTACGACTATCTTAAAAGCTGCGGCCAATCGGTCAGTTGCTTCGAGTGTTACTGCTGGCGAAATCTATTCGCGCTTAGACTGCAGAATATAATCTCGAATATAACGGGGAACGATTTCAACTCGGCGGCTTTTCTGCGAGGCAACGGCGCGAAAAAAGGCATTAAGCTCGACGCACAACAATGGAAACATTATGCATCACTCTGGTACGAGCCTCTGCGGAAAATCGCAACGACCGAGCCGGATATAAAACAGACTATGGCCGCACTGAAAAATGCCGGACTGAAGCTCGGCATCCTCTCCAATACCTTCGTCAACGGTTCTTCACTCGATATGCATCTCGAACAGGTCGGAATCCTGGAATTTTTCCATACAAGGGTCTATTCGTACGAGTTCGATTTTCGCAAGCCTGATTTGCGAATCTTCAAAATCGCCGCAGAGAGAATCGGCGAAGCACTGGAAAACATTCTATACGTCGGCGACCGAATCGATAAAGACATCAAGCCCGCACTGAAGCTCGGCATGAAAGCAGTTCTCAAAACCGCCTATACCAACACCGGCAAAATTATTCCCGACGGTACTTTCAAAATAAACCGCCTCTCCGAACTGCCCGCCTTAGTCAAAAAAATCAATAACCAAAAAATTCCCGTAGTTGACAAGGCTTAGTTACACAGCCCTGCATTTTTCCATAATTTAGTATTTCTAACGATTTTCAAGCTCCGTAAGCTCTTCGATCGTAACGGTCTTTGCATTGAGGTCGCCAAAGATGACACGATATTGGCCGTCATCCAGCTTCCATCTCAGCAAAACCTTACCCGAATCACCCGGGCCGACCTTTTCGCCGTAGTACGCCGGCTCCTTATTTTTCTCAACCAGCTCGGCGTAGAAATCTTCGGGCATTATCAGCGAAATTAACTCACTTGTTTTCCTGGTCTTTTCCTCGTCCGAGAGCCCTTTCAACGAATCCGGTCCTTCAAAATTAATTAGCTTCCTTGCCTGCCCGGCTAAACTGTCCTTTTCCAAACTTGCAGGATAGTTTCCGGCAAGATCCTTAAATAACCTCAAGCCCCTGACGGCAGTCTCCTCGTTATTTGCCGGAATGATGAAATCTCCAAGAGCAGTAGTATAGTCATCGGGAATGCTCGGCACAAAATCATCCGCATTTACAATCACATTCCAATGAAAATCGTAGCTGGT
Organism: Sedimentisphaerales bacterium; assembly: GCA_016933295.1. Classification (GTDB taxonomy): domain Bacteria; phylum Planctomycetota; class Phycisphaerae; order Sedimentisphaerales; family Anaerobacaceae; genus JAFGPS01. The sequence continues at coordinate 7,020 of JAFGBG010000001.1, read as the reverse complement.
CTCGTGTATATGTTTAGTCTCCGAGGTAAGATCTTCCTCCAGTTTCACAGGAAGAAATGTTTTCACATCCACCCATAGCTTAACATTAACAGTTTTATAATCTTGTACATAATCTGCTTGTCCAAAAAAGCCGCCCTTGTAAGAAGTATCTGTCGTCCGAAACCCTTCCACGGTGACACCATCCATGACGGATTGTCCCAGACTGACATGGTCACAAGCAAGGATTTGTTTAATGATTATATGCGGATCGTTATACTCATCCTTGTAATAATCGATCTCACGCCCTTCATATTTAATTCGATCGTATGTCTTACCCTCGTGATTGATATAGACGATGGAATGTTGCCGAGGCAATAGATATGATTCACCTGTATGAATCTCGTCGCTATTCGGGTCGGCTGTTTTTGTAATTATCTTTATCCCGTTTTCCCGCGAGACCAATAAAATACTTTTCCATTCGCTGGTTGTCTTTTGTATTGTCATTCTCGATTGCATTTGATACGTATACGCCGTGACTTGTTCGAGTCTTGTCAGCACATCGGCCAAAGCGACACCCGAGCCGGTACTATTCCAGAAATGTAAACCTGCAAAACAAACTATAATAATCACCGCTGCGGCGGCAATTTTTGTGACTGGGCTTTTCATGATTATTCTCCATATATTCGGTCTGATTTGAGCCGATTGTTTTTGTCGAGTTCCAGGTAGCTCTTCCAATAGTTCTTCGAGGACTTTCTGATTCATTTGAAAATCGGAATGAACAGCCGCATTTTTAATGAATTTTTCTATTTTTCGTTTAGAGCTCATTTTTCCACCTGACTGTTTAATAGTGTCCTGAGCTTATCCATGCCTATTCGGTAACGGCTCTGGACTGTCTTTATCGGGACATCGTGATATTTTGCGATTTCCCTGAACTTCATTTCGCTTTGAAGATGCAGAGTGATTGTTTCCCGCTGATTTTCGGGCAGCCTGGCCAGCGCACCGGCCAGCAGTCTTAAATCCTCGCTGCACGTAATCCACTGAGCAGGACTGTTTGAATTCTGTGTCAGCGGTTCTGACCGGTTGGAAATTATACTCTGTCGCCTTTTGTATTTACGATTGACGTTACGTGCCCTGTTTGCTACGCAGGTTGCCAGATATCCTTTAAGTGAACCTGTCAGCGAAAATTTATCCCTGTTGCTGATAAAGGATGCAAAAACATCATGCACAATGTCCTCAGCGGCAGCAGTATCATTGAGCAAAGAGACCGCCAGCTTAAGCAAATCATCTCTGTACTTTTCATAAATCCGGCGGAAGGAATTCCCGCTGCCGCGTTTGAATTTCCATACTAAAAGTTTATCTTCAAGCACTAATTCGCACTCCCGGAATATGCTTTTGATCGATCATCATATATATAACACCAGAGCGGGCTGTTTTACTCAAAAATATTTTCCAAATGATGCGATATTGAAAAAACTCTTCCAAATGTCGTTATTTCCGGCGCATAAAAAAGCCGAGCCAATCCGGCCCGGCCTTTATATGATAATTAGCTCACAATTATGGCTCACTAAATCCCGCCACAAATACTCCATTTATTACCTGATTGATTTTCAAGACGTTTAACATGCGGCGTAAAATCTGCTACCCAATTGCCATTTTTATTCTCAACCTCTATTTTGCATGGCACACAAAGAATATGCGCCCATTTTTCATGCGGTACAGGTTTACCAATTGAAACAATTCTCAGGATCCTGCCTCCGAATGCCTTTTCGAGGACATCTCCCGGCATACCACCCAACAATTTTTTCACATTATCATAGTCCTGTGCGATTGAGGCTTCAAGGCACTGGCGAACTACTTCCGTTGCTATTTCATCGTCAGTCATATCGCCCTTTTCGATGCCCACATCCTCGGTGGCCTGATCGATTACTAAAGCATCATCAGGAATGTCATCAAGTTCGAACAAGGAGTCGTCTATAAATTGATTATATCTGAAGAATTCATATTTATCCTCAAGCTCATAATCTTCACCTGACAAACGATATTTTTCAAACTGCAGCAGAAGTTTTGTTTCAGCGTCAAAAAAATATCTTAAATAACTGCTGTCGGCATCGTTAACGACCTCAAAGATTACAGGCTCACCTTTTTCTCCCGGCTCTATGATAGTGAGTTTGCTTTCATCTAAATTATCCTGTAAATCATATAATCGCTGCAAACTTTGCTTTGGGTCAAAATCGGAGGCAAATTCTTCCAGATTCTTTGTCATTTCGGCCCCTTTGAAAAGCATCAAAGTGTTTTTATCCGACATCCAAACCTTTGCAATTCCCTGATTTATCACTATGCTCTTGGCCCCATCTACAGATTTGACTTCATCCATTCGAAAATGCGAAAGTTTTCCCTGAGAATCATACTTTATCCAGAGATCGAACGACTCACTATTTTCCATACTTGCTCTACTCTGAAAACCTTTCACATAAATAGACCGAACAGAATGAAATGCCCGGATTGATTGTTCGAGCGCCCAGGCTCTTGTGGCTGTCTTATCTAACAGGATTACAGATAGGGCTACCGCCATTATCACAACTGCCGCAGTGGCAAACTTTGTTATTCTACTTTTCATGATTATTCTCCATATATCAGATTTGGCCGGTCGTGATTTTGTTTTACCGGATTTCTCAAGTGCCGTTAGGGTATCGGCAATAATGCTATCATCCAACTTCGAATCAACAGTGACACTCGACTTGGCAAACAATCTTTTTATCTTTTTCGCCGGATTCATTTTTAAATCTCACTATTCAATATTGACCTCAATTTATTAATTCCGTATCTGTAGCGGCCCTTTACAGTATTAACGGAAATCCCCAAGGATTTGCCGATAGCTGCGAATCGCATTTGTCCGTGAATACGCAATACAATTACTTCCCTTTGCTCGTACGGCAGTTGGGCCAGCGCCGAGCTTAATAGCTGTAACTGTTCGTTGCAGACGATAAGGCTAACTGGTTCGACCGCATTCCTATCGGCTGAGAGAGTCTGCTTCGGATCAAAAGTTTTTGCCCGGTTTCGCTTTGCCCGCATCAGGTCACGGACACGATTGGCAACGCATTTGGTCAGGTAGGCCTTTAGGCTGCCGGTCAGCTTAAACTTGTCTAATGCCCCCGCGAAAGCAACGAAAACATCATGAACGGCGTCTTCGGCGATATTAACATCATTCGAGAGGGCAATAGCCAAAACAAGCAAACTATCTCTGTACTTTTCATAGATACTGCGTAAAACATCTCTTTTACTTTGTTTGCTTCTGTTAACAAGCAGCTTGTCTTTCATTGAAAGAGGCCTCATATACGAGCAATGAACGTCCACTAATTATAAAACGATCCGCGCGTGCGTTTGGGTATAAAGAAAATCGGATATGAGGCTATTTTATCACCTTTCCGGAATAAGAACATAAAAAAAGCCGGACTAATGAAAGCCCGGCCTTTAGAAAGTTTCACTTAATTTTTTGGCAGGCTGTTTGGATCGAAAATCCCTTCTGGAAATTCCGGATTTGTTTTGAGATACAATGTATTGATAAATGAAAGACCGAGAGTTTTTTCATTTCCGTTTGCGTTCCAACTTTTCGAATACGTTTCAATTAATTTGGGGTACCAGCGGCCGGAGTCGGTTTGGTCGAATTTGCTAACGATACTAACCGAATTTAGTTCGTTCGGTATTTGGTTTATATCGAAATCGGCATCTTTCATTTCGATACTTTCCCTAAACCTGCGTTGAAAATCTTCCTTGCGCACGCAAATATAATCATGGTTTGGGTCAAGATAATAAATCTCCTTCTTGGCCGCATCGATAAGTTTACCGTCTATAACAGTTGGTTCCAATATTCTTTCGAAAGCAACCAGATTATTTTCTTTTGAATAGTCATTTTCAATTTGCCTGACATTATTTTTAGGCTGTATCATAGGCCAGCCCCAGTCGAAAAGGTCTTTCAACCCTATAGGATTATGGTCAGGCCAGCGAACTTTCTCGGAGATGTTCCATTCATCCATTGGGTTTTTCTCAGCCCTATAGTAATACTGCCCGTCGTAAATATGAATGCCTAAATTCTTACCGTCACTATTTCCATAGTCCTGTGACCACTTTAATAGAGTCTCGAAGCTATTGCCCAAAACTTTGTTATAAGCAATTTTGTCATCTTCAGAAATAACCGGCCCCCAAACCGGATGGTATTCACTTCTTTGTTTTCTTCCCTGGTTATATATAACATCGACCGATCTTACCCACGGACCATATTGGTATGTCGTTATAAGGATATAATCCGAAGGCAAGTTGTCCCTCGCTGCATTATAAGGCTTAAGTACATCGATTAATTCGGGATTGTCCCGAGAATCGGAATATATTATTTTCGCATCCCGCGGTGCGCCGGCCTCGTAAATATCTTTAGGGCCAGTGTCGGGATAATCGAAAGTCCCCGTCATTTTGCCGGCATATCCTTCCATTAAATGTTGCTGTAGAAATGTAGCTTTTTTTGGAAGGCACGTTTGGGCATCAATTATTATTGTGAATATACTTTGTAAACCTTTTTCAGATGTGTAATTGATATCGAGAATTTGTACCTGCCGCCCCTGATATACATCTCTTTTACGTTTGATCTTGGCGCCATTTTTTTCGGCATCAGCTAACTGTTTGATGTACATATCTGAAATGCTGGTATATGTATTTCGTAATGCTTCGGGATTTCTATATTTTACAGTTATGATATTATTTTGAGGATCATAACTAAATGTTCTTGCCGTTCCCCTATCGGAAAAATATATTTTACCGTCACTATGTTTCTCAACCGAGAACATAGGATTAACCGATTGCCAGCTTTCCCATCCGTCGCCGATATTCATCGTGGTGACATTCGGATCCCCACTGAATTGTTCAAGCGTCATGATACAGTGAATCCATTCGGCCTTTTGCATAGCTTCTATAACGTTGTCGATACCGAAAGCCTGACTTGTTATTTCCATAGAGCCGTTATGCAATAACATTATAGCAGTGATCACTATTACAGCCGCCACAGCGATTTTAGTAATCGGATTTTTCATAATTATTCTCCAAACAGTCGGCTTCGCATAAGCCGAGCCGGTTGCTTTTTCTTGTGCCGCGAGTGCATCTTCGAGATTTCGTTTGGAAGCCTCGGCTCGCGGTTCGACTCGCAATTTATTTATTAATTTTTCTATATTGTCTGCAGGTCTCATTTTGAAATCTCTCCATTTAATATTGACCTCAGTTTATCGATTCCATATCTGTATCTGCTCTGCACGGTGTTGATGCTTGTCTTCTGCAAACCGGCGATCTGTTTGAACATCATCCCGGCCGTCAGATGAAGCACGACGACCTCTCTTTGCTCATAAGGCAAAGTCTCAATCGCGCGGGCAACTTTTTCTAACTGCTCGTTGCAAACTGCCGCAAGTTCGGGACCCCTTGCTTCGCAGGCTAACGAATTGGCCTTCTCAAGCGAATCGATATTTCTGCTTCGTTTTCGCATCAAATCCCGGCAGCGGTTGGCCATGCACGTCGCGAGAAAGTTCCGCAGGTTGCCTTCGAGCTTTATCCTGTCAGCGGATTCGGCGAAGGCGACGAACGAATCGTGCAGTACATCTTCGGCAAAGCCTATATCATTTAAAAGAGCCGTCCCGACCGTCAGAAGATAGACCTCGTACTTTTCGTATATTCGGCGCAAGGCGTCGGGGTCGCCGCGTTTGAATCTGTACAGTAGTAGTCTATCCTCTATCATTTTGCCGCATCAAAGCTCCGGAACTTTCGGTCTTTACTATTATCACGTTTTACACGCCGCCGATAGTCTAAAAATTCTGCAATATTTTTCTCGTGCGCATAAAAAAAGCCGAGCCATTCCAGACCCGGCCTTGAGGATAACAAATCGACTTAGTGTATTTACTTTGGCAAATCTTCCGGTGCAACGTCCTTAACGCTCAAATCGCCGTAGATAACCCGATAGGTCTGTGAACCATCCGGACGATACCAACAGACAGGAGATTCTCCGTCGCCAAGTTTGACACCATTGCCCACGTAGTGCCAGTCGTTTTCGGCCTTTAGAAGTCGAAAGAATACCCACCCACGAGCAAATTTCAACGGTGGTCCTTTCTGGTTTTGTTCTTCGGAAAGCTGAGTGAATTTATTTCTATTTTTCTCTGCGTCGTCTATCCATACTTTGGGGCTTAAATCTTCCGGAAAGACACCATCCAGTATAATCTCTGCATAAATTCGAAGGAACTCGACCAGGTCCTGTTCGGTACCCCCTAACATTGCTGAAATTGGAATCTCCCCCAACATGGGAGGCGCGGGGTAACCTTCGGGTATCTCCATACTGAATAGTGATTCATCCATTTCGATATCGAATTGGAAATCCGTACAAACAAATTGTATCTGACGCCCTTTTTGCTCTATACGTATCGGCAGCCTGGTTTGTGAGTCCGCCCAGACTGTCAATTCACCTTCAGAACTGGTCGCCCGAAGTCCCTGAGACATGTGCCCATCAATCTCCTTTTCACCGAGAGACTCGACCGAAACATCAGGATCATTTTGTAATTCGATTATCACGTTTCTCATTATTTCTATGAAGTTTTCCGGTTTCTCCGGCAGGTCTTTCATTTCAATTAATACCGCCGTCTTCTGGCTCGGGATCAGTTGGAGCATTTGTGAAGTATCAAAATCGACGATGACTATGGCTTGCACAGTCTTCCCATCTGGTGACAACACTTCGCTCCTGAGCCGTTGCGTACCCATATTCATCACCCTGGTGATGGGGATATGCTCTCCCTCGGTCATAACAAGATTGAATACTACAGTCCGGGCGGTCAGGATGGGCCGGACTATGTCAGCCCAGGCAACAGTCTCGGTCGAACTCCAAAAATGTATGCCCGCTATTACCGATACAACTATCAATATAGCCGCGGCAATTTTTGTAATGGTACTTTTCATAATTTTTCTCCATATATTAAGCGGCTGGACAGGTTGTGGAATCTTTTCGCCCGCCGTTTGTGATTT
>JAFGBG010000168.1 GCA_016933295.1 Sedimentisphaerales bacterium | reverse complement strand
GCAGCGTTGTTCGGGTCGCCATAGAACCATAAAACCAAAGTTTCAGCGCCGCCTCCGGTCCAGTTACGGCCGATATCCAGAGCATCCGTACTCACGGTGACAACCGATGAGCTTGCCGCACTGTTATCATATGTTAGCGGCACCGACTGTCCGCCGCTATGAACTATCGTGGTTTCCATGGAAGCTCCCGAGGCATAACCCATAGTCGAGCCGTTGACAGACGGATTGTCATATCCGTCCAACCAGGTCAAATAAACCAAATTGCTACCTTCCTGGCCCTCGGCAACGTCATTGTATGACTCGAAATCATCAACAACGAGATATTCCTGAGTCGCGAAAGTCCAGATGTCACCTTGCCAGAGTGGATTAGCCTGGGCATTATTTACCTCATCGACACGCCAGTAGTAAATACTTCCCATATCGAGAGACAAAGGCCCGTAACTGTTCTGGCCCATCGTCACAGGAGATGCAGTGCCGTTTGCTATAGCCTGCTCGTCGGCGCTTAAATATACGTAGTGCTGAACAGCCTCTCTGCCGGCTCTCCAGTTAAGAATTGTATCTATCGCAATATCAATCGTGTCATTATCAGGATTAGGTTGTCTTGCGTAAGTAGGAATACACATGAAACGCACCTCGCTCAGGCCGTACTGGGCAAAAATACCGGTACTCCAGTTGCTGGTGGCCGTAATCCTGACATATTTTGCCACTACACCGTCAAAAGGAACTGTGATACCACCGGCATATCCTCTGGTACCAGGTGCCTTTGTAAATTCGCTCACATCTGGAACCTGGTTCCAGTTGGCCCCATCGGTCGAATACTCAACAGAAACTTCTTTAAGACCGTACATGGAAAGAATAGTTTGCCCGTTATAGTTCCATACCAGCATTTCATGCAGCTTATATGGCTTATCAAATTCATACTGAATCCATACCGGAGTTGTTTGCCCATTCTCCGTGACCCACATAGTTGATAGATCGGTTGAATGCAGATCATTGACATCCAGACCGGAATTATTGATGGTATTTTCAGGCCCTTCACCGTCGATCCAGCTTGAAGCGGTCGCAGTAATATTATCTTCGGAAATAGCGATAGCATAGGATTCGACTGTAAAGCTCCAGATGTCGCCTTTGAAAAACGTATCATCAGGCGGAGCATTGACTTCATCCACCCGCCAATAGTATATCCTGCCGAACTCCAAACGAATACTTCCGCTTTCAGGATAGGAATTGGGATCGAATCTGCCAAGATAAACATTGTTGGGATCATCTGTTGGTGTTGCATCGTTAACATCATTGAAATTGGTTCCGAGATATATATCGTGCTTATCGGCAAGCTCCCCGGGAGTCCAACTCAGAATTATGTTTACAGGTACCTCTGTCTGTCCGTTTTCCGGTTTTGGATCAGAAGCAAATGTCGGTTTACCGGCAGCGATAAGCTCCAGTCGCACATTGTCCATTCCAATCCATGTATCACCGGAACTTGAATTTAAAAGCTCTATCCCAATTTGGTGACCTGCAGATGCCGGAACATCATTAGACGAAAAAAGCAAAGTGTATTCCTCCATGGTGTCACTTAGGGTCACTTCCGTGCTTGCGGCGGGAATCCTGGCACCATTGTCGTCATAGTAGAGGATCATCTGCAGAGTCGTAGCTTGCCAGGTAATCCTTGCATCCAATTTCAACTCGAATACATCTCCCTGAATAATCCTGTGATCCGTCAGCTGCCAAACCGACGGATCGCCACTCATCAGAAAAGCGGTCCAATCCCCTTCGGTTGGTGTCCAACCGGTTTCAACACCTGAATCGGTGACTGCCGAGTCTGTACTCCAACCGGGAACGTCATCAAAGCCCGTTTGTTTTCCAGCATTAGGAAGTTCAAAGCTGAAGTTCTCGACTTCAATCGGCTCAGCCATATTGATATTGGCAAAGAGCCCGATTATTAAAACAATAGAAAGAAATAATCTTTTCATAATAGTCCCCTGTTAAATAAAAAAACATTTTTTACGTTATGTTATTATTTCATAAAATGATATCCAATCCGGGGAGGTGAATTCCGATAAAATAAATTCATCACCTTTCTTCATATAGCCAAAAAAGAACAAAACTTCACGTCCATTAGCATAAAAAATAAGGACATATCATTTCGCTCACAAAAACTCCGTTATTATGTTAAATATACAAAATTATCCTCTCCATAGTCAAGTAAAAACCCTTGTTTTTCAACAGAAAACCTAAAATAATGCTATCAAAAGGTAGCTAACCGAAAAAAACTATAGTTATTGTTGTGGCCACATCGGAACCTAATTGTGACAATCAGATTAATCGCCGGCCCCAGCCGGCATTCCGAATAACTCTTAGCAGGTAAAGTATATAATCGTTTTCTTGGTTTAGCATATTACAGAGGACAATTATGATATGATGTATTGAATTCATACTATGCCTTTTTTTGCTCACTTTTTGGGCGATGCTTCCATCTTCGATGCAACCACCAGTATTGAGTTGGATCTTCACGTATGAAAGTCTCGATCGCCTTAGTGTACTCGGCAGTTATCCATTCCAACGGCTTTTCTTTTTTAATCCATTCTTTCGGCAAGATAATACGATTCACACCGATCTCAAAGTTAAAACTTCTGCCAATTCTCCGACAATACCCAACCACAATCGGAATGTCACGTGTAACGGCAATTAAACCTATACTCTTATAAGTGCTGGCCTTCCGGCCGAAGAAATCTACAAATATCCCCTTTCTGCCGGCATCCTGATCAGCAATGAAACATAGAGTGGCACCGCTTGATATGATTTGCTCCATCATTTTAGCGGCACCTTTTTTGTCGAGTATGGTCTGGCCGGCTCGTTGACGCACTCCATACAAGTATCTGCTGATGAACTTGTTATCAAGCGGTCTGGCAATGCTATAGATATTAAAGCCGAACATACCCAAAATGTAACCGATAATTTCAAAGTTGCCGTAATGGGCAGTAACCATCAGTAATCCCCGTTTTTCCCGCATTAGCCACTTGGCTCTTTCTGCATTTTTATAACGGCTGTAATCACGCCAGTTGTACTTCTTTGTAAGACGCGGCGTAAACAACACATCAATTGCCAGCATCGCAATATGCTCGAAGCTCCGCTTACCTGTTTGCCATATCCACTTTTCGCCTTTTTCAGGAAAGCTGGCTCGAAGATTATCTAAAGCTCGTTTTCGTCCGCGATGATAATGCTTCCACAACAACCGACCGAGAAAACACGCCGTATTTAGATTTGTTTTAATATCAAATAAGGAAAGAAATACTATAAGAATCCTCAAAGCAACATAGCCGAGCCAATCATTTAAAAGGCTATGCTTCTTATGTTTTTTCTTTTTAGGCGTTACATCAGCCATAGGCCGTGATTGTAGAATTTATATTAAAGCTGTCAAGTCTAACAATAATATTTACAAAACTATATCCTCTCCCATAAACGCTATCCCATGTTAAAACCAGTCCTGAGCCGGTCGAAGAATTGGGTTCGTTTTTTTAATTTACTTTTCCTGGATCTTGTGTCCGTTTTCTTTAGTTTTGAAAGACCTGTCCCGGCGTAGCTATAATGCGAAGCCGGACCTGTCCCAGGGTAGCTTGGCCATAGGTGCCTAAAGGTAACACCGGATTGGCTTCGTTTTTCATTTTTTTCTCCTGTCTTTGCCGTAGGGCATCCTGTGGATGGCCGTTAATATTTGGAAGAAGCAAAGGCACATAGGAGTGTCACGCTTTATTACTGATATAACTAATTTGATAATAAGCATTTAAAAAAGTATCCCCTATACGCAAACAGCTAACTGCTATTAAAATTGGCTTCGTTTTCCATTTTTTTCTGAATTTTGTATTCTGTCTCCTGACTTCCGCAGTTAGAATTGGGTTCGTTTTCTCGTTCACAAAATATCCAAAATCTCGAAATTATAACATAATCCTTTGCTGCAACCGAGGTTGCGACATATTGCCCACATTAACATTGGGTTCGTTTTTTCAAATTACTTGTATGTCGCATATCTTATGTAGTATGTCGTATGTCGGAAAAAAGTGTTCTTCTGTGATTTTTCAAGTCGAAAGGCCATAATCTTGTTTTTTGAACCGTAGTTTTACATTTTGAGCCCCTTCGACCAATGCCCAGGGCATTCTTTGATTTTTAATTTTCGCGAGGATTCTTTCGCTGACTTACCCCCTCTTTTTCGATGATTTACCATATTCAATTGTAAAAATGTATTTTATCGCGTTTCGGTGAAAATACAAGCAAAATCCGCGTTTTTCCGGCAAATTGTCCTTGATACGGCACGTTTTCGTGACTCGTTACTCGTCACTCGTGGTTCGTATGTCGTCATTCAGAGTGGAATTCGTCAATGACGGATGGAATCGAGGAATCCCTCGGCTACGCTCGGGACAGGCCTATTTTGAATAGATCTCTCCATTTCGCCCCCGTTCTTGTTTTCGCAACAAAGTATGGGAGCTCAAGTCCACCTTGGGCGTATCTTAGGCAGAGATGACAAAAGCCCACGGGGTGGCTCCATTCGACATGAACTCATGGCCGGAGGCAACGGCTATCCCCCTTCGAAAACCAAAAAAGCTCCTGAGCCTTAATGTGAAATAACAGTCGATATCCTGAATACGGGTAATAATAAAGCAATAGCAATCGTTCCAATAATACTTCCCAGAATTGTTATCATTACCGGCTCTATTAGTGCCATTACATTCCGGATGGTCGCCTCAAGCTTTTTTTCGTAAAATATAGACACTTTGTCACAAACCTCGCCGAGTTTGCCGCTTTTTTCCCCGGCCCGGAGCATTTGAAGAATTCCCGGCGCGATCAATTCACTACCCGGTGAAATTAATATCGATTCCGATAGTTGATACCCATCTCGAATTTTCTCGTCAACACCTTGCCAGAGTCGTTGAAAATAGTAATTCTGACACGAGCCCTGCATAACATGTATCGAATCAAGGAGGTTAACTCCGGTATTGACCATTGTCGCCATAATACGCATACTCCGAGTTACCACGGTATCAACGAACATCGTTCCAATTACAGGAGTATGTATTTTGATATAATCTATTACCCGCATTCCAGAAACAGTTCCGGCCCAGTAGTATAATCCTATTGACGCTGTAATTAGTGTCGTAACAATAACCGTCATTATCTCAAAATTACCTAATATTTTACTGAAGCTTACCAGCACTTGCGTCAGTTTTGGAAGCGATGCCCCTTTCGCTTCATAAATTCCCATAAATCTCGGTAAAACGAAGAACATCAGTGTCCCCGTAGCAGCCACAGCCATCAGAGCCATAATAAACGGATACGTCAGTGCACCCTTTATGCGTTTGCGGGTTTCGGACTCAAAGTTTAAATAGCTGCTAAGAACATCCAGCATTTCCGCCATTGTGCCGGACGCTTCCGATGCCCTTACCATGCTTATAAACATAGCATTAAAAACTTTCGGATATTCAGCCAGCGCTTTTGAAAAATTCTCGCCGCTTTTCACATTTTCGGCTACATTTGTTATTATCGCTTTGAACGTCACATGTTCAGCCTGCTCTGCTATCGCATCGAGAGCGTCGCTTAATACCACGCCGCTATCAAGCATTACCGACAACTGCGTCGTAAACAGGATAAGTTGTGCCGGTTTTATCTTTGCCCTATATAACGATGAATTCGCCCGCAATCCTTTTTCCAATCGATTCCCCATGTACTTTTTAAGAGCCCGGTTACTTAAATCAGCTTCAAGATTTTTATATGATCCAAAGCTTTCGGCTCCATGCTCATGATTTTCGCCGGTATGTAGAGATTTATCCGCTTTTTTCAAAAAACCGAATTCTTCTGCTTTTTTTGTGACTGGAATAGTCATTCGTTCTAATCCGTAAAATGGAATAATATAATATTTATAATACAACTTTTCATAATTCAGCCTGTGTCGTTCTCAAAACTTCCTCAATCGAAACAATTCCGGCCCGTACTTTTTCAATACCATCCGACTGTAGAGAAACCATTCCATTTTGCAAACTTTTCGCCCTTAACTGCTTCAGGCTCGCTCCCTCACTAATCATATCCATAATTTCTTCATCAGGGATAAAAAGCTCATGAATAGCAATCCGTCCGGCATACCCGTTATTCCTGCATTTTTTACAGCCTACGCCTCTATAGTACTTCTGGATTTTGCCACCGGCTTTTTCGACAACCTTCCTAATACTTGCAGGTGGCTCATACTCCGTCTTGCAGTTCGAGCAAATTTTACGAACGAGTCTCTGAGCCAGGACAGCAATCAAAGAAGCACTTACAAGATACGGAGCAACCCCCAAATCAAGCAAACGGGTTACCGCACCGGGGGCATCGTTCGTATGCAGCGTTGACAGAACCAAATGTCCCGTGAGAGCCGCCTGCACGGCAATATTTGCCGTTGCCTGATCGCGAATTTCACCCACCATGATTATATCCGGATCCTGTCTCAAAAGACTCCTTAAGGCGGTCGAGAATTCAAAGCCGGCGCTTTGATGAACCTGAAACTGATTAATGCCCGTTATATTGCATTCGACCGGATCTTCTACTGTACAAATATTAACCTCATCATTGTTTAACTCGGATAAGGCTGCATATAGGGTGGTATTTTTGCCCGAACCAGTCGGGCCTGTTACCAATACTATGCCATTCGGCGATTGAATAACCTGCCTGAATAACTTGAGATTATCATAAGTGAATCCGAGTGACTCCAAACTGAAAAGCACTTTTTGAGGATCGAGGATTCTGATAACAACTTTCTCCCCGAAATTACCGGGCATGACGGAGACTCGTAAATCAATCGGTCGTCCTTCCATCAAAACATGAATTCCACCGTCCTGGGGCAGGCGACGCTGAGCGATATCGAGCTCAGCCATTATTTTTATACGCGAGACAATTGCCGAATGCATCTGATGAGGCGGACTCATTTTTTCATACAACCTTCCATCAACCCTGTAACGAACTCGCAATCTCTTGTCGTCGGGCTCAATATGTATGTCACTGGCGTTTTCCCGAACGGCGTTATAAAGCAGATAATTGACCAGCTTAACAACCGGTGACTGACCGGCTATTTCCTCAAGATTACCTATATCCTGAGCGATATTCTCTATCAGAGTAAAATCTTCCAATCCTTCATCGTCGATAATATCATCAATGACAAATACGTTGGCCGACGGCAAATATGTCTGCAAGGTCGCCTTGATATCTTTGCTTGTCGAACAGACAATCTGAACTTTACAGCCGCTAATCCTTTCAATCTCATCAATCAAAAATACATTTGTAGGCTCGCTTACAGCTACTGTGAGCACATCATAGACCTTGAATAAAGGCAGAGCGATATGTTCTTCGAGGAACTCTCTCGGCAAGATTTCAAGTACTTTCGAGTCACATAATTTAGGGCCGACCTGTGCGTACGGGACACCATACCCCTGAGCGAGCGCAGAGGCTATTTGATTATCCGTACAATAGCCCATTTCCACCAGAAGCTCACCAAGCAATTTGCGATGGCCCTTATCTTTCTGTTCGGTCAGAGCTGTTTCTATCTGCTCGGCAGTTACAATGTTACGCGAAAGAAGTAACTGCCCCAGCTGCATTTTATTTTCAACTGCTATCTGACTCATATTACATCTCTTTTACTTCAGGTAAGCCTCATTATGCTACCATTTGACTTATGCAAAACTCCTGACCGCTTCCGTAAGCTCCGCGTAATGATCGAATTCATTATCAAGACGAGTCATTTCCAGTATTCTTATACAATTTTCATCAAGACCAGCCAGCCTGAGACCTCGCTTATTTTGGTTACAATAATCACGAGCCCATAACAATTGCTCCAGACCCTGACTGTCTATAAAACCGATGCCGCTCATATCAAGCACGATGTTTGATTTATTTTTGGCTATAACATCGGCGATATTTTGTTTAAATAATTCCATTACATCACTATCTAACTCGCCCTGCAACTCAATCACAGTCACATTGTTATAATCTTGTATCTTGACTTTCATCTGATTAGTGTCTCCACTGCGGCAGTGTCATATTCCGCATATACTCCGCTTTGAGTAATTTCACCCAAACCATCACGGATGCTGTCCCAGAGACTATAAACATCGCTATCGAGGAAAATTCTGCCGATTTTTTCATCAAACTGCGTACCTAACCCCTTTTCTATCTCGGCAAGAGCCTGCTCTACAGTCATTGCATCTCTATAAGTTCGCTTTGACGTCATGGCATCAAAGCTATCCGCTAATCCGACTATTTTACCCGTAAGCGGTATTTTCTCGCCCGTCAAACCGTTCGGATATCCCTTTCCGTCTACCCGTTCGTGATGGCACAACACACCCGAAACAATTTCACGCATCTGTTTTATTTCACGCAAAATTCCCGCACCTATAGAGGGATGTGTTTTTATGCGGGCGAATTCCTGCTCGGTCAGCCTGCCGTTTTTACGCAGAACGGCTTCGTCTATCCCTATTTTACCTATATCGTGCAGCAATCCAGCCATGTAAATCTCATTAATTTCCTCCTCTTTCAAAGGCTCATGTTCAGAAAGTCTTTCCGCAATCCAGCGTGAGATAAAAGCTACTCTCTCAGAATGACCATGCGTGTACTTATCTTTGGCATCAATACTGCTTGTTAAAGCTTTAAGCGAACCTATGAATAATTCCTTGAGATCCTTGAATAATCTACCATTCTCAATAAAAACCGCACAGCCGCTTGCCACCGAGTTAAATAATTTTACGTCCGTACTGTCAAAATCCTGCTTGCCGACCCTGTTTATAGCAACCATAAATCCGATTATGTAGTTATCATTCTTAATCCTTCCGGCAATATGAGATTCTACTTTTTCTTTTCCGCATAATGGCACTGCGATTATATTCCTTATGTTATCCGGCCAGTCATATCTGAAAGGTGAATCCACTTCACTGTCAAGCAGTGCCTCTTTGCCGCTGTTTATTTCCTCTATTATGCGACCATGTAAGATTGCCGCCATCTGCTCATCCATATCTATCAAACCGGAACCTGCGGCGATAACCAGTTGTTGTTCATTTTCTATCGTTTTTTCCAGTAATACTGCTATACCTTCAACAAAAATAATTTCTGTTAAACTATCACAAGCCATTTGAAGAAAGTTAGAGTCTGCTTCGGTAACTCTCATATTCGTACTTATTTTATGAAGTAGTACTAATTCCTCATAGACTCTCGCCAGCTCGGTGCTGACCATTTCGATTTGCTTTTCGGATTCCATTTTGTTTTGAAATTGCTTCGCTAAAAGTCCGAGCATTTCAACAAAATATTTGTTTCCGATTCGCATAGGATTTGCATCCCCGGCATCTGTTCCTGTTTTTACAATATGAGCAGGTGAAGCTTCACCTACATCTATCATTGCAACACCAACAGCTTCCCCGCGACGGGTGTTAAAACAGGAAGAATTCAGAATGACTGCCATGACGTGATTAGTATCACCGAACTGCATAACCTGTGAAAAGAAATCTTTTGTTTGGTCGGTATGGCTGTTCTGATTTAAAGCCTGTTGACCATATTTCTTTAGCAGTTCACGATTACTATCGAATCTGCCGCTCTTCAAAAGTAATGCAAGCTCGCCGTCCGTTTTATAGAATGCAAAATTAGCACCGTATTTGTTTACTCTGCTCCCAAAAATCTCCAGTTCGTGTAATTCCGAAGAGCTTATATTTTTTCCGTTCATATCTGCCATAGCTTTTGCATATAGAAGAACAATTATCAAAGACAACTATAGTATCTTTGTCATTCATCAATTCTTGATCGCCAGTTCTTTCTGATATAAAATATCCTCAATATTGCCCAACAACTCCCTGGGGCTGAACGGTTTGCTTAGACAGTCGGATATTTTTAATAGCTCCTGCTGCTCTTTCGATATGGCAAAACTTCTGGCAGTTAACATAATAACGGGCGTGTCTTTTGTGTCCTCATGCTGCCGAAGCTTTTCTACAAGCTCCATACCGGTCATAACCGGCATCTGGAAGTCCGTTACGATAATGTCCGGTTTATTTTTGCAGGCCAATTCGAAAGCCTCCTCTCCGTTATTCGCCGATATGACTTCATAGCCGTTATTACGAAGCTTTATTGCCACAACATGAACTATGTGTATCTCGTCATCAACAACCAATACTTTCTTACCTGTCATTATTTTACCTCCACCAAAAATTAGAATAGAGCTAACAGAATCACTCTATATTATTTTAAAATTTTCTTACACCACACTACCCATACAGACTTTTGCCAATGGCAGCTCAAATCCAAAAGTACTCCCGACTCCAACCTGGCTTTTAACAAACACTCGACCACCGTGAACTTTTTCAATTATTTGTTTTACGAGATTAAGCCCAAGCCCGGTTCCTTTTGCTTGCTTCTTATTGGCACCAACCCTGTAATACTTGTCAAAAACATGTTCGATTTCATCTTCCGGGATTCCAACCCCCGTATCGCTTACATCAACTCGTATCAGATTAGCAACTTCATCTACCTGTGTCTCAACTCTCACCGCGCCCCCGTGCTGAGTATATTTAACCGCATTACTTAGAAGATTAATGATAACCTGAGAAATCATGTCCCTGTCAGCCAGCACCTGGTCGAAAACGATGGGCTTTTGTCCTGTAACCTCGATATTCTTTTCTTCGGCGTAGCTTTTTATCATTTGTAATTGCTCTTCTATTAGTATTGCCAGACTTATCGGTTCTTTATTTACTTTAATTAGACCGGATTCGATGCGAGATGTATTTAAAATATCTTCTATAAGTCGATTAAGCCTGTTTGCCTGATTTTGTATAATCGAATAAAATTCCCTTCTTGTCTGCTCGTCCTCGGCTTCACCATCGGCAAGCATTTCCGAATAGGCAGTTATAGAAGCAAGCGGTGTTTTCAGCTCATGCGATACATGACTGACAAAATCGTTTTTCATTTCGGAGATTTCTTTTTCACGAGTTATATCATGCAATACCATAACTGCTCCGCAAACCTGGCGGTTTTTATCGTAAATGCATGAGACAATACAATCGAAGGTTCTTATAGATTCATCCTTTACGAATTCAATCTCACGTTTTGATGCTTGTCCTTTGCTCTGTCTGCTGTGGCTCAAAAAATCCAGAAACTCACTATAGTTATTGCTGATTAGCTCTCTTATCGGCATATGCTGCGAATTCTCAAAGTTGAACATAAAGAGCTTTTCCGCCGCTTCGTTCGCCTTTAAAAGCTTGTCAAATTCATCGATAACAATCACGGCATCACGAATACTATATATGATTGCTTCGGTGTTCTTCTCCCGTCTTCGCGAAAGCTGAACTTGGATCTGGAGATCTTTGATTTGCTTTTCATAATCGGCAATTTGTGCGGCACAACTATCGAGACACTCACGTATAGCCTCGCGTAGTACACCTATCTGCCTGACTCTTATAGGAATATTGATTTTTCCGGTACGACAAACAGCATTTATTCCTCTACTTTTCAAGAGCCTGGCTATGGACGTGATTGCCCCGGCCAGCCTAATCCAGTACCAACCGAGAAAAATCACGCCCATAGCCCCAGCAACATAAACCACCACCGCAACAAAATCCCATTGTTGCGCATAACTGGTGTATCGCAAGCCACTATCCGCATCGGAGGTCCGTCCTTCGGCGGTAGATCCGATCAACAAACAGTATGCCATAATCAAAGCGACTGTTGCGTATAAGCTTCTTGAAAATTTCACGACAACGGCTCCAAATTCCTCAAAATGCCATTTTAAAGATAAATCTTCGGTAAAGGTTTATCTCCTTTGCCACTTAGAAGCCTCTTTTTGGTCAACTGTTTCCAGCATAACCCTTTCCAGATTCTGACGTTCGTCCGGATTCGCTTCAACTATAATTCTTTCTTTAAGTCTTATTGCCTCGAGATATGAAGGTCGAAGTTCAAGTACGTATCTCAGTTCCTTCATTGCGGCAACATTATCATTTTCCAAATAATAAGTAACAGCTTTTGCATAACGGTCTTCCGCTAATCTCGATCTGCTTGTCCACTGTATTTCATCCTTGGCACCAATCCTTTTCCGGCGTATATCATCTATCCTGGCCTCATTTTCCACATCTTCCGGCTCATCTATAATATGAGGAGTAAGCATAACAATTACTTCCTGACGAGTCATCGTGTCGGTAGTACCTCTGAATACTGCGCCGATAAAAGGCAAATCACCCAACAATGGAATCTGGCTTCGGCTCGAAACCACAACATCTCTGAACAAGCCGCCGATGACAATCGTTTGGCCGTCCTTGACGATTATGTTGGTTGCCAACTCTGTTGAAGATTCATCGGGTATATCATTCGCCTTCAAGGTACCGGAACTATCCTTGGGATGGATATCCATTCTAATATATCCATCGTCGCCGATATAGGGCCTGAAAGAAAGCTTCGTACCAGTATCGAGGAACTCTACCTCTTGAGTTGTCGAGGTTTGTGTCTGAGTCGTCTGGGATTGGTAGCCAATCTTCGTACCAATGTATACCTGCCCAAGCTGCTTATTAACGGCAAGTATCTTGGGATTCGCAAGAACAGTTGTGTCGGTAACCTCCTCTAAAGCTGTGATAAAAGCCGCAAGATCACCACTTGTGACGCCAATTCTTAAACCATTACCACCAGCCGTCGCAAAACCAGCCGTCTCCAAAGGTGTTCCATCAATTCCAGAACCAATTTGAGCAATTGGTGTTTGTGACGATACGGCGGTGTTATAAGCATCCGCCACACTTGCATCGGTACCAGTTATACTAACACCACCCATGAGATTTAAATCAATACCAAGCTCCATCCCCTCAGTTAAATTAGCACTGAGAATGGTAGCTTCTACTAATACCTGTCGAGGACGGACATCCAACTCTTTCAGAAGTTTCTCAACCTCGGCTATGTTCTCCGGATAATCCCGAACAACAATCATGTCGTTCAAAGCCATTGTATCACCACCACCTGTTCCAGTCGTTATGGACTCTCCGGTGGTTCCGATCGTCTCGGCGGGTGAACTGGCCTGGACACTCCCGGCTTCGCTAAGCACAGGCGCAATAAGCTTGAGCATCTCTGTGGCACTCGTATAATAAAGCGTAAACACTTTGTATATCATTCGCTCCGGGGCTTCCTTAATCTTCTTGTACTCATCTTTTGTATAAACCTTTATCAGGTTTCCCTTTTGCTCATACACAAAGTTTTCACCCAGAATCGCATCCATAGCCTCCTCAAAAGTCACATCTCTTAGACTTCTGAACGCCAGTTGCCCGTCAACACCGGGTGACGGCACGATGTTTTTCTGACACATGCTGCCGAGCATCGCCAGAGCTTTTCTTATTCCAAAATCCTCCTCGCAATTAAATACAGGAATCCTTCCACCCTCTGGAACATTTGTCACCCTACCGGCTTCTTCGCCTGAAGCGGCCAGAACCGGACTCTGCCCAAAGCTGCCAATAGCAAACGTTGCTATAACAGCCAATATAAGGGCCCTCATAATTAATCTTCTGTTTTTCTCGTTTCTTACATAACACATAATTCGGCTCCTTTTCTTTCTTGCATTTAGCACTTTTACTAATTGCTGTTTTTTGTTATTTCTTTAATTCTCAACTTTATTTCCGCTTTGCCACATCGAATCACAACCATATTGTCTTCAATTTCCGTCACTTCACATTCATAATTGTTAATACCGTCCTCAATGAGCAATCGATCTCCAATAGACAACACCTTATCATTGATATAAGCCTTGGGGCTCTCGCTGATCCATATTGCCTCCAGAGTCAGCTTCTGAGCTATTTTTCCGATAACATTTTCCATTGCATCACCAGGGCTGACATTCACTTCTTCTATACTAACAACACTCTTCTTCCCATCAAAATTCTTCCAATTACTTGAAGCAAAAAAGTCTCTTGTAATTATATCATTGCGACCAACAACTATAGGCAACTCAATAAAGGATACTTTCAATAGTTGCTTTGACTTTATTTTTCCATTAATTTGTTCCGACGCTATCGCTCCTTCCGCAAGTGGCGCTTTCCTTAGCAATACCCTTACCCACATAAAGACCATTACCATAATCAGACAAACAGCCAGCACAGTCTTTTTCTTCTGAAAAACAATGTTGCCGACAAGCCTTTTCGCGCCGTTATTACGATTTCCCAAATTATTTCCCATTTGATACGTTCTTATTTATCCGTTTACAATCTCTGATCTATAATAAATTACTACCTCAGTTTCCAAACCGACCTCGCCTCTAAAATCACTGTCATTAATAAGCTTGATATGCTTAATCCGGATGAGCCTGTCCATCTTCTGCAAACTTTGACTAAACTGAAATATCTGTCCCAGCCGACCTTTACATTGAATACTCACAGGTATACAGTTTAATCCCTCGGCTTCAATCTCCGCATGAGGCGCAATCTCCTGCTCTTTGAGTTTGTACTGGTTCATTAATTCGGCAATTTGGTGCACGAATGAGCCGAGATCCCTTTGCCGGGGGATATTTGCCTCAAAATCAGACAGTTCGCTTTTAAGCTTGTGCAACTGATTCGTGAATAACGGTAGTTGTTCACTGTCGGAAATACCCTTGGCAATAATCATTCCCTGAGTTGATCTCGTTTGTTTCGCAGCTTTGACTTTTTTGTGCAAAGGCAAAAACCTAAACAGAAAAAATCCGCCAATTATAAGCACTGCCGTAATACAAATCGCTATTTGTTTTTTTTCTCGAAACAAGTTCTTTTCTTTCAATGAAATTACTCTTCAATATAATTTGCCAGATAACAGCCTATCTCGAACTTGCTGACCTGGATTTTGCCCCTGGACCCGGTTTCATTTCCCGCCGAACTAACCGATTGCGATGCCGGCCCCGTCTTCAAATCAGGAGCATAATTAATCGCCGTTTCAAGATCGGTATTTCTCGAAAAGGATAATACGACCTGATTAAAGTACGGCGAATTTTCCAATTTACATATTAAGGCCGCCACATCACCAGCATCAGCGGCAACACCGGCAATCTGCACTTTAAACCTTATATTCCCGACCGGAAATTCCTTTTGCGTATTAAAATTTGATTGTACCGACCTTACAACCGCATTTGCATATTGAGAAGACTCCATATCCTGGTTATCGGGAAATCTCTCCGCGAGAAGCTCAATTTTGCTGAGAACGACTCTCTCATTTATGAGATAGCTCAATTCCCCTAACACACCGGCAACATTTATTCTGGATTCTATTTTCTCCATCAATATTTCTTTTTTATGAAACAAATTCATTTCGTTTTTTAATTCATTCAATTTATTTGATACATTTTCAGCTTGTGTCTGCCTTGTCGCCATTTCTAAAATCTGCGCTTTCGCTTTCGAAACCGAATATGATGCCACAAAATTCCAGACTATCATTACGGCAAATATTCCGCCCAAAATAAAGTATTGTGTGCGATAGCTTATCTGCCGTCTTCTGCCGCTTTTATACCATTCTGGAAGGAAATCAATATCTTTCACAACGATCCCCTTCATTTCTTCTTCTGTTATAATTAACAGGACTTCTGCGTCCGGAACCCGATTGGCTTGTACCATATCCTCTCCATCCTTTGAGACTTAATCCAACCGCTACAGCCCATTCGCAAAGCAATCCTCTCCTGTCACCATAAAAATTCAAATTCGCCCTTTTGTTTGACAAGTCAAATCCCCTCAAAGGCTGGGCAACCTCAATTTTTACTGTCATTTGTCGCTGCATAACATCAAGTAGTATCTTCTCGTAACCTCCACCACCTGTCAGAATCGCTCGCTCAATTCGCCTGCCTCTGAAAGTTACCGTATAATATCTCAGACAGAGTGATATCTCATGTGCCAGCTCTTCGGCAATTTTGCTTATTCCATCAACCATAACCTGACGAGTCGATGCATCTATTTTTCGACCGCTTTCAGTCAATTCCTGCTCTGTGGTATCTGAACTTTGAATCAAAGGGCCCGACTCAGCCTGAAGCTCTCCCCTGAGTATTTCCGCCTCACTATTGCTAATACCCAATTTTGAACCGACCTCCCGGTTGAAATTCCCCGCTCCGACCTTTATCTGTTTGACAAAACAAATTTCTCCTCCACGGGTAAAAACGACGGTCGTATAACAACTTCCCACATCGATAAAAATGACGGCATGTTCCTTATCTTCCTGACGCCTCAAAGATCTTTCAAAGCTTCTGAACAACGCACATGGTATCGTATCTATCGCTATCGGCCTAAGACCCGCCATCTCAAGCATCTCAATATGACTCTTAACTATATCATTATTTGTAGCGAATAAAATCAGCTCGTTTTTTATTTCATCTCCCTGCCGCACATTACCGGCAACTATATAATCCATGGCATCTTTATCCGGATCGAGTCCGAAACGTTGAACAACCTCTCTCCGCAGGGCCTGTTCCGTTTTCTCTCCTTCTGTTTCGGTTAACCGAACACTTGTGATCTTTAAATCTCCGCTCGGCAGACATGAAACTACTTTTGTTCCATGGAAGTTGCCTCTGGCAAGGATTTGTTTTATCGCCGAAACAACAGCATCTCTGCGTGTCTGCTCATCGCCGTTCGAAACCGGCTCAACTCGAGCCTCGTCGGCGGCATGAACTGTTATCTGTTCTCCATTAATCGCCAACTGGATCATCTTGATAGAATTATGACCTATGTCCAATCCTATCGGCCTCATTTCACGAGTTTTGAAACCCCAGCTTATCATCTATAATCTTCCGACATCAGTTACTTATTGAAATATAACCGGTAACAGGTTCCACTGTAATTGTCGCCGTCGCTCCATTAGCATTCAGATTGACAGTCCCTCCATTATCGGGGCTGCCAAGGCAATCAAACACAACGCTATCTGCAGAATTAAAATTCACGTTGGCGATATCAACCTTATTGAGTCTATTGTCATTTTGAAAATCTACAATGTAATCAAATCCTTTTTTCACAGGATGCGGTATTACAGTGCCAGCTTGATCCTTAATACGGTAGCTTTCGGCTGACTCATCAAACACTACTGAATAGCTCTGACCTCTGCTGATTGCCATACTTTTCGCGTATTCCAAATCCGCGGCGATCATATTCGACGCAGAGCGTATTTGCATGCTGGCTCCGGAACTCATCATAGGTATTGCAGTCATTGCCGCTATTGCGAGGATAACAATAACAATTATTACTTCGATCAAAGTAAAACCGTCATAGAGACCAGACAAACGACAAACGACACGCCTGTTAATACGCAATATCCGCAACAAGGCTGGTGTACTATTTGAATAAGGCATACTGTACAACCTCCCTTTTTTGTATTGGTTCTTTTTCAACACTTGCCTCTCCTACCTATTTTCGTCATCTTGAAGGCGGTTCTTCACCAAACAAGCCACAGATAAAACCCTTTTTTTATTATCTGCCCCCCAGATACCCGCAAAATCGAATTTGCTATATTTGTCATATCCTGCTATATATATACAAACATTGCGATATAACTGTCATTTCTCATATTACCTATCATCAAGGCCATTAAATTCAGTAAAATCGTTATAAAGATACAACAGGAACATTCGGTCCAATCCGCATTCCGGGGGCGTTTTGATTTGTCATAAATGCTAATAACATATTTTGGAATTTTCTCCTTATCACGCTTAAAGGCCGATAAGCACTATTCGTTGTTTTTATAGATTATAAAGCCGAAAAAAGCCTCACCCAATTTTTCGCAATCTATTCTATTTTCTTTCAATGCTTTTATAAAATGCCCCGGCGGCTTGCCCCCATTTTGTTGTACTACCTTCTGAAGAACGTATTATTATAGCCGTCTTTGACGGCTCTGCAGTAAGAGTAACGTCATTGCCGCTTTCGTCCAGTTCCCAATATCCTATAAGCCCGGCTAATCCATCAACAGGAGGAAAAATATCGTTGGCATCCAGTGCCAGATTATAAATTCGAACATCATCAATAAGGCCTTTATAAACGTGACTGGATGATGCGGTCCTGTCGGATCCGATATTTAAATGTCCGTTACCATTACCCGGAACATTACTCCATACATTGGTATTACGAGGTACACCATCTAAGTACGAAGTCATTAAATCTCCCTGGCGAACAATACCTATATGATGCCATGCCCCCGCCACTTCACTAAGCGTAATGCCAGTATCCCACTTCGGACCGACGAAAGAATCGGGGTGGTATATTGCCAGCTTTTTTGAGCTACCGGAATCAAACTGAAGCGTCCAGTGATTTGTTTCGCCGGACGTATTGCACCTCGAGATAATACCGGCATAATCTTTCTGGAATGAATAGGGTTTTATCCATACCGACAATGTATAGTCATTTGATATTTGAAGCTTATTCGAACTGTCCAAGGTCTGAATATAATCATCTACACCATCGAATTCCAACGCCCCATCCAATTGACCTCCGGTCGTTCGCCATCTCGGACCGTTATACAAAAGCCCGTTATTATCTTCACCGGACGAATCCGAAGCGGTCTCTGTAAATATATTTTCGGTAAACATACCCCCAAGAACGTCAAGTCCGGCATCACCATTCACAAGAACATTACAATTTACAACGGCAAGCCCCTCTATATCCAAATCAGCATCTTTATTAATTATCAAATTACCCGTGACATAAAGCGCCGGTAGATTTTTGCCTGCAATTATCGTGTTATTGACCGATCGTATAGTAAGGTCGCCATCAACCAGCAGCATACCTTCGATTCGTATATTACCCGCAAGTTCCAAATCGCCGCTGCGATAACACACCCGTACAGGATCAAGTGAACCTAATGTCAGGCCGGAAATACTACCGGAACTTATGGTATCAACACTGTAATATGAAGTGAAACCTTCGACAGTAAGCTCGGGCCAGTTAAGTGATAAATCGCTTGTATTATATCGTCGGCCCGCGGGCAAAATACCGCTGAAGGAATTTGCAAAAACATCGCCGTCAATCGAGCCGGAATTTATTATGGAGCCGTCACAAAAAACATCACCGTAAATCGTTGTTCCATTCGAAATTATAGTTTTGGCACCCGTCCAGAGTACAATACTGGGATCAAGACGCAAATATGCTCTGATACCGCTGAAACCGCTTTTTTCCCCGCCTTTGAGACGATATGAATTACAATCTATGATATAATTACAGTAATCCGTAGAATCGGAATCGTTGCGAATTACTTCAAGGTCATAATAATCTTTGCTGCCGGCAGTCAACTGCAGGCCTGTTGCGCCGGTGAAATATTCCGAACTTACATCCTGCGGATTAAGAATAAGCCCCCGTGCATGTTCCAGACCGGACTCGGCGAGATAATCCATCTGTGCCCGAAGCACCATATTTTCGCCGCAAGCCAATTCTACATCACTTCGCGTCAAGAAACCTAACGACAGTACGGTTATCGCCATAACGATAAACAGCACTACGAGTAGTGCTGCACCTTTTCTGAAATTATTTATACGTCCGGTCGTCATAATCAATCGTCGTCGTTTACGATATCGCCCTCATCGAGCAAATTTCCCGCCCAGCCGCGAAGCCCGGCACTAATCTGATACCGATGGGTAATATCATTCTCGATCATCTCAAAGGTAATGCTGACAAACTTACTCAGAGGCGGCAATCTGTCGAAATCAAACTGAACGCCGCCGCATTGCGGCATTATTTGAATGCAATTCACATCATTGCAAAATGACGCCCACCAGCTATCCGCAAATGCACCTATAGAATCGATATTTATGGCCTCCGTATTCGAAGAACGAAATTCACAAACTTTCAGATAGTCTCCTTCCTGCCCGCACTCAATATAAACTAATTCTCCGATATTAATTCTACCATCATTATTCTCATCGGCCCGCCAGAGAGCCACCCCATCGTTACCGGCAAAACATACCAGTTTGCTATGTCGGATTAAATCCTGGATTCCCAATGTTGCAAAACGTAGTTGTGCCTGCTTCAAGCTTAATTCGTCAGTGGCATCATTCGCCGTTCCAAGCGCAAAAGCCAGTGTTGCCACTGCTGCAAGAACAACGCTCGAGACAACAAGAGTCACCAGCAGCTCAACCAATGTAAAACCTTTTACTTGTTTCGTCTTTATCATATTAGGCCAAATTAAGATGCTAAATTTCTTTTCTTCTATTCACTAACAAGTCGACTGATGCTCGCTACTTGTCTGCCGTTATACCGCACCTGCACCGTAACAAGGACAAATCCAATATCCTGCGAGAATGCTGTTGGTGACACGGGAACATCGACATTCACACAGCTTACACTCCTGCTAAAATTTTCATATAAAGGATTAGCAAATTCCTCGCCGGTATCGAAATCTCTGACAATATGTCCCTGCGACTCGGAATAACCCTCAAAGTTTGTTATCTGGTCAAACGGCGTATTCACAATCACTTCGATTAAATCGCTTGCCAGTTTTGCGCTCAAGGTCTTACGCACTCCTTCCGCTCTCACGACCGCCCCGCTTGAAAAAGGAAGCAGCACGCCAGCAGCCGCAATACTCAATACCACGACGGCCATCATCGCCTCGGCAAGCGTAAAACCTCGACGTTTTTCATCGTACTTTTTCACATCAATAATCATAGTAAGATTTGCCGTTGTCGTCCGATCCCGTTGAGTCGGCCCGTATTTCAGATGTTGCCGGTTTGCATATCCAGCCGTGACTATCATCGGCGGTCGCAGGGAAATCGTCGCCGTCGCCGAGTATCTGAACCGAGTTCAGACCATTCAACGGATTTGCAGGTATCTTCTGCATATAAGGACCTCGCTCGAAGCCGGCCGTACCTATAGCAGCGGTCTGTCCGGCTTCATTACTCGATAATGTCGCCTGGTCGATAAATGCCTGCTCGGTTGGTGCGGCACTCGTCTGGCCGTTTGGATAACCGGGGCCGACCTCAAGATGGTGGCATTTATAAATCAGAACAAATCTCCTCAAAAGCTGCAGGTCGGTTGCAAGGGCACTTTCCTTAGCTGATATCGCACTGTTTGAGGCCATCGCAATTACAGTTGCGGCGAGTATCCCAAGTAAAACCACCACTACGAGAATCTCAATAAGCGTAAAAGCCCGTGCCTTTCTCATTTTTAATCCTTTCATCCTACATATATCTTGTCATCCTAAGATAAGCGGAAATCTTAAAACGTGAGTGTTTTGGATTCCTGCCTCCGCATGAACGACAAGTAAATTTCATTAAAAAGGCTGACCAGCTTTTCGGCAATCACCTCAGCATGGTCAGCCTCGTTTTCTTCATTTCGCAATTTTCACAAATTTATACCGGAATCTGCCACCTCGATATTTGCAGCCATAAGTCTGTTTAAGCCTTAAAGAGCCGCATGGGCAGCGGAATCGTCGGCCTGGAATGCTCCGGTACCTGTATTATACACCCAGCCGTGTGTATTTGCACCCGCAGTGCTGGCACCAGCTTCTTCGCGAACAGTAGCTAAATTGTTGAACTGATTCGTCGGGAACTTCTGCATATATGGACCGTAATCAGAACCGGCAACACCGTAAATATCCGTACCACTGGTCAGGGATCCTATAAATCCAGCAGTAGCCGTATGTGTTCCAACAGCAACACCCGGCAAATTGTCGTTATGCTGAACTTTGTACAACTCTATTTGTGAACGTACGGTCTGTAAATCCGTGCACAGACTTGAAGTTTTGGCTTCCGTACTGGCTTCTGTGAACTGAGGAATAACAACAGCCGCCAGAATACCAAGAATGACCACAACGATTAAAATTTCTACTAATGTAAAACCACTTTTAGCTCTCATTTTTTGCCCCTTTTCAGTAAAAAATTGTGTTTGATAAATCCTCAACATCCGATGTAGTTT
>JAFGBG010000167.1 GCA_016933295.1 Sedimentisphaerales bacterium | reverse complement strand
CGTTTAGATGTAGCGGAAAGGGAATAGCTATATAAGTGTTTGATATTGAATTAGTTAGATTTAGTAAAGGAAGTTATATTTCTCTGTGCCTCTGTGCCTTTGGACCTTTGTGCCTTCCAAATCTAAATAGATTTGGAGGTAATTTGAAAAAACGAACCCAATTCAAACGGCAGAATAAAGAATTCAGAATACAGTAGACAGAAGTTGAAAAAACGAAGCCAATCCTTCGACAAGCTCAGGACAAGATTTTTATGTAAGCTCTTATATGACAAGTGAATAGGTGGGTTTTTGCCGGTTTGAGAAGGGAGAAAAACAAAGCCAATTTACCACAAAACGAAGCCAATTTGATGTCAAATACTATCGACCAGCGACTATCGCAGTGGCAGCCAGACCGTCATCTCGGATTTGCCTCGATTGTCCCATACGTAATAGGGTATCAGGCGAATATCAACTTCTTTCGGCTGCTTGTCCGTGAGCGGGCGATAGAGAGTATCGCTCCAGTCGCCTCCGGCGAAAACATGCGCCTTGCCTTCGATAACGGCTACGCCGCCAAGCAAATCCGGCTCGAAACGGCTTGTAAATTCAACTGTCGGCGGGATTGTTACATCCAGCATTTTTATATTTTCAGGCAAGTCCACCGATTCGAGGCAGTAAACAATCGGCCCGCGCTGGACGGCGACCTCGTTGCGAATTTCCTCGGCCATCGGATGGGCCTCGAGCAGTTGCACCGGCATCGGCAGGTTAAGCTCGATAGTATCGCCCGCCGACCATTTTCGCCGGACAGGGTAATATTGACCCGGTTTTATATTTTCGCCTGCGGTTTTGCCGTTGACTGTTACGACGGCACTTTTTGCCCAGCCGGGGATGCGCAGAAATATCGAGAATTCCTCCGCGGGCGCCTTCTCGATAGTGATTTTGATTGTCCCGTCCCAGGGGTAATCGGTTTGCTGACTGAGTTTGATTTCGGCGCCTTCGGCCAGATTAGTATCGAGTATGTTGGAACCGTAGAGATTGACCCAAAGCCCTTCGTCCGAGATACTGTAGGCGTAAGAGCCGGCCTCGGCGATTGTTCGCACCGTGTTCGGCGGGCAGCAGAAGCAACTGATATATTTCTCTCTATACCGGGACCAGCGAAGCTCGAAAGGCGTTTCTTCTACGACCCGCAAGGCGTTGGTGTAGAAATATTCTTTTCCGTCGAGGCTGATGGTCGAAAGGACGCCGTTGTAAAGCGCCAGCTCGAACATATCGGCAAATTTCGCCTGGGCGGTGATTTCCAGCATGCGCCAGTTCCACAATGCGTAGCCGACCGTCGCGCAGGACTCGTTATATGCCGTGACATTCGGCAACTGATATTCCCTGCCGTATGCCTGGTGAACGAGTTGAATGGCGCTGTGGTTCCTGGAGCCGTCCGGCGAGGCACCGTCATACAGGGCGCCCGTGGCACCGGTGACATAAACCTTGCTGTAGGCGATGTCACGCCAGATGCTATCCAGTGCGTCCATCAAAGATTTGTCACCGGTCTCGGCGTAAATATCCGCCGCACCGGCATAAAGATAATTCGCCCTAACGGCATGGCCAACGGCCTTGGTCTGCCGGCGGAAGGGAATCCGGTCCTGATTATGGTCCGTGCCGTCTTTGATAAGATCGCGAATGTCGATAAGCCCTTTGGCCAGCTCGAGATACCTCGGTTCTCCGGTTGTCCTGTACATCTCGACGACGCCCATATAGTGAGAAGGGCAGATGGCGTTATTCGCCAGGTTTTCGGGGGAATTTTTATAGAAGTTATAAAGATAATCGGCGGATTTCTTTGCGATATCAAGAAGCGATGTCTTGCCGGTAGCGCGGTAATGGATGCACGCGCATGTCATCAGGTGGCCCATGTTGTAGGTCTCGAAGTCGAGCCTGTTCTCGAATTCTGTATCGGTGTTTTCTGCGGCCCGGCCTCGCTGGGATATAATGACCGGAGTATGAATGTAGCCGTCCTCGCGCTGGCTTTTGCCGATTACCTCGATAATCTCGTCCATCTGCTTATCGAGCTGCTCGTCTTTGGTGACGCCGTAAACGAAAGCTACTGCTTCGAGCCATTTGTAGAAATCGCCGTCGTTCCATTTAGGCCCTCTGTGCCGGCCCTGTTTTTGTCCTGCGGCGATGAGAAAGTTCTCGTATGCGTGGCTGATGTTGGGATTTTTCAGAAGAGATTCCATATTCGGGATCATATCTGTGCGGCAGACCTCGAATCTCTCGGCCCAGAACCCTCCGGTCCATCGCATGTCGTCGATGTCTATGCTCCGCAGTTTTGCGTATTGACTGTTCGTTGTGTTTGTTATGCCTTTTTCCATCGAGCCGGCGCCGGCTGCCGGACGAGCAGAGCCGCAAAATATAATCAGGCCCGTCACGATAAAAGTACAAATGAAAGGAACTCTGGTTTTAGCCGGTCTGTAATTGGAAGTGTTTATCGGATTCATTTTTTATTCCTCATAATTTTCGTGCCGTATTGAAATTTTTTACAAGATGTTTCGTCTGTTGTATTTTTGCCGGATTTATGTATGTGTTATCGAACATACCGGTTTTTCGAAAAGTCGGACAAGAACGGCGGCTACGGCTGTTGTCTCATGTCTTTCGATGTTGCCAGTGCTATGGCCCGGCCCTTGTCACCCACGGCGCAGTAAAAATGATATACGACGCCGTCATGTTTTAATATCCAGGGCTTGTGGGCGAAAGTTTTGTCCCACGGCTCGGAGGTCCTGATAAGGTCGGGGCCCTCCCACTTGGTCCAGTTCACAAGGTCGCGCGAGGCGGCGAATGTGTCGAAAGCCCCGTCTTTCCAGAAAGCGCCGAAATAGAACATAACCCATAAGCCTTTCATTTTTACAATCTGGGGGTCGCCGCTGATAACTCCCCGTTTTTCGTCGGTGGGGTGTTTGTTTTCGAGCAGGAAGTTTTCGCCGTAGCGTCTCCAGTTTTTCATATCGTCGGAAATTGCCGCCCCGATGCGTTCGCTGTTTCTTGGCGGTTTGGCGTTATAAAACATTACGAATTCGGAGCCGAGAGTTTTGTCCGGATCGCGAAAGATATAGCTCTTGTATAATGTCTCTCGCTCGAAGGGTCTGACATCTTCATCGGTGGTTTTAAGGACCGGCGAGGGAAGTTTTTGCCACGCCTTCGGTTTTGACGGGTCATCCGTCGATGCGACACCGATAAACAGCGGTGGAGTTTCATAGCCGGGATGGGGGCCGCCAAGGTAGGACAGCCAGTAGCGACCTTCATAGGTTTGCAGCGTATTACTGCCGCCCCAGGTCGTATCGAATAGCGAGACGCCGCCTCCGGAGTTACATTGGTCCCATGTGCCTTCGGCACCGGCTGGTAGTATAGTTCCGAGAGGCTGCCAGTGAAGTAAGTCGTCACTTACGGCAAGCTGCGTAGTATAACCGAGAGTTTTGTTTTCGGAATCTTTTTCGAGCTGGACATATACCAGGTACCATTTGTCGCCGTACCGGAAGACGTTTGGACAATCCACACTCTTGTTCTTCGGCGGCTCCAGTATAATGCCGTATTTGTAGGGGGTTTTGACCTCATCGTATATGGCTTTCATTTGTTCGGGTGTGATTTCCTGGGCAAACGAAAGTCCGGCACAAGCTGCAACCAAAACCAAAACAAAAGCAGGTAACCATGCGGTTTTCACTGTAAGGTTCATAATGAGTCTCCTCGCAAATCAAGATGCCAAAACATTAACATAGCCTTAGAGCATTTTAATTACCGTTCTCTCAAAAATATAACGGTGACCGATGTTATTTTTCAGACATATAAGGATAATAAAAATCTGTCGGCGGCACAAATGTTTCCTTGATGGTTCGCTGGGAGACCCACCTTGCCAGGTTGAGCGCGCTGCCGGCCTTATCGTTTGTACCGGAAGCCCTCGAACCGCCGAAAGGCTGCTGTGCTACTACTGCGCCGGTGGGCTTGTCGTTGATGTAGAAATTACCCGCCGAGTGACGCAGGGCTTCCATGGCCTTTATTATCATCCTGCGGTCTGTCGCGAATATCGCCCCGGTAAGCGCGTACGGCGACGTTTGGTCGCACAATTCGAGCGTTTGCTCGTATTTGCCTTCGGGATAAATATGGATTGTCATCACCGGTCCGAATATTTCTTCGACCATAAGTCTGGATTTCGGGTCTTTACTAACAACAACTGTCGGGTCGATGAAATATCCTTTGGAATCGTCGCTGTCGCCGCCGGTGATGATTTCCATATCCGGCGAATTGTTGGCGTAAGCGATATATTCGGTTATTGACTTGAATGCCTTTTTGTCGATGACCGCTCCCATAAATGTTGTGAAGTCGGTGATGTCACCGATCTTTACCTTCTTAATTTCGCTGATAAGCAGCTCTTTGACATCCGGCCAGATCGAATCGGGAATGTAAGCCCTTGAGGCGGCGGAACATTTCTGTCCCTGGTATTCGTATGCACCGCGTATCAAAGCCGTCACGAGCACCTTAATATCGGTGCTTGCGTGTGCGAAAATAAAATCCTTGCCTCCGGTCTCGCCGACGATACGCGGATAAGAGACATACTTTTGCACGTCCTGACCGAGGGTTTTCCAGATTGACGCGAAAACCGCCGTGCTTCCGGTGAAGTGAATTCCGGCAAGCCGCGAGTCATCCAGAATCGGTGGGGCGACTACTGGCCCCGGTCCCGGCACCATATTGATAACGCCAGGCGGCATGCCCGCTTCTTCCAGAATCTTCATTATGTAGTATGCCGGCATAACCGCCGAAGACGCGGGCTTCCAGACAACGGTGTTGCCCATCAGGGCCGGCGCCGTCGGAAGATTACCGGCGATTGAAGTGAAATTAAACGGCGTGAGCGCCAGAACGAATCCGTCAAGCGGCCGATGCTCGACATAATTAAGTATGCCTTTCGGCGACATCGGCTGGTCACTGTAAACGTCCTGCATAAAGAAAGTATTGAACCGCCAGAAGTCTATCAGCTCACAGGCGGAGTCGATTTCCGCCTGATGCGGTGTTTTGCTCATATTGAGCATTGTTGCGGCATTAAGCTTCATGCGATATTTGCCGGACAAAAGCTCCGCCGCTTTGAGGAGGATAACCGCTCTGGATTCCCACGGCATTCGGCTCCAGTCTTTTTTCGCCTGCTGGGCGGCTTCGACGGCCTTGATTGCCGAGGCGGCGTCGGCCTGATGATATTGCCCCAAAATGTGTTTGTGGTCGTGGGGACATCGCATATCGGCAAGTTTGCCGCTGCGGATTTCCTTGCCGTCTATAATCAGTGGTACTTCTACCTGAGTTTTAAGCATATTTTTAAGCTCGGTAGTTAGTTCGACGCGTTCGGGGCTGCCGGGGGAATATTGCAGACACGGCTCATTTGCCGGTTGTGGAATATTGAAGATACCGTTATACATTTGTCTCTCCTTGTTAATACGTTTTAAGCATTTTGGCCGCAGCATTTTTTATATTTTTTGCCGCTGCCGCAGGGACAAGGGTCGTTACGGCCGACTTTTGGTGTTTCGATCTTGATTTGTTTTACCTTAACTTCGCCCTGTGGCGCTTGTGCGGCGGCTCTTTGCCTTTCGGCCATGGCGAATTGACCGACTTCATCGTGACTTGTCCGACTGACATTCCAGACGCTCCGTGCGCTCGCGCCGGCTTCGAGATGTACCTTGAAAATAATATCCGTGACGCGGTCTTCGATGGCGGCCAGCATCTCGTCGAACATTCGGTAGCCTTCGCGTTTGAACTCGGTCTTGGGATCTTTCTCGGCCCATGAACGCATCCAGATGCTGCTTTTGAGGTGGTCCATCGCGTAAAGATGGTCTTTCCATGTGCTGTCGTAAACCTGTATCAAGACGTATTTTTCCAGGTCGCTCAGCTCGGAACGCAGGAATTCTTTTGCCGGTACGGATAATTTATCTTTGAGTTCGTCCTTCTCGCCTGAAAGGTCTTCTTCGGATATGGATGCATTGAATCTTTCGTTGGCCCAGTCGGCTAATTCGCTAATACTTAATCCGGCGATTTTTTCGGAAAGCTCCTGTTCGAGTTTTCCATCGTTAAAACTCTCGCTTAATTCGAGTAGCTGTTTTTGCAATGCCCGTGGTTTTGCGTTTTGAATTTCCTCGACCGTAAGGCCGGCGTTGTACTTTTTATTTGCCCACTCGGCAAGAGCTTCGTAAGCATATACGTTGGGGCCCTGCGGCCCGTAAACCATATTCATTGCAAATTCGACGGGGTATTCGATTTCTCTTTGTTTATACTTGGCGGCGGCTTTTTGGCCGATATGTTTTCGGATATCTGAGGCGGGCATGTCCTTCAGTTCAGAGATTTCCAGCTTGATATTGAATTTAGCCCGCGCCCATTCGACGAACGTTCGGACGGAGAAATCTTCCTTGAGGAATTCTCTCAGTTGCGAACAATCCTTCTTGTCGATTTGCTCTGCGGCGGCAGATGTCAACTGTTCTTCTATTTCTTCGGGTGATTGGTTTTTAACTTTGCCGGGACTGAGACTGACACTAAAGCTGCTCATAGCCCATTTGCACA
The DNA here is from genome assembly GCA_016933295.1 of Sedimentisphaerales bacterium. GTDB lineage: Bacteria > Planctomycetota > Phycisphaerae > Sedimentisphaerales > Anaerobacaceae > JAFGPS01. The sequence goes on along the minus strand of JAFGBG010000167.1, from coordinate 2,981 downwards.
GGCCGGAGATGTCCCAGCTTTTCGGGTCGCTGTAATCCTCTAAATATTCGCCCATCGAAAGCGATATATTATTGGAAGCCATGTCCCTGGCCTGCTTCTTGATTATATTTTCTATTTCCTCTATATTGGCATCGGCGATATCGGTAAGCTTTAAATCGATGCCGAAATTGGTTCGTGTCCATTCTATTATGCATTTGAAGGGATAGCTCTCGTCCAGTATTGTCTTGCAATTCTGTTCGATTGCCGATTCTATCATTTCCTGGATAACTTTTTTGAGGCCCTTGCCGGCTAAAATATGTTTTCTGCGCGAGTAAAATATTTTTCGCTGGTAGTCCATCACCTCGTCGTATTCGAGCAGACTCTTGCGAACCTCGAAGTTTTTCTCTTCCACTTTTTTCTGTGCTTTTTCGATGCCTTTGCTGATTCTCTTGTGGTAGATAGGCTGGCCTTCCTCCCAGCCGATCCAGGAAAGCGCCTTGACTGTCCATTCCGGCGCGAAGATTCGCATCAAATCGTCGTCGAAGCAGAGGAAAAACTGGCTTGAGCCGGCGTCACCCTGTCTTCCCGAACGGCCGCGGAGCTGGTTGTCGATTCTTCTGGCTTCGTGCCGCTCTGTGCCGAGTATGTGCAAACCTCCGATGTCGGCGATTCCCGGCCCGAGCTTGATGTCAGTTCCTCTTCCGGCCATGTTTGTCGCGATGGTGACATTGCCCCGCATACTTCCGTCCCGGCCCTTGTGCTGCTGGCCGGCTTTGGCGACAATAACGGCCTCTCTGGCGTGTTGCTTGGCGTTTAATACTTCGTGTTCGAGGCCGTATCTTTTAGTCAGGGCCTCCGAGAGCGTCTCGCTTTTTTCTATGCTGATTGTTCCTATCAGCAGCGGTCTGCCGGCGGCACTAATCTCGTGTATCTGTTCTACTATGGCGTCGAATTTTTCCTTAACGGATTTGTAAATGACGTCTTCACGGTCGTCCCTGATGCAGGGTTTGTTCGTGGGTATAACGACAACTTCGAGCTTGTAGATTTTAAGGAATTCTTCCGCTTCCGTAGCGGCAGTTCCCGTCATTCCCGCTATCTGGTCGTAGAGTTTGAAGAAATTCTGAAGAGTGATAGTGGCGAGCGTTTGGGATTCTTCCTTGACGGTTACGTTTTCCTTGGCCTCGACCGCCTGATGAAGTCCGTCCGACCATTGCCGCCCGTGCATCAGTCGGCCGGTGAATTCATCGACGATAATCACTTTGCCGTCCATAACGACATAGTCTTTTTCCTTCTCGAAAGCGACATGCGCTCGCAGGCTCTGTTCGAGAAGATGCGGCCATTCCATATTCGAGCCGGTGAAGAATGAGCCGACTCCGGCTATTTCCTGGGCGGCTCCGACGCCTTCGTGTGTAAGATGGACCGCTTTTTTGTCGTATTCGACTTCGTAATATTGTGTAATATTTTCCAGCTTGAGCTGGGCGGATTCAATTTCAGAGCGGTTTTTCTCAATTGTTTTGTTGGCTTTTTCGATTCGTTTGTCGTCTTTGGCTTTCTTGGCATCGGCCAGTTCGCCGTGAGCTCCGGCCAAAGCTCTTTCCGCCGAATCGATTTGCTTCTTTGTTCGGTCATAACTGCTTTGAAGGCCGATTAGCTTCCTTGCGACGTCATCGGCTTTTCGATACCTGCTGACGTCATCGAAAGCCGGGCCGGATATAATCAGCGGCGTTCGTGCCTCATCGATCAGAATCGAATCGACTTCGTCGATGATAGCGTATTCCAGCGGACCCTGAACCATGCGTTTCAGGGAGGTTTTCATATTATCGCGAAGATAATCGAAGCCGAACTCATTGTTTGTGCCGTATGTTATATCGCTGGCGTACTGGCTTTTTCTTTCGTCGCCGGCGGTGTCCATGTCCGCCTGAATAGCACCGACGGTCAGCCCTAAAGCTTCATAGACGGGCGTCATCCATTCGGCGTCACGCTTGGCGAGATAATCGTTGACAGTGACGATATGAACTTTTCTGCCGGTCAAATGCACAAGGTATGTCGCAAGAGTAGCCACCAGAGTTTTGCCTTCGCCGGTCGCCATCTCGGCGATTTTTCCCTCGTACAGGACGTTTCCGCCGATAAGCTGGACGTCAAAGTGCCGCATATCGACGTTTCGCCTTGCAGCCTCCCGGACAACGGCAAAAGCTTCCGGGAGAATATCTTCGGCCTTGGTTCCGGATTTAATTGCGGCTTTGAATTGGTCGGTTTTTGCCCTGAGAGATTCGTCGTCGAGGTTTTTAAACTGCTCTTCAAATTCCCCGGCCTGCCGGGCTATGACCGAATAAGCCTTAATGAGCCGTTCGTTGCGGGAACCGAATACTTTAACGAGTGTTTTGTTAATTTTACCTAAAGGCATAATTTTACTTTTTTGAAAGTGACGTAAGGCGGTTTATTCTTTCACTCTGGTAACGTATTCTCCTGTTCGAGTGTCAACGCGTATGATTTCACCTGTTTTAATGAACGGCGGCACCTGTACAATCAGACCGGTTTCGAGCGTTGCAGGTTTGTTCTGATTTGTCGCCGTGGCGCCTTTTATTTCTGGCGGCGTATCGGTAATTTCCAGGTCCACCGTGTTCGGCAAAGTCACGATTACCGGTTTGCCCTCATACATACTGACCTGTAGCTGGGAATTCGGCTTGAGATATTTCTGGCCGTCGCCGAAGGCATCGTCATCCAGGGTAATCTGGTCGTATGTCGTTGTATCCATAAGGATATGCTCGCTGCCTGCCGAATAAAGATATTCGTATGTTCTTTTATCCAAGTAAGCTTCTTCGATATTTTCTTCGGAGCGCAGACGAATGTTCTGGATAGAGCCGTCGCTCAGGCTCTTTAATTTGGTTTGATATACCGCGCCGCCTTTGCCCAGTTTAACGTGCTGATAATCGACGATGGCGTACAATTTGCCGTCGATTGTGACGGTTTGACCTTTTTGCATCTGTGATGCTTTCATATAT
>JAFGBG010000166.1 GCA_016933295.1 Sedimentisphaerales bacterium | reverse complement strand
CCCATTTGTGCAAAATGTAGCTGCCATAAGTGTAGGCAGATTAACAAAATATTATATCCCCTGTTGTTTTATCGTCAAGGATATAGATGAATAATTAGCAAAATAATGCGTTTATTTTAGACTTAACGACTGTTTTTTGCTATTTTTTGGACTTATGGTGAAAAAAAAGCGTCAAATTACAGTTGGTTTTGTCTCGTTAGGCTGTCCTAAGAACTCCGTTGACAGCGAAAGAATGCTCGCTGAAATTGTCGAGGCTGGTTTTGCGATTACACCCGAATCCTATAATGCCGATGTTATTGTTATCAATACCTGCGCTTTCATTGCCCCGGCCCAGGCCGAGTCGCTCGAAGTCATAATGGATGCTCTTGCTTCCAAAGCCGATCCAAAACAGCGGCTCGGCAAAGTTATTGTCGCCGGCTGTTTGCCGGAAAAGCTCGGGCGAAATGCTCTCGGAGAAATTGCCGGTGTTGATGCGGTTATCGGCCTGGACAAGCGCGACAATATCGCAAAAATCATCAGGCAGGTTCTTTCTTCCGACCGACCGGTCGTTGCCCTCGATGAATCAGATGAGCAGGGCTGCAATCGGATTCTTGACGACCGAACAAGATTACTAATCACGCCGGGGCATTGGGCTTACCTGCGAATCAGCGAAGGCTGCAATCATCGATGCAGCTTTTGCACCATCCCGGCAATTCGCGGCAGGTTTCGGAGCAAACCGCCGGAGCTTGTCTTGGCCGAGGCCCGGGAGCTGGTTTCCGCCGGTGTGGTCGAGCTGAATGTAATTGCCCAGGATACGACCTTCTACGGCTGCGATTTGAAGATGCAGGACGGCCTGGCCTTTCTTGTGGAGAAAATCGGTGAGATTCCTTCGCTCACCTGGATTCGATTGATGTACCTTTATCCGGCGGGATTCAGCCCCAGGCTTATCGAAACGATTGCTAAAAGCGAGAGAATCGTGCACTACCTGGATATCCCGCTCCAGCATATCAGCGACGATATACTGAAATCCATGCGGCGTCCGGACACTAAAGACCGGATAATAAAGTTAATCGAGGACCTTCGCTCGGCGATGCCTGATGTCGTGCTGCGGACAACGTTGATTGTCGGCTATCCCGGCGAGACCGATAAGCATTTCAGCGAGCTTCTGGATTTTGTCCGGTGGGCCGAGTTCGACGCCCTGGGCTGCTTCAGGTTTTATCCCGAAGCAGGAACCGCCGCCGCCGATATGTCGAACCAGGTCCCGGACGAAATAAAACAGCAGCGGCTCGACGAGATGATGCTTTGCCAGCAGGAAATCGCCTTCGCAAAAAATCGAAGCAGAATCGGCGACCGCATTACCTGTCTGGTCGATTCGGTCGAGAGCAAGCTTTCGGCGAAAGGCCGCTTTTACGGCCAGGCTCCGGAGATCGACAGCCTGTGTTTGATAGAATATCCAGAGCGACGGAAAAATACTCTCGAATCCGGCCGGTTCATTCCGGCTAAGGTAATCGGGTCCAAAAATTATGATTTAATCGTGGAGCCGATTTAATATTGAACTGTATCGAAAAGCAAAGTAAACTGAGCACAATGTTAAAACAAATTCCGAATATTCTGACTCTCGGTCGTCTTGTTCTGACCGTGGTTTTTTTAATTATGATTCTTTTTGCGCCGCGATACTACGTAGACGACGAAATTCCATTCCCCGGCTTTCTCGATGTGGCGTTCATTCTATTCGTTGTCTCGGGGCTGACCGATATTTTCGACGGCATGGCCGCCCGCAGGCTCGGGGTAACAAGCAAATTCGGCAGAATGCTCGATCCACTTGTCGACAAGATTCTTGTCTGTGGGGCGTTTATTTGTTTCGCGTTAATCGGCCAGCCGAAACTTTTCGATTTCGACGATACGACATTGGCCGTCATTCACTGGTCGGTAGCCGGGATTCTTATCGCGCGCGAGGCATACGTAACCGTGCTGCGGCATATTGCCGAGGCGAAGGGCATTAATTTCGCCGCGACTGCGTCCGGCAAGATCAAGATGTTCACCCAGATTTTCGCCATAGGTACGGTTGTCATCAAAATGGCACACGTTCAAACGGCGGCGTGGGGATACTGGTTCACTGCCGTGACATTTACGATTATGATAGTCGTGACGGTCTTTTCCGGCCTGCGTGCGACTCAGCGAAGCTCCTGGAAACAGGCGGCGACCAAATCGTGAGCATATCAAAAGTCAAAAATCAAAATTGCCGAATCCCTTTGGGATGACCTCATTTATTTTTATATTTGCTTTTTTGTCCTTTTATAATTTTTTGATAATCATTTCTGCGACTTTTTTGCCGGACTTGAGCATCCCGCCGAAAATCGGCCCCATCCTCGGTAAGCCGTAAACGGCACAAACCGCCATTCCAGCGATATAAAGGCCCGGGAAGATTTCGCCCGTCTTATCGACGACGCCGTTCTCGGCCTTCTCGACGTCCATAAATCCTTCCTGTATCCCTTCTGGAAACAGGTCCGGTTTTCTCTTTCGAAGCATGTGAACGACTTCCGCCGGATGGCCGGTCGAATCGATGACATATTTCGAGGCGATGCAGAACGGGTCCACGTGCAGCCTGGAGAGGGTTATTGCCGAGTGATTGACGACCACGCCCTCGACGGCGTCGGTTTTTATAATCACATCTTCCGCTTCGGTCAGGTTGAATATTTCCAGCCCGGCCTTTTTCGCCTGGTATGCAAGGGCGCTGGCGAACTCGATCGAATCGAAGATATACAGTCCTTTTTGTTTTGTCGAAGTCATACCGAATTCGTTCGGGATGTAGTCGTCCTGGGTGACGACCACGTTGAAACCCGCGGCCCCGCCCCAGATTCCGCCGCCGACCGAGAGCTTCCTTTCTATAAGGATGGTTTTTACCCCGGCCTTTGCAAGATAATAACCGGCGGTCAGACCCGCCGGCCCGGCCCCGACTATGACCACATCGTTTTCAAGATGCCCGGTCAGTTTTTTGTTATATTCGGCGATAATCGCTCTGGAAATTTCCGTCTCTATCATTTCCTTGTCCCTTTCTAAAAAAGTCCCGTTTACGCCGGGGGCATCTTGCCAAAAAACAAAAAGCACCCCTGCTAAAGGAGTGCTTCAAAACTCAAAACCAAAAATGAAAAACTAAAAACTCATGAATGTTCGCTTCAATAATTTTTGTTTTTACACTTTCAGTTTTACACTTCTAACGCCTTCCTTCGCGGGCATTATCCCGAGCAGGTTCATAGGGTTATTTCTCAGCTTCCGAGCCGCTTACTCCGGCCACGGTTGCTCCCCTGGCTTATTCAATTTTCGCCGTAGATTATACAACAATATCAGGCCTCGGCAAGAATTTTTTAAGAATCATTTTATCCGGCGGAGCTTTTTTATTCTTTTGCTCCGTGCTTAAGCAAAAGTTCGACGATTTCCGCCGAATTTCGCGAGTTTCCGGCAATTGATAGAGGCGTTTGCCCTAATATTGTTCTTGCGTTGACATCGGCGCCGTTATCAAGAAGAAGCTCTATAATATTTTTATTGCCGGACATTGATGCCGCGATTAGAGGGCTAACGTTAAGAACAGAAGCTCTTGCATTAACGTTTGCGCCGTTTTCTATCAGAAGTTTTGCAACTTGCGTATGATTATTTTGGGCCGCATAAAACAGGGGAGTGCTGCCTTCAGTATCTCTTGCATCAACGATTGCACCTTTTTCAATTAGCAGTTCGGCTATTTTTTCGTGTCCTTCATCTGCCGCTATGTGAAGAGGTGTTTCTTTCCCCATAGACTTTGCGTTGACATCGGCTCCGTTTTTAATTAACAGTTCGGCAACGTCTTTGCTTCCTGATATAACCGCGATAAATAAAGGCGTAACTTTTTTGTATAACTGTTCATCAACAACCAGGTTTACGTCCACACCTTTGTCGATGAGGATTTTTGCAATAGAGAGGTTCCCCCTGGTAGCCGCGATGGATAGCGGCGTCTCGCTGTCTGTTGTCCTTGCGTTAATATCGGCGCCGTTTTCAATTAACAGAAGGGCCGAATCTGTGTTATTTGTCGTTATTGCATTGTATAGAGGCGTATTATTAGATTCGTCTGCGGTATTGACGTCGGCCCCGTTTTCTATGAGCAGTTCTATTATCGAAGTACCCCCGATAGATGCCGCGAATAGCAGGGGACTTAGCCCTCCTATTGCTTTATTGTTTATATCGGCGCCGTTTTCGATAAGCATCTCGGCTATCTTCAAATGTTTTCCCTGGATTGCATTATACAGAGGCGTCTGGCCGATTTCGTCTTTCGCGTTGACATCGGCACCGTTTTTGATGAGCAGCTCGGCTGTCTCCGTATTGTTAAATTCGGCCGCAACATGCAGTGGCGTCCAGCCGACACCATTTTGTGAATTAATGTCCGCACCTTTGGTAATGAGAAACCGGATATGTTTGATGTCACCGGTTTTTGCCGCTTCGTGAAGTGAGATTTCTTTCTTTTTGCAACCGATCGGAATAACAATTAACGCGGCGATGAAAAGCTTTGACAATAGCTGTTTCATTCAATAATCCCTTCCACATTACCAGAACCTTCTTTTTTTGATTTGGTGTTTTTTGCCGCCTTTTTATGCTCGATGGTGTGGAATTCGACGTCGATAGCGGTTTAGAGAATAACCAGAATCAAAAGCAAAGGATAGGGCGAGCCCCTTGCTTCGGCCGCGGTTGCTCCCCTGGCTTATTCAGTTTTCACCGGAGAGTGTACAGGAAAAACCAAAACATGCAAGATTTTTATCCTTTTATTACTATCGGTTAAGTAGTTTTTTTACGGTTTCTATAACGTCTTTATCCCGTACAACGTTGAGCGGTTCGGATAGTTTATTTTTTCTGCCGTTACCGCCATCTATGAAAAGTCGAAAACAACGTTTTTGTTGTCCTTTTTCCTTTCGCAATGTTCCAATTAATCCGATATCTGCGATTGCGCTTTGGGCACAATTATTTGGACAACCGGAAATATTTATTCTTAAATTCGATAAAGAAAGTTCCGGTAGTTCTTTTCTTATTTTGTCAGCGATAGCATGGCAATTAACCAAAGCTCTTGGACATGTCGTCGAGCCCGGACAGGCAACAATTATAGGATTACTTGTAAAACCGGCAAGGCTTTCAGGAAGCTGAAAATCTTGCTCTCCGTAGATTTCAATGCCGTGCTCGAGGTTAATTCGAAGTATCGCGCCGACACGCTCTGCAGAATCGGCCAGCTCAATTGCTTTTTGAGGATTGATGTCACCGTTAGGTAGTTGTAGTCGGTACAATTGTCTGATTTTTTTGTTACTGGTCGAACGCAGTTGAAATTGTGGCTGACATTGAGTTTTTTTTGTCCGATTAAAATAAGAATGAAGTTCTTCTTTGAATTTATTATCACCGAGCTTTACTCTGATGTGGCGAAACCGAGCTCGATGTCTGTTCGTATAGTCACCATATTTATTGAACAGGTTTATTGCCGCTACGCAGGATGACGGGATCTCGGCGGGTGGTAAATTTTCACAGAGTAATATACCAAGTTTTGGTTTGACTCCGAGGGAGCCGGCGCCAATTATGTCGAATAATCCGTTTTGTTTGGCGATAAATCCAAGGTCACTTAACCATGGTTTTGCGCAGGCTTTTTCACAACCGGAAAAACTTATTTTAAACTTGCGCGGCAGATTTAAAATAACAGGCTGCTGTTCCAGATATTGCTGGACATACTGAGCCAAAGGAAGCAAATCGATGGCATCTTTACACAGATCGCAGGCTGAACATACTGTTATGTTTCTAACTGAGTCGCCGCCGGCGCCGAATGTTGTTAATCCTACTTCTGCAAGAGCTTTTTGGATGTCGGGTATATTCTCGATACTGAGATTGTGCAGTTCTATATCCTGACGGGTTGTCAAATGCAGAGGGTAACCTTGTGAATATTTTTCTGTAAGACAAGATATTTTTCGCCATTGGTTCCAGTTTAATCGCCCGCCTAAGATTTTTATCCGTTGCATAAATACCCCGTCCTGCTTTTGTGGGTAAACGCCGAAAAGCTTGCTACACTTTTGCAAACCGGATTCCACGGAAGAATTTTCATGTGTTTTTGTATTCATTATGTGGTCCTGTTTTTTGAGACCGCTTTTAGTGGGCGCGTGTGTATTCCGCATTCGCCCCCGCACTTGCTTGTGCCGATCCAACGTCCCGCTCGTTCATTTTCGCTATGTGTTATCTTTGTACATGGCAGGCATCCAAGCGATCTGTAGCCTTTGGCATAAAGAGGATTTACCGGAACCTGATTTAGGGCCAGATATTGCCATATCTCGCGCTCATGCCAGATAAGGATGGGATTAAGCTTAATCAAATCCTTATCAAGTTCTTCAATTTCTTTGTAATTTGTACGTGTTCGGCCCTCCGTGCAGCGCAGCCCGGTAATCCAGCAGCTTACGTTCATTACTTTAATAGCTTGTCGGGTGGGCTCTACTTTTAAAATTTCACAACATTCGTCGGGATTCGTTTCATATAATTTATCGGGGATATCCTGGTCATTTTCGAAAACTTGCAGCTCGGGATATCTTGCAACCTCTTCGGCCATGAATTTTTTCGTCTCAGGTGGCTTAAATCTCGTGGTTACAATAAATCCTCGAATCTTTGGGCTTATGCGCTTGGTAAGATGCCAGACTACACTTGAATCTTTACCAAGACTATTGGCCACAACTAAACTGTCCCCGAATTCTCTGTATGCATATTCAATTAATTTCAAAGAACGCTCGACTTTCTCGGCAAAATTTAACTGCCCGACAAGTTTGTTAATATCTTCAGTCATTACATCTTGTAACATGATGTAAAACCTCCTTTCTGTTCCTATGTAATCTTAAATTTGATAATCCGGCGGTTTTTGCTTTCCAAAATTCAACCGGTTCCATAACCGTTCATGTATATAAAAAGCACCTATCTTTATTAGTGTATCAAGCAGCCCGATTTGAGCTGCCATTTCGATACTGTCGGTTAATAACCACGCTACAAAGCAAGTGACGACAGTTCCTCCTGCTCGCCAGCTTATAGCTTTAACTATACTTCTATAATGGGTTTCACTCATTTCTTTTATATAAATATACCCTATTATTCCTATTGCTTTTATAGGATATTTATTCAAAAAAATTTATATTACATAATTGGGTATCTGTTTTTCTCTGTTTTTTAGTTCCTGTTGAACAAGATCAGCGAATGTTGTTTTCTTATAAACATCTGAAATCGCCATAGTTACCTCATTCCATAATCGCTTGAAGGCATAATTTCCAATCAAATTGGAAGTATCTTTGTATTCGCGTTTGACTTTAGAAAAATCACCTTCAAGGAAAAAGATAACATCTCCAACGGTTATAGTATCCGCTGGTTTTGCTAATATATATCCTCCTTCAATACCTCTTCTTGACTCTAAAAAACCGGCATGTTTCAACTCAGCCAAAATAATTTCCAGAAATCTTTGCGGAATTGCCTGAGCGGCTGCAATATCATGTATCTTGACTGGATTTTTGATGTTCCGGAAAGCCAGTTCAAAGATTGCGGCCAAAGCATATTTACATTTTCTTGAAACCATAAAAGCTACTATAATTGTATAATGTTCATTAAATCAATCGGAAATATGAATTATATCAAATAATAGAGGATAGTCAACACTTTTTTGAAAAAAATTAATTTTATGAAATTATCTTCAGTTGGACTTGGCTTTTTTATGCTCGAGGGTGTGGAATTTGATATCGATGGCGGTTTTGAGAATAACCAGAATCAACAGCAAGGCAACGGGTGAGCCGAGGGCCATCGTGAGAAATCCGCCACCTAAGATTGTAATGTGCATTACGAAGACGCGGACGTAAGGCTGGCCCATTAATTTGCCGGGATTTGTGCGAGTGTATTCGCCCTTAATAAGATAGTTGACGACGAAGGAGATGCCGTGGCTGGCGAAAAGAGACAGCACAGCCAGTCTCACCGACGGCGGAATTGTCATCATAATCTGCCGGATTATATTGAACAGCATCTGAACGAAAACCAAAAAGCACGGCCAGGTTTCGTTGCCTATCGGCGGGCCTTGCCCGTCCTTGCCGAACATAGCAAGCACGAAGAAGCCGTGAACGGCCGTAAATCCGCCGTAGTGAATGGTGAAAAACGGTATCATAAACAGCTTGCCCAAATGCTCGGCGGGGCGGCTGACTTTCGCGAACGCCATTTTTAGGATGTTGTAGAATCCGACGGCTAAATTCTCCGCCCAGTATAACAGCACGATATAAAACGCGCTCCACCTGAGAAAGACAACTCCGATAAGCGGGATAATATTGACCGCCAGAAGGGCGAGCACGGGTATATTAGTCCATATCGATTCGCCGCGGCCCGGCAGAAAAAGCGAAATGATTTTTTTCTTCGTAAGCTTCATAATATCATTTTTGTTGTCATTTCTACTCCGCATTTCAGTGCGGGATAAGCTCCGGCAAAAATTAATCCAAGTCCACAGTGTACCGGATTCCCGTTTTCACGGGAATGATAGATTGTTTTATATCGGCCGGTAAAATAACACTTTTTCTTGAATATCGAGAGAATTTTTCGCCGGATTGGCTTCAATTGGGTTTGAATTGGCTTTGATTGGGTTCGTTTTTGTGACCCCCAAAATAATAAGATACTGCTTAACAATGACATAACCAACTTAATATCAAGCATTTATAAAGCTATGCCCTATCCGCTACCCGCTATACCCTAAGAAAAATTGGGTTCGTTTTGCAAAAAAAGGTGCATAGGCACATAAGTGCAAAGGTACAAAGGTCCAAAGTCACAAAAGTGTGAAAGTTCAAAGGTGCATAAGCCCGATTCGAGACTCAAGGTTAAAAAATTTTCATTTTTGAATTGTGGCTTTACATTTGGCGTTTTGATCCATTCGACTGGTGCTCAGGACAAGCTTTTAATTTTCATGAGGTTTTATTTGCTGTTTCCCGCTCCACTTGAGTTGATGATTCACTATTAAATTGTAAAATCGCATTATATGCCGTTCCGGCCAAATTTCAAGGAAAATCTGCTTTTGTCGGCGAAAATGACCTTGATACGGCAAGTTGTTTGTACTGTGTTCGGCGCTCGTTGGAGTATTTCATAGCAAGAAAGGTTGCTCTATGTCATAGATGATACCTACGGTCTTAAATAAATTCGCTTTCGAGATATTTTGCTCTACAAATTGATTTAATTTTATCTTTATTCAAACACGTATT
>JAFGBG010000021.1 GCA_016933295.1 Sedimentisphaerales bacterium | reverse complement strand
CGGTCCTGATCATCTTTTGTTTCTTTTAATTGCGTACTTAGCTTGTTGATATAAACACCCGTTTCTTCATCTGTTCGCGGCAAGACTTTTATCCGGATCGGCGATGATATAATCTTTGACAGACTTCCTTCGGGGTAATATGTGCCGGTGACCTGATATATGCCTGGTTTTGTTAATAGCGCCCATCTGTTTAAAGCAATTGTTTTGGTGAAGGAATTATTTGAAGCTATTCTTCCTTCACCTCCCAGGCCACCCATCATACCTCCTGTCCACTTCGCTCTCGGATCGGGAACTTTTTCTCCCTGCTCGTCGACGGCGGATAATTCGTACTCAGGCATTCTGCCGCTGCGGTCGTAGTTTCGATCTGAATAAGTATACCCGACTATTCCTTCGTTCTTAATGAGGAATATGATCGGTATCTCGTCACCTACCTTTAGCCCACTGTGGTCACAACGAATTATCAAACTCAGGACGGGCTTGGCTGTGTTATCTATTTTCCCTGGATTATTTTCGTTGGATTGAACTGTATAGCATATGGATGTAAAGTAAAAAAAGACAAAGCATGTTAATTGAATTTTTTTGAATAGCATTTTATACCTCCCCTTTTCCATATTCAGCTTTTTCATTATAGCAGAGACTATTCACTTATAATACTATAACATACAAAGAAGCTTTTTGTTAACATTTTTATGTTATCGGTTTCAATGTCAGGCCGTAGAGTATACCGAGAATCAGCATTTCAACAAGGCCGGTGATAATTGTATAAAGAATTGTCGGCAAAGGAACATTAAACATCATCCATGTCGATGCAGCACTCATAACAACTCTGAAAAACCAGACTATAAGAGCAAAGATTATACCTTTTATAATACCGTACTCGCCCGGCAGACTTTGATAAATCATAAGAAAAACGGCGGCCATAATAAATCCATAAGCAAGATCAATGGCAATTCCCGCCGGTATATTTACTGATGATTTTGCGATTGGTTTATAGACGACATAAAGTTTTTGAGCCAATGGATTAGCGTTGAACAAACCGTCAAGTATCCCGAACAGAATGCCGCTCGAAATGCTCACAATAATAAATCTTACCATTTGGTTTTTACTCCCCGGCAGCGCTCGAATCTTTTCGTTTGGCTAACCAGCCGTATAGGGTAAAGTCTTTTATGTCTTTATCCGGGCGGAGAAATAAACTCGCCACATAGCCGACAACAAAAAGCACGATGTGGCTATAGACGCCGAGCATATACTTATGATGAGTGAAGTTAAATCTTCCGAGATCAAGAAGCTGTTGTTTCTCATCTCCTCCCAGGTCGAATTTGGTCGATGTCAGTATTGCGTACCCCGTGAATAGAACACAGGCAGCAATACCAATATTAAGGCCGCGTCGATTCGCGCGGGTTGTTAAGAATCCCAGGAGGAAAATCCCGGCAATTCCTCCGGAAAAGATAGCATAGAGCGCAAACACAGTCCCGAGAATTGCTTCTCCACCCAGACGTACATATAAACAGGCTATCCCGACCGCAAAAACACCACATGCAACCACGATGATCTTACCGAGGATCAAGCATTGCCTATCTGTGGCATTTTTCTTGAAACGACGGAAGTAGTCATCAACTCCGACCGCCGCCAGGCAATTCAGATCGGAATCAAGGCTGGACATAGCTGCCGAAAAAAGCGCAGCCAGGATCAATCCCGTAACCCCCGCCGGAAGCTGGGACATTATGAACCAAGGGAATACCTTGTCTCCTGTAATACCTTCAGTAAGCTCAAAGCCTGCGTTGTTATAAAAATACCACAATAAAGTGCCGATGAATATGAACAAAGTCCACACAGGAACACATAACAACGCACCCATCAGGGCCGCTTTGATAGCCTTCTTGTCTGACTGGGCCACCAGGAACCGCTGCACGATAGTCTGGTCCGTGCCATATTTCTGAATCGCGTAAAAAATTCCGTTGATTGCCATTACGACGAATGTCAGCTTTGTGAAATCCCAATTATATGGTCCCATGCTCATCTTGCCGTTTTTCCAGGCTGTACTTATCACATCGACAGGCCCCTGCTCAGGTTTCAGTAATAAGACGGACACGCAGACCAGGCCACCGCCGATGAGAATAAATCCCTGAATCACATCCATCCATATTATTCCTTCAATACCACCGAAGAGAGTGTACAGGATCGTCACTATACCTACCACGAGGATGACATAGTAGGTGTTGAGACCGGTCATAGAGGCGAGGGCAAGCGCGAGAAGGTAGAAAACGGTTCCCATTTTGGTGAAGTGCGCCATCATGAACGCCACAGAACTGTACAAACGGGCGAAATAGCCAAATCGCTTCTCGAAGTATTCGTAGGCACTAAGCCCGATGATCCGCCGATACATAGGAACGACGAACCAAATGATGACAATTAGCACGACGGGCACAGCCAAACCCTGTACCAGGCGAATCCAGTTACCATTGAAACCCTCTCCCGGATAGGCCAGAAAAGTGACGCTACTTATTAGTGTAGCCAAGACGGACATGCCGATCGCCCATGCAGGAATGGAGCGGTCACCAACAAAGTAGTCACTTGTGGATTTTTGCTTCTTTGAGAAGTGCCTGCCCAGGTAGGCAATCAAGCCCAGGTAGCACATTACAATCAGCCAGTCAATCACTTGGAGGGTTTCAGGTGGCATATGACGCTCCTTTTTTACATTAATTCCAAATTTCTTCAGGCCAGGGATAACTTCCCGGTTTTATTGTGACGTATTTATCTTCCTGCCCTGCTACGTGCATTTGTACGACTCCAGGCGCGTATTCAACAGGGGTATCGAACCACAGACAATCGATGGCACTTAGTACGGCTTCTGCCGTTGCGCCGCCATCGATGAATAATTCCCGAATTTTTGCCGCTTCGAGTACCACCTGTACCAACGCGGCGGTTTTCGTTCGCAGACTCTCCGCCAATTCGGAATCCTGAACAGACGGCTGAAGAATCGCCACTATGACTCTGTCGGATACCTTCAGGGCTTCCAGGACATTATCCGCCCATTGTTTAATCAAAGTACCATTAACGGGAGAACTTTTAAACAATTCCTCCGGCATATAACATATAGGTATCCCGGAATCGCCTGCTCCGGCAACGGCCTTTTTTGATACATCCGAAGTACTGCCGCAAACAAATAACTTTTTGCCCGATACGGTGACGGTGCTTATTTGAGGCTTGATTCTGTTGGGGGAAAGCTTTTTATTGAGGATTGCCCTGAAAAAATCCGATCCGCCCGCCGCCAAGGTATGCTCATCCAAAAAATCGGACCATCCGGCAAGATCGTTCATATTCTGAGCTTCGGCGACTACTATCCCTTGTTCGTAGCCTGTGTAATTCTGCCGCGTCCTCAGATAAACGCCACAATCCGAAGGATTATCAAGCAATTCAAGCACACTGGAAGAACCGGCAGGGTAATCCGGATCCCTGGCAAAATCCGTTTCATGAAGCGGCAGGCCATCGATTAAATATCGCCCTTTGGAAATCACTCTCGCCTTGCTCGGATTTTCCGGTGTCAGAATCATCCTGTTCTTTTTCAGAACTTCCATCATGGCACACAATTCATGAGATACGTTGCCCCGCAAAACAGAGTCCACTTTCTTATAATACCAATCGACAGGTGCCGTATCGTAAACCTTTAACGCTTCACTGATGTCATTAGCAGGTTGACCGGTTCTATAACGCGTGTCTGTATCTACTACCACCAGTTCGGCAGATAAGCTCGTAGCGGGCTTAATTTGTATCTGAGTCTCCAAGCCGAATTCACGACCGACAGCCGCGATCTCCGCGGCACCACTGATGTCATCTGCTATTACAAGTATCATTTCTAAATACTGCTCGAGCTCGCTAATTTTACGGCATATTCAATCGCATTTATCATACTGTCCGGCGAGGCAATACCTTTGCCCGCAATATCGAAAGCGGTACCGTGATCAACCGACGTTCTTATAATAGGAAGTCCCAGTGTGATATTGACCCCGTTTACCGAACGCCATCTTTTATTTTCTCTGTCCCAGATAAAACCCGTCAACTTCAACGGTATATGCCCCTGGTCATGGTACATGGCAACGCAGATATCGAACAATCCGCTTATGGCTTTTGGGAATAACGTATCCGGCGGAACAGGACCTTCGGCATCGATCCCGGCGGAACGAGCATCCTCGATAGCTGGAGCAATATGCTCCTGCTCTTCTGTGCCGAACAATCCCCCGTCGCCGGCATGAGGATTCAATCCCGCCACGCCGATTCGAGGCTGTTTTATTCCCAGCTTTAGACAGGTCTCGTGCGCCAACTCGATAACTTTTAATACCCGCCCTTTGGTTATCATGCCGGCAACCAGCTTAAAAGGAATATGCGTAGTGACATGTATGACTCGCAGGTCACCATAAACCAAAAGCATCGCGTAATCTTCAGTTTCAGTGTAGCGAGCGAATATCTCTGTGTGTCCCGGAAAATTATGTCCGGCGGCGTTGATGGCTTCTTTATTGATGGGGCCGGTTACCGCCGCAGCAATTTTCTCACTTTTAGCTAGTTCAATCGCTTTTTCAATCGCGATAAAAGCAGCATGACCCGCCACGGCGGAAACAGTTCCGTATCGCAGCTCCCTAACAAGACATTCCGGAGGCTGCAAAACATCGATCTGCCCCGACTTAAAATCAGCTTCGGCTTCACTTCTGACGGACTGAATTTTCAGCTCCAAACCGGTAAGCGTAACGACATTCTGAAACACATTAGCATCACCGATAAGCAAGGGTTTGCACATCGAATAAACACTCTTATCGGCAAGAGACTTTACGGCAATTTCCGGGCCGACGCCGAAAGGGTCACCCATAGTAATTCCAATAACAGGCCTTGAGTTTTTCATAATGAGCCGTCTTTTTCAAAAAGCCGCATATTATCAACGGCTTCTTTTAAACTCACGATTTGATTACCATTCAAAGCACGCAATGGCGGCAAAACTTTCGGTTCGCAGAATCCCAGAACATGCATAATTCCCTTCAGCATGGGAAGCGATTCACTCAATCCCCTGCCTTTCTGGAATATATCACCGATACTGTTGGAACGATTCTGATACCCATCGGCCTTTTCCAAATCACCTTTTATAACGGCGCGATATAGTTTTACATACAAATCGGGAGCAATATTACCGACGCTCGGCACAATTCCATCCGCGCCGGCCTCAAGTGAAGCCGCACTCAATGGTGTACAACCGCATAGATACGAAAAGTCTTCCCTGTCTCTCCATAAACGGCCGGCTTGTTTTATTCGGTCGATATCCCTGACCGAATCCTTCAATCCAATAATCTTCGGCAGGCTGCTAAGCTCATCAAAAATCTCCAACGGAATAGAAACTCCTGTTGTCATAGGGATGTTGTATAGCATTAAAGGACCGGAAACAAGCTGAGATAAATTCTCAAAATATTTTAAGATGTCGTCGCCTGTCAAAGGATAATAACTCGGCACACATGCAACAACTACATCCGCCCCAAGTTCAAAAAAATTTTCGGCCATTTCCACAGAAGCAGCCATGCAATTATCTATAATACCGGCATAAGTCAGGCTCCGTCGATTATTCGCTTTTACTACCTTTTCGACAAAATCGGCTTTCGCTGATGTATGTATCGAAACTGCTTCACCCGTGGTACCCAACGCGAATGGGCAAGCGCCACTGCCGGCGATATGATCGGTGATTTTTTCCGCCGCGTCCAGGTCGATACCGCCATTCTGCTTAAAAGGGGTGACCATTGGAACCACGACACCATGATATTGCTTTTCTTTAGCCATTAAGATTTTCCTTCTTTTTACAACTGCGATTGCCAGCTTGTTGGAGGGGCTTACTACTCTGCGAAGCAGCTTTGCTACGTAGCACGAGTCAGCCCGCTGATTTGATCCAACGACAAATAAATTTTGCCCCATTTTACTGCCGGACGCGCTGGAAGTCCACTTTCAAATGAGAAATGTAATCGCCCGGACCTCAGTTGTCTCTTATAATTGACATAATCGGGCATAAAGAGTACAATTAATTCATGTCTTAAAAGTTTCGCTCCGAATCTCGGTATCAACAGGAAGCAGGATTAATTTATGCCATCTCAAAAATCGCAGCGTACGGCACATAGTTACCACCGTTATAAAAGGGATATTTGTCGATCCGCACGGCATGTTTGTATGAAATGGCTCTGGCTGTTTGCCGGTTTTTTTGCCTTGCTCTGGTTTTTGATAAGGGTTATTCCCAAACCAAGCCGTGCAACGTATCCGTGTCAACGTGCGGCGTTCCCCCTGGCGTCGAGTTTTATTGCATACATTTTTGGCGGCGGCCTTATCATCGCAGCGTTCGGAAAGGCAAAAAAATATGCCGGGCAGGCCCGCTATGTTCTGGCTTGTATCTGCATTACTACAGGTATCGCAGCGGCATGGTTTATCTGTAGCGTCGATTCGCAGAAAGCTACCGCGGAGACTTTTATTCCATCCGACCCGGTCAATAGTCCTATAGGAATTCCCAAAGGAATTTATCCGGGCAGGGTTGTCTGGGATCACAATCCTGATGCAACCAACTGGAAGCCCGAATGGAACAACCGGTCGGATATTTTTTATTGGGACGACGAGCACACCGACCAGGCCGTGGTGGATGGGATGATGTCCAATTGTGTGCGATGGCTTGCGTCGGAGGAAACGGATGCGGCAGGATGGGATAGCTTGTTTCGATACTTCAACCTGACACACGGCAAAGGTGACATCGGATATACTCAGGGGCAAAAAATCGCCATCAAACCCAGCCATGTCGAGCAGAGAAAACTGGATTATA
Source organism: Sedimentisphaerales bacterium (assembly GCA_016933295.1). Lineage (GTDB taxonomy): Bacteria > Planctomycetota > Phycisphaerae > Sedimentisphaerales > Anaerobacaceae > JAFGPS01. The sequence continues at coordinate 18,957 of JAFGBG010000021.1, read as the reverse complement.
AGGTTAACTACGCCGATTTATCTCCCCAGTTACTGGTGGGTCTCTTGAAACAACTGGTTTATGAGGCAAATGTCCCGGAGCAGTGTATAACGATATGCGACTCTTCCAGATATATTGCGGATAAAACCTTCGACCGCTGCTACAATCTATTCCCGAATGTGAATTACTTAGTGACCAATTTTTATACTGACAGGGGCGACGATCGTTATAAGGATCCACGTCGTCCCCCGGTTGTGCCGTCTGAAGAGCCGCTTGTTTTTTACAGCAATATAAACGATAAATCCAATCCGCCCCGCGTGATTCCTCCCGACAGGCTGCCTGTTCCGTTTGTGGAAGCTGACTATGTAATTAATCTGGGAGTAATGAAGGGGCATTCCACCGCCGGGATAACGCTATGCGCCAAGAACTGGTACGGCAGTTTTTGCTGTCCGCCCGGTAACGGCAGAACAAACGACGCACACCACATGCTTCTGAACGAATACACCCCCGAGTCGGGACATTACCGGGTACTGGTGGATTTGATGGGGCATGAGCACCTTGGCGGCAAAACAATGCTATTCATCCTTGACGGACTCTGGGGCTTTGCCTGGCACGGTTCGAGCTCACGACCGAGGCAGTGGAAAAATACTCCGTTCAACAACGATTATCCATCGAGTATTTTGATGTCGCAGGACATGGTTGCCATCGATTCGGTGGCACTGGATTTTTTACGGGCGGAATTCGCCGATAATATGGGAGGCTCAGGGAGAGCCCGCGGTGCCATTGATGATTATCTGCACGAAGCGGCAGTGGCCAACGACCCTTGCTCGGGGACATTCTATGATCCGGAGGCCGATGGAATACCGATGAGTAGTCTGGGAGTCCATGAGCACTGGAACAATCCTTTAGACAAACAATACACTCTAAACCTCGATCCGGAAGCTGCCGTGGGCATAGAGCTTGTCAGTTCCGAGCCATTGAAACATATAACCGGAGATATCGATAAAAGCCGTTCTGTTGATGTGTCGGATTTAAGTCTGTTGGCAGCAGCCTGGCTTGGCGCAGATACGACGGAAGAATCGAACTATAGCCTCGTTTGCGATTTGAATTATGATAAAAAGGTCAATTTTACAGACCTCGCAATTTTAGCAAAATTCTGGCACATGCAAAATTAGCCGAGGTACTCAGGAATTATCCGGCCCAGCACGCCGACGAAAAAAGCACAACATTTGATATGTCTGTTCAGACTAAATCACACGCCTCAACCGGCATCCAGTGCGGATCCCTGCCTTCCCATTTGACATTGCAGCCGATCGGATTGGTCACGGGGACACTTATGGGCTTGCCGGTTAAATGTTCCGTCAACGCTCTTTCAAGATCGTTGACCGTCATTTTGCTTGTATCTCGTGGATTATCAACACCTCTGCCGGTATATATAAGCCTGCGTTCTTTGTCAAAAACATAAAAATGCGGCGTTCGCAGGGCGCCGTAGGTTTTCGCTACGTCCTGGGTTTCATCATACAGATAAAGCCAGGGGAACCTGTGCTCGTTCATTCTCGCTACCATGCGCTCGAAATCATCTTCGGCGTATGTGTTTTTACTGTTAGAATTGATTCCGACAAATCGAACTCCTTCGGAAGCAAATTTTTCCGCCGTCTCTCGGGTTATTTCATCAGAGCCTATGACGTAGGGACAATGATTGCACGTGAAAAAGATTACCAATACCCGTGCATCATCGAAATCGGATAACTGATAAGTGCTTCCATCCGTAGCAGGTAATTTGAAATCCGGTGCCCGCCGCCCTATCTGTAACGTAAAAGCCATGATTCGCACTCCATTATAAAAATTCTTATCCGATATTTCCCAATGCGACAGGCAGTATCGAAAGTATATATCGAAAGGGAAAAACTTAAAATACAATACACGAAAGCACGATATCTCTGGTCAAAGAAAAAAACTCGTCCCTTTCCATATCATCTATTGATACCTGCCACCTACTCCATCATCATCCGCATAGGAACACCGAAATCTTCCATGCCTCGAAACTGGTTAATCCCCATTCCCCGTTGAGTTCTGCTGGAACCGAATGCCTTAAAAGGCTCCGGCTCTTCTCTCGTTAATGTCTGAATTTGGGTGTATATCCTCCTTTTCTCCAAAGACCAGTTAGCCGCACTTACCGGCGTATGTTCAATTTCATCGCCGTCAAAACTATAAAGCATATCATAATAAGGTTTGACAGTCATACTTCTACTGTCTGAGACAACCCAGTCATTCATGGCAACTATATCTATGATAACCGCTCCCGTATCATAGTTAATCTCTTCAGGTTTGGACGTCGGCTCATCAGATTCCGTTACAACCGGCGTTATCATTCCTCTATTTCCAGCGGCAAAAATAGGTTCTTCCTCGGGTTCTTCGGTCTCATACTTTTTAATCCCCCCGATAGCTTCGCCGGGGCCGACTTCTCTGAAATCTTCGCTGCGCCAATAACCTAAAAAGTATTTACAAACGGTGATTGTAACCTTACTGGTAGCCTCTTGAATACCCTTAACAAAGAAATATAGCCTTCCCTGAATCTCAACGGGCTCTGTTTCCCTGGAGAACTGGCTCCATATAATAACATCGTCATTTTCTCCCTCAGCAACAGGATTGAAAACTCCCAGCCGAATTCTGTACTGATAAACTTTCTCCGGTTCGACCGTGTCATCATGTGCCCAGAAAACAATAGGCTCCTCCATCTTGGATAAATCTGTATTATAATTAAGACTAATCTTATTAAATTCCTGATAAATTTTATCAATTTCAGAAAGTTCACCGGTTAGGGTACCTCCCGGCATAAAACGCCCCATCTCCATCATTTCCAGTTCTGTCCCCCGGCCAGCCCCTCTTCCTCTTCCTGTTCCAGATCTTCTCGAACCACGACCGGTATCAGTAATGCCGTAGGTTGTGTCTCTATTACCTGAGCGGGCCCCACCTCCCGATCTTCCCGTACCCCGGCCGATGTTTCCGGTTCTGTCATTAATGCCGCCGCCGGCTCCTCTACCACCGCCCCGGCGATTACGATCAGCGGTATCTCTTTCCCGTTCCTGGGCTTCTTTTTTTCTCGCTTCTTCTCTGTCCTGCCGAATAACATTCCTCATTTCATCGGCATAACTTTTATGAAGCACGGGAGGAAGCCATTCCTCCCTGGCCGAGGCCATTTCATACGCCTGAGGCTGCAACAGGCTCATTTGTATCATAGGGTTGTCAAATTGAACTTTCTGTATCATTAATCCACCCGGCGGTAAATTCTCGCCGTATCGGATATTCTCGAATAGATCCTTATACTGATCGATTTTTGTTCGTTCAACGTTTTGCCAATCGCCCCACATACCGTCGCCGCCGAGCTCCCGCCTTTGTAGCTGTACCGAGGCGAATATAGGCTTTGCAAGATTTGCATCTGCCCATTGCTCTTCTACCTGATCAACAAATCTTTCATGAAAAACCCTGTTACATGCCGCTATATCAAATTTGCCCTGAACCGTTACAAAATCGATATCGTTCGGCTCATGCCCAACCTGGTCATAAGTCCTCTGTTCGGTAACAGGCTCGGTTGGTACGTAAGCCGCCGCCCTGATATGCTCGACCGCAACCTCGGTTATATTTCCAATACTCTTAGGAACATTATATTGCGCTTGAGCAACTGTTTCAGGTGTAAAAATCTCGGGATTCGGAATGATTTGGTTTATATCAATATTTTTGATAGCCGAATCCATAACAGAAAGGTATTCATCCTTTTTCGATTCGTATGAATTCACGTCTTTAGTCAGTCCGCTTTTGTTCCGATTTAATTTTAAGGCAATCTCCAATATTCGCTCATCCACAACACTCGGACTAAGCTTTACCATCCTGCCGTCCTCGTTCTCAATCTCGACGGTATTAGGGCTTAACAAAATCCGCCAAATAAAGAGAAAAACACATAACAATCCTACGACGATTAAAGTAATCTTCTCGACATTTTCTTCGAAAAATCTGCCTATCTTCTTTATCATTTCTCGTATCCCGTCTCAGTCTTTCTTTCTTATCAGTCCGCAGAACAGACCGTTTATTATTACTCCGTTTCTTCACCAAGCAGTGTTTTTTTGACCGACTCCGGCTTTATGTCTTCATAAGCATTCTTTTTGAAAATATATTCACAAACCAAATCCAGCTCTATAACACCTGCATCGCCATAACAGTAATTAAGATGATCTGCTTGCTCTCTATCGACCGGGCTGATCTTTGTTTCAATAATCGTGATCTGATTATGCTTGTAAGTATGCGTCTGTCCGGATTCATCGATATACTCATGTTCCTTCGCACTGCACAATTCCTCCATAAAAGGCATAAAATCCTGCATACTTACTATACAGACAAGGTTAAAATGCACGACGTCAATATCTTCGTCACAATATCTTGCCGTACATGTTTCCGTTAGCATCGATTGCTTATCGTCGGAAAGCACATATTGGGGTTTGTCCGTATTATCCGCCTCTTTCTGCGTACCAGATGTAATTCTGCCCCTTCTAACAGTCCTTCTCATTCCTCCAAAACCTGAATCCATTTTAAAAGTGACACGCATAATCCTTTTCACGGGAGCGTTCAGAACATTATCATACCCGGAATCCAAGGTATTTACCGTATCGAAAACATCCTCAATAATCCAGTAAGCCAATTGATAATACCAGCAATCTTCAACAGCATCGACCTTTTGAATATTTGTATTGTAATTCTGCCATAATGCATACCCGCTCATTTGTGCCGGTGTAACATAGAAAGAAATCTCTTTGGCTCTTGCCATACATTTCTGGTCAACAACAGCCCGTTCCAGTTTGCTCATCGTTCTCAAACCGGGTGCACCTCTGTTAAGTCTTGACATAGGATTCATCATGGGCTCATCAAACATCATTCTTCCCTGCTGCGGCATTAAAGCACGTGATTTTGCTCCTGATTCGTCGATGGCTCTTGTTAATTCGATTTCTGTGGGGCAATCGCCGGATTTAGACTCGGCAATCATTTTATCAATCCCGCCGGTATATTGCTGGCCGAACTGAAGAAAAATCAAGTCGGGCAGAGTATTGGGATCGTTAACATCAAATATATTGTAAACCAGCAGTTTCCTTTGAGTAGTCTCTTTTGCCAGCAGCTCTATCTCGTTTGCATCTTCCGCCTGATCCTGCAACTGCTTCGTCTCTTTATCCAATAATTCATCCGAGACCGCCGCCTTAGATAAATTACGAACCCTCGCAAGAACCGAGACACTCTCTTTGTCTACCTGTTCCTTGAGTCCGCTGCTCATAAGCTGAGTAGGTATAAAAAGCAGTATCCCGATGAGACTGATAATAACCGGTATTAACAGCGATTTATTCTTGAAAAAGCTCAGCTTCTGAAAAATAACTGTGAAATTAGATAGATCCATTTTTCGCTCACAAATCCAATAATTTTTTTTACCAATCTATTTTCTGCCGCAGGTTCTAAATTCCTGAAACTTCGCCGAAACTTACAAACACTTTACCTTATCAAAGCATAGTACCCTGAAGAGCATTATTTTCAGGAAATTCCGGGGCTTCTCTCCATATAAATTTTAAATTTATCTCGAACCAATGGTCGTTGACCTTATAAGTAGGCCTGCCATTAGTGAGTATTTCTCTGCCGTTTTGGTCAAGAACCGAGACTTTATTTATAATTTCATCCGTTAAAGGATCTACTACAACATCCTCCATGGTCTCCTGGGGGCCGTTATTTGTCATTTTATTTATGTATCTGACACCCCATTGCCCTATTCCAATAAGAGGGTCTTCGACTGCCAAATCTATTTCCTTCATGTCAAGTTTGTAATGATCTGGAACGCCCTTCCCATACAGCACAAACGGACTGTTACCGTCGGCAACCAAATCGTCAAGACGCGCTAGTCTCGTGATGAAACCCCATGTGTTCGGGTTATCGTTTGCATTCGGAGGATCCATTATCTGCCCCAGTTCGGTAATGCTCTGCCCATAGGGACTATATCCTATTATAGTTAATACGAATCCGGGGTCTTTTTTCTCTTCGGTTTCTATTTCCCAACCAAACCGTCGCCGATCCATTTCTGAAATCCCCATACCCCGCTCAGCCATCATCATTTGCCACTCAACTTCGCTCATCTCTCCATCTCTTTCGTCCTCTTCCTCCAGGAGATTACGGTTTCGCCGCCATAAATCAGCACCCTCAAATTTCGCACTTTTAATATCTTTGGCAAAACTGACAGACATATACGTTAGGAATATTTGCTTTCGCTCGTTTCGTTTAAACTCTTTAATCCCTCCTATATCACCTTTGGCGAAAGCCTCATAAAGCGGGGCCTGCTCCGGCGTATTTTCCTTGTTTGGCAAAGCGGATATAATGGTCTCACAAATTTCGGGAATGACCTCTCGATATTTAAAAATCTCGAATTCTTTTTCTATTTTAGCCGCGTATTCCGCCTTTTTATTCTCGATTTCTTCGAGCTTGTTCGAGGCCTGAGTAATGTTATTGAGTATGCCTGCGATACGTGTTCGAGTTTGCTTGTTTTTATCGTAATTTAATACCTTCCAGCCGGTGCTTGCAAAGCACAAAAGCGAAGTGAATAATAATATGCACGCGGCGGCGATAAAATATCTGCCCTTACTCGCCCAGGCCCTTGAACGTGCAATAGTACGAGGCAGTAAATTACTCTCAATTTTTGCAAGCCCCAGTCCCTGCAGGGCAAGACCGTAAACTATGCCGAAATCGCTTACGTTTTCATGAAATTTCGCCTGTGAGACACCGGAGCCGATTGCCAGCCTCTTAAACGAATCCGGCCTTTCCACAGGTATTTGCAGCGTCTGCTGTAAATACTTAAGTAAACCACGCAACCTCGTACCGCCCCCCATCCCAATAATCCTTACAATCTTCGTATTCGGATTGGAGCTGCTGTAAAATCCCAAAGATCGCTGAATTTCAGAAGCCAGATCCGTAAATACCGGCCTCATCGCCTGGAATATCTGCCGGGCATACTTGCTTACCGGGGCCGTTCGTTTGAGCTTCTCGGCCTTTTCAAAATTAAGCCTGAAAGTATCGGCTATCGCCTTTGTAAAAGTATTGCCGCCTATGAGAATACATCTTTGCCAGACGGCCGACGGCGTACATACGACAAGGTCGGTATTGCCGGCACCGACGTTAATAATTACCGTCGCCTGATTGTCCGAAGTCACCAAATCGGGCCGGTCGTACAATAAGAAATTATACAAAGCCATCGGCGCCATCTGCACATAGCTTATCTCGATATCCTCCCTGGTGAACGGTTGCATGGCATAATTAACAACGTCATTTTTGATTGCAAAAATTCCAACCTTGATTTCAGGACTGTCGGGCTCGGTCATCAACTGCCAATCCCACTGGACATCGTTGATTCCAAAAGGAATCTGCTGAACAGCTTCGAACTGCACCATCTCCGGAATACGCTTGGCCTCGACGGGCGGCAGATTCACAAATCGCGCGAAACTGTTCTGACTCGGCACGGCAATAGCTATTTCATCCATGCTCAGGTCGTACTTGGTAACCAGCTTGCGCAGACTTATAGCTATAAGCTCTTCCCTCTCGGCATCGGTAATACCATCCCCACTGAGAATTTTGCCGTGTCGTATGTTGTCGTAACCGACTACCTCGACTACGCCACGTTCCGTACTCAAGTACAATGCTTTTAGTGAATTGTGGCCTATATCAATTGCCCATACCGCACCCATTTCTGCAGCCATTGCATACCTCGCATTCAGTTAATTTAACCAAATAGCCTTGTCAATCCGTTCGATTGAACATAGATTATATCATATTATGAAGACGTTTTCCATCAACACCCTTGGCTGTAAAGTCAATCAGTACGAGAGCCAGCAGGTTCGGGAACTGCTCGAGAGACTCGGATTATACAGACTCGAATCGTCTGAAAAAACCGACCTTGCCATTGTCAACACCTGCTGTGTCACTCACACTGCCTCGGCCAAAAGCAGACAGTACATTCGAAAAATTCACAAACTCTACCCCGAAACTGTTATAGTCGTTTGCGGCTGCCTTCCGACCGTGGAAATTGGCGAATCAACTCATACAACCGAAAATATCCATTTTGTCAAAAAACGTAACAATCTTGCCGAAATACTCAGCCAAATCGTCACCTGCCCCTGCGTCCTCCTCCCGGAAGACAATGATACAGATGTATCAAGCTCTCTGAAAACAACCGTACCGGAACGGACAAGTTGCCACCCGGGATTAAGCCCGAATAATATCATTAAATCAGAAAAAGAACCTAAAATCAAGCATAAAAAAGAATTGTGTAATTATCAAAGATTAACCGCGCTGTCTTCCTTTGATGGCCAAACCAGAGCCTTCCTGAAGGTTCAGGACGGCTGCGACGGCTATTGTACCTATTGTATAGTACCCAAAACACGCCCTTTTGTTCGCAATCAACCGCCCGAGCAAGTCCTGCGAGAAGCACAAGCGCTTGTCCGGGCCGGACATAAGGAAATCGTCATCTCAGGAATATTTCTGGGGGCCTACGGGCAAAAAACCGTCAGGCGGCAAAACTGGCCGGATCGGCAAAATATTCAATTAGCCGTCTTAGTGGATAAAATTGCCCAGATTCCCAATCTTAAGAGGATAAGACTAAGCTCGCTTGAGCCGGTGGATGTTACACCGCAATTGCTTGATATATTCTGCAAACACACAAACATTATGCCGCATTTTCATTTATCGATACAATCCGGCTCGGATGTGATATTGAAAAAAATGTGCCGCCAGTACAAAGCCGACCAAATTGCCGAAAAGGTCGTAGCAATAAAATCCACCCTCGACAGGCCTGCTATAACGACCGATATTATCGTCGGTTTTCCATCTGAAACTGATGCCGATTTCGAGCAGACCGTAAATCTCGCCAAATATATATGTTTTGCCAAGATGCACGTTTTCAGGTTTTCGCCGCGCAAGGGCACAGCCGCGGCAAAAATGCCCGGTACTGTAAGTAATAACGTTATAAAAGAACGCTCGGATATTTTGAGAAAACTGGATATCGAGCTGGGGCGAAAATTTCGACAACAATTTATAGGCGAAACCGCCGAGATTCTGATTGAAGACGACAGAAATAAGCCCGGCGGCAGAAGCGAAAGATACTTCATGGTCAATATTTACTACTCTGCAAAGCAGCGATTCGCTGCGAAGTACGAGATTCAAAAAGACGGCTCAAATCCGAAATTCAAGGTCAAAAACAACGATTTGGTCAAAGTCAGGCTTGTCAAAAACAACAATACTTCAATGACAGGCACTATTATACCTTAAAGCCGTCTTCATAAATTTCCGATTTAAAGAAAATAAAAACTTGAAAAAAGTGTTGCAGAAAAGTTCTATTTTTGTATAATTTTTAATATGAACGGTAATGTTATATCTTGTTCCATCTTAAAGGCCATTCTCGGTCTTAACAGCCTGCTTTTGCGCCGCCTGGCGCAATAAATTCTCCACAAACAATCTATTTCTATCCGTTTTTTTGTAAATTCATGGCAATTTTGCTTTGTTTTAGGCATAATTAACGCCATTCAAAGTAAATTTCGGAGAAAAAAATATGTCTGAAGAAAAAGTTTTAATATTTGACACAACCTTAAGAGACGGCGAGCAATCGCCGGGCGCCTCGCTGTCAATCGCCGAAAAGCTGGAAATCGCCCAGCAATTGGCCGTTTTGGGCGTGGATATTATCGAAGCGGGCTTCCCCGTTTCAAGTCCGACCCAGTTCGAGGCGACGAAACTGGTCGCCGAGCAGGTGGCTGGACCGACAATAGCCGGTCTGGCCAGAGCAAACGAAGGTGATATCGAAGCGGCGGGCAAGGCAATCACCCCAGCGAAAAAGAAACGCATCCATACTTTTATCGCGACCTCACCGGTCCACATGGAGCATAAACTCAAAAAGAGCAGTGACGAGGTCCTGAAAATGGCCGTCAATGCCGTAAAATTCGCGCGAACTATCGTCGATGACGTCGAGTTTTCGCCGGAAGACGCGTGCAGGAGTGAAATGTCGTTTCTAATCGAAATTCTTGCCGCCGTCATAGAAGCCGGTGCGACCACTTTAAATATCCCGGACACGGTAGGGTATATCCTGCCTTACGAATACGGACAGATTATCGCCCGGCTCAAATCCGACGTTCCCGGTATAGACAAATGCATCATCAGCACTCACTGTCACAACGACCTCGGCATGGCCGTGGCGAATTCACTGGCCGGTGTGCGAAACGGCGCCCGCCAGATCGAGTGCGCGGTCAACGGCATGGGTGAACGCGCGGGCAACGCCGCTCTCGAAGAAGTTGTGATGGGAATACGTACGCGTCCGGACTTTTTTGCCACGCAAAGTACAGGCGGACTTTCGACCAATATAAATACGAAAGAAATCTATCGCACGAGCCAGTTGGTCTCGCAACTGACCGGCTTTGTAATCCAGCCGAATAAGGCGATTGTCGGCGCCAACGCTTTCGCACACGAGTCCGGCGTCCATGTCGACGGCATACTAAAAGAGCGAACGACCTACGAGATTATGACTGCCGAGAGTATCGGCCTGGGCGGCTCGCGTATGGTTCTCGGGCGGCATACCGGCCGGCACGGATTTACCGACAGATGCAAACAGTTGGGCTTCAAGCTCAACAAACAGGAAATCGAGCATGCGTATAAAAGATTTCTGGAAATTGCAGATAAGAAAAAGGAAGTCTTCGACGAGGACCTCGCGGCGATTATTAACGAGGAAATCCATGTTGTCGAACATGTTTTCGAGCTGGAATATCTGCACGTAGCTTCCGGAACCGGAACGCTGCCGACCGCCAGCGTAAAAATGAAAGCAAAAAACGAAACAAAACAGGCGGCGGCGTGCGGCGACGGCCCGGTCGATGCGGCTTATGAAGCTATCAGGCAGGCGACGGGATTATCACCAAAACTGGATAACTACACAATTCGTGCCATTACCAGCGGCAAAGAGGCACTCGGGGAGGCAACAGTCAGAATTTCCGACGACGGCAGAACTTTCATCGGCAGAGGTATCTCTACTGATATCATCGAGGCCAGTGCAAAAGCCTACGTCGATGCCATCAATAGAATGGTTGCGGCAAAAGGCGGAACGGCGGAAATGAAGGCGGAACTGTAAGGCAAGTAGAAAGTTAAAAGGTAAAAGTAAAAAGTATAAATGACCCGGCTTCGCCTAAGGGCTACGCCGCGGTAAACAATATAAAAAGGAATTGATGTTATGGGAATGACAATAACCGAGAAAATTTTGGCAAAAGCTGCGGATAGGGAAAAAGTCCGCCCGGGCGAGCTGGTTGACGCAAAGATAGATGTTATCATGTGTCACGATGTGACCGCTCCGCCAGCGATTTCCATGCTCGCCGAACGTGGAATCGATAAAGTATTCGATCCGGAAAAGATTGTCGTTACGCCGGACCATTTTCAGCCGGCCAAAGATATTAAAAGTGCCGAGTTGCATAAGCGTCTCGACCAATGGGCAAAACGACACAAAATAAAACACTATTACAAAATAGGCAGGGCCGGCGTATGCCATGCGATTCTGCCGGAGCAGGGCCATATCCGGCCGGGTGAAGTTATTGTTGGTGGCGATTCGCATACCTGTACTTATGGCGCTTTTGCCGCATTCAGCACAGGGATCGGCTCGACGGATACGGCCGCCGCAATAGCAACCGGGCAGCTTTGGCTCAAGGTGCCGGCATCCATAAAATTTGTACTGAACGGCTCGCTCGGCCACGGTGTTTATAGCAAAGATGTAATCCTCGCCGTAATCGCTCGTATCGGTACCGACGGCGCGCTATACAAAGCCATGGAATTTGTCGGCCCGGCCCTGGCCGAGATGTCGATGGAAGCGAGAATGACCATTACGAACATGGCAATCGAAGCAGGCGCAAAAAGCGGTATTATCGGTTTAGACGATATCACAAAGAAATATCTCGACGAGCATTTGAAAGATAAGAAGGAATACACTGTTTTCAAATCCGACAACGATGCCGAATACATCGCAGTCGAAGAATTCGATTGCTCGAAGATAGAGCCGATGGTCGCTTTGCCGCATTTACCGAGCGGCGGCGTCCCCATCGGTGAATGTGTCGGTATGGAAATGGATCAGGCATATATCGGAAGCTGCACGAACGGCAGAATCGAAGATTTACGAATCGCGGCGAAAATCCTCAAAGGAAAAAAGGTCGCCATTCGCACGTTGATTGTGCCGGCTACACCGACCATCTGGAAGCAGGCAAAAGACGAAGGCCTGTTCGATATATTTTACGATGCCGAATGCGTGATTGCAGCTCCGACCTGCGGTGCTTGTTTAGGTGGATTCATGGGTATTCTGGCTGAAGACGAAAAGTGCATTAGTACAACAAATCGTAATTTCGTCGGCAGAATGGGACATCCCAAGAGCGAAGTATATCTCGCCAGCCCGGCAACAGCAGCGGCAAGCGCCGTCGAAGGAAAACTGACCGACTGTAGAAATTACCTTTGAGGAAAATTGAATACCTAATAAGATTTAGAAATTAGGATTTAGAATTTATTTTATTTGGAAAAAAATGTCTAAGTCTTTCGTCAAGAAAATACGAAAGCATCGAATGGCAATCTTGATTGTCGTAATTATCGTATTCATTCTGCTTGTAATTCTTGGTTTTGCTCTTGGAACTGATAAAACATGGGGACCGGCAGCAAATGACCAACAGACTGAATCTCGATAAATTAATGCTTTTTAAAACAAAGATACTTAATGTAGAGGAATATAAAAATGTCACGAGCACATAAATATGAACGAGATCACATAAATACGGATGAAATAATTCCGGCAAGATATTTGAATACCGATGACGAAAAGGAGCTGGCCAAACACTGCATGGAAGATTTGGACGGAGATTTCGTAAATAAAGTCGAACAAGGCGATTGCATTGTCGCAGGAGATGATTTCGGTTGCGGCTCATCCAGAGAGCACGCCGTCTGGGCACTTCGCGGGGCGGGAGTCAAAACCGTAATCGCCGGGACGTTCGCACGTATATTTTATCGCAATGCCATCAATAACGGCTTCTACCTGATAGAATCGCCGGACGCACCGTCAAAAATCAACGACGGAGACGAGCTGGAGATTGATTTCAAAACAGGCTTGATAAAGAACCGGACAACCGGCAAGGATATAAAATTTAATCCATTGCCTGATTTCGCTCTGGATATAATCAATGACGGCGGCCTGCTGGAACACATAACGAAATCCCGGTGAAACAGGCTTTGCCATCTCATGGGAAGCAATATGACTAACGCGAATATATTAGACCTACTCGACCAAAAATGTGCGGATATACCCGCTTTTGTGGACCGTCTAATAAAGAGGCCGAAAGAGATTGCTGAGCTGGTAAAGGCGCTGAAGGTCGAGAAACGCGCAGTCAAATTTAGGTACGAGAAAGTGCTTCGTCTTGTCAGTGAGCAACGGCCGAAACTGATATACCCCTATTTCGATGTGTTCGTGAATTTGCTCGATAGTGACAATAGTTTCCTAAAATGGGGTGCCATTTCAACGATTGGAAATGTTTCGGCTGTCGATGACGGCAAAAAATTTGAAACCATCTTTAAGAAGTACTACTCACCTATTTCGGGCCCGACGATGGTGACGGCAGCTAACATCATCGGCAGCTCGTCTAAGATAGCTTTAGCCAAACCAGAGCTAACCGAGCGTATTACCCGCGAGATACTTAAAGTAGAGAAGGCCAAATTCGAAATGCACGGCAAGCCGTCTCCGGAATGTCGAAATGTAGTGATAGGACAGGCAATCGATTCGTTCGATGAGTTCTTCGAGCAGATAGACGACAAAAAGGCCGTTATTGCATTTGTTAAGAGGCAGCTAAAAAACACACGAAAACAAGTCGCCAAAAAGGCCGAACGATTCATCCTCAAACACGCGAAGGAGAAGTAAATAATTCTTAGCCCACAGCACGGCTGTGGGTTTAAATTCTAACGGGGCCGAAACAACCATCGAATCCCGGCAGCAACCGGGATTTCTTATTGCCTAAAATAATAGTTCCTATCATAATAGATTCAGCAAAAGCGGAAAACTGTAGAATATTATACTTAGCATTGCAATAGATAAAAGAGTAGAATTAGGAAGTTCATGGCCGACACAATTAAACGAAAAGGAAACATGAACAAAATAAATTACTTTGGTTTTAAAGGCATCTTTCGAGAAGTATCTTTTGCCCTGCTTAATTTATTGCTGTTGCTAATTTCCGCCGGTTCTGTTAAATGGATAAACGCCTGGGTATATATTGGTTTTAACGTCTTGTTTCATATTTTAGGAGGAGCCTATTTAGCAAAAGTCAATCCTCGGATGCTCAATGAACGAGGGAAACTGATACAGGGTAATACTCAATCCTTCGATAAAGTCTGGGTAGTATTTTATATACTACTCGTATCAACAGCTTCCTGTATTGCAGGGCTGGATGCGGTTCGTTTTGAATGGTCACATATGCCACCTGAGCTTATTATTATCGTGGCAATAATTTACATTTCAGCACATCTATTATTGCTTTGGGCAATGGCGGTCAATCCTCATTTTGAAACAACCGTTCGGATTCAGGAGGAGAGAAATCATCAGGTTTGTATCTCCGGTCCATATAAATTTATCAGGCATCCCGGCTATGTATCTTTCTCAGCAATAATTGTGAGTTCCTCATTTATTTTAGGTTCCTGGTGGGCGAACTTACCAAATGGGATGATATTAATCTTACTTGTGATTCGCACTGCTTTTGAGGATAAATTCTTACAGAAAGAACTAAAAGGTTATAAAGAATATGCTCAGAAAACAAAATATAAACTCATCCCTTTCCTTTGGTGATTCTTTGAAAAATGGTCTAACTTCGTGTTGTGAATAAGAAAGATAAAAAAGAAGGAATGAAATATGGACTACTCGGATTTTTCTTTGATTAAGGCTCAAAAGGACGCAGGTGACCCTCTCTTTGGCGAAGAATGAAGCAAATTACATAACAATGCGCCCCGTTTAATCATAGCATCAATACACCCTTTGGGGGAAAATTCACCCCGTAACTGCTATAAAGGAGATTTTCTTGATAATCGATGCCTTTGAGGTTATAGTATGCGCCCCGGTGAGGTGAGTTTTGCTATCTCACAGGGTAAAAAATGGATTCCTGCTGGAGTTTATCCCTTAGGGGCAGGAATGACAACTTAAGAAGTAAAAAATATTACGGCAAGGAGATTAAAAAGTGGCGAATAGTTACAATATAGCAGTAATGCCCGGCGATGGAACCGGGCCGGAAGTTACAGCCGAAGCGGTAAAAGTATTAAAAACCGCCGCGGATAAGTTCGGTTTCAAAGTAGATTTGACCGAGTTCGATTTCGGCGGCGAAAGATATAAAAGGACAGGCGAAACTCTGCCGGACAGCGCAGTAGAAGAGCTTCGCAAATTCGATGCGATTCTGCTCGGTGCAATCGGTCATCCGGACGTAGCGCCCGGCATTCTCGAAAAGGGAATTTTGCTAAAGGCGCGTTTCGAGCTGGACCAGTATATCAACCTGCGCCCGGTCAAACTTTATCCGGGAGTGGCCACGCCGATAAAAGACAAAGGCCCGGACGAAATCGATTTTGTAGTCGTTCGCGAAAACACAGGCGATGCCTACACAGGTGCAGGCGGCTTCACAATGAAAGGTACGCCGAACGAAGTAGCAGTTCAATCGGCGATATATAATCGCTTCCAGGTGGATCGCTGCCTGAAGTACGCATTCGAGTATGCGAAAAAGCACGGCAAAAAAGCTCGCGGCAAAGGAAGCGAAAATACACTCGGCCTGTGCGGCAAAACAAATGTGCTCACCTTTATTTACGATTTGTGGGAACGTGCATTCCATGAAATGGGCAAGGCCGAATATCCAGATATCCGCAGAGATTATTATCATGTCGATGCGACCTGCATGTGGATGGTGAAAAATCCCGAGTGGTTCGATGTGATTGTAACCGGCAATATGTTCGGCGACATCATCACAGACCTCGGCGCGATGATTCAGGGCGGCATGGGAATCGCCGCCGGCGGAAATATCAATCCCGAAGGCGTGAGCATGTTCGAGCCTATCGGCGGAAGCGCCCCGAAATACACCGGCAAGAGTGTGATTAATCCTCTGGCCGCTATCTGCTCGGCACAGATGATGCTGGAAACATTAGGTGAGGAAAAGGCCGGCAAAAAAATCGAAGATGCCGTGAAATTCGTTACCGCCAACAAGCTTAAATCCATGCAGGCCGGAAAAATGGGATACTCGACAAGCCAGGTCGGTGACTTAGTTGCAGAACAGTTGCAACTAAGTTAAAAGTAAAAAGTTAAAAGGCAAAAGGGGATAAAAATCAGAATATAGTAGAAAGAGCTTTTAATTTCGCTCTTGATATTTTGAAACTATCGGAAAAATTAGATGAGAAGATTCCATCTCAAAGGATTACTTTAACACAGGTTGTACGTTCAGGAACATCGGTAGGAGTAAATATCGAAGAAGCTCAAGCGGCATAGAGTAAGGCCGATTTCATATATAAATATAATATAGCACTGAAAGAAGCGCGAAACAAAATATTGGCTCAGGCTACTCAGAGCTTCAAATTTAGTAGAAGTAAACAAATTGGCTCTTTGATTATCGAATCAGATGAAGTTTGCCGAATCATCGCACAAATTATCATCAATGCAAGGAAAAGGAAGGAATAACTTTTTTACTTTTTACTTTTACCTTTTTAATTGATATACGATGCCTGCTAATTTAACACCAGAATATTACAAGGCTGAAGAATGGTTCAAGAGCGCTTCTACGAACCAGGAGAAAATCCTCGCGCTCGAACGCATGCTGGCGGTCATGCCCAAACACAAGGGCACAGACCATCTCAAGGCCGACCTGCGAAGAAAACTGAGCAAGCTCAAAGAGGTAGCCACGCAGAAAAAAGGCGGCTCGCATGTAGATATTTTTCATGTTCCTCGCAGCGGCGCCGGCCAAATCGTGCTTCTCGGAACTCCGAACTGCGGCAAAAGCTCGATCGTGGCAGCCATGACAAATGCAAAAGCAAACGTTGCGGATTTTCCGTTCGCGACAAGCTCTCCTGTTCCCGGGATGGTGACGTTCGAGGATATTCAGATCCAGTTAGTCGATATGCCGCCTGTTACCGCCGACTACATCGCTCCAGGTCAGGTCGGAACATATCGCAACTGTGACATGATTGCGATTGTCATTGACCTGTCCGGCGACATACAGGAGCAAATGAAAGTCTGTATGGATTTTCTCGAATCACGAAGCCTGCTCATCGACAGTGAAACTCCGGCGTTTGACGACCAGGGCAACTCGCTCGGCAAAAAGGTGTTCGTCATCTGCACGAAAGCCGACATCGCCAAAGATGGTGCACTTGAGAAACTCAAAAAAACCTGCGAACGAAATTTTGAATTTATCGAAATTTCAGCAGAAACCGGAGCAGGACTCGAAAATCTCTCGGCGAAATTTTTCGAGATGCTGAGAATTATCCGTATTTACGCCAAACCGCCGGGTAAACCAGCCGATATGACTGAGCCGTTCACACTTCCCGTCGGCTCGACCGTCATGGATCTGGCTACAGATATTCATCGCCAATTAGCCGAAAAGCTAAAATCCGCCAAAATCTGGGGCACCGGTGTTTACGACGGACAAAACGTTCAACGCACTCACGTGCTCAACGACAAAGACATTATAGAGTTGCATTTCTCCTGATTTTGTTTATAATCCCGTCCGTGATGACATCGTCTGCCATCGGGGCAAACGAACAGCAGTTTTGACACGGAACAGAAAGGAGAATAGAGATGTCCAGATTCCGCTATTTTTGTATAACTTTTTTGACGGCTGCCGTATTTGTCTGTACTTTTCTGCCTGCCATAGCAGCCGGGCAGAAATCCGTTACTATTGACGCCGGAACAACAAAAGAGCCTATCTCACCTTACATTTACGGGCAGTTTATCGAGCACCTCGGTCGCTGTATATACGGGGGCATCTGGGCGGAGATGCTGGAAGACCGCAAGTTTTATTATACTATTACGGCAGATTATAATCCTTACGCACGGTCAAGAACCATCCCTACTGAAAGTCCATACCAGGTTGTAGGGGCCTCCCCATGGCAAATTATCGGCTCCGCCGATTCGGTTACAATGGTTAAGGAAAATTCCTTCGTGGGAGAGCACACACCCGTTATTCAGGGCGGAAACGGCATCAGGCAGCTTGACCTGGGACTGGTAAAAGACAAGGATTATTCAGGCTATATTTATCTTAAAGCCCGGGACGGCAACCCGATTGTGACGGTATCGCTGTGCTGGGGAGATAATCAGCAGGATTCGATGCAGTTTAAATTCATACAGAAAGAATACGTAAAATATTTTTTCTGGCTCACCAGCGGCACCGATACGATAAAAGGCAAACTGGAAATTAAGGTTGAAAACGGTTCCTGTTTTGTCGGTACGGTATCTCTTATGCCCGCAGATAATATCAACGGCATGAGAGCAGATACCATGGCCGTTCTCAAGGAGCTGAACGCCACATTATACCGCTGGCCGGGCGGGAATTTCGTCAGCGGCTACGACTGGCGTGACGGCATCGGCGACAGGGACAAACGCCCCCCCCGCACCAACCCGGCATGGACGGGTGTCGAGCATAACGATTTCGGTATGCACGAGTTTATCAATTTTTGCCGCATACTAAATGCCGAGCCGATGATTACCGTCAACACGGGTTTTGGTGATGCCTATTCGGCGGCGGCAGAGCTGGAATATGCAAACGGTGCAACAGATACCCAGATGGGCTCGCTCAGGAAACTAAACGGCGACGCAGAGCCGTTCAATGTTCGTTTATGGTGCATCGGAAATGAAATGTGGGGAGCACATCAGCTCGGCTATATGAGGCTCGATCATTATGT
>JAFGBG010000165.1 GCA_016933295.1 Sedimentisphaerales bacterium | reverse complement strand
TTGTCCGGAGAATACGGCCAATTCCAGTAAAACAGCGGATAAAGATGCAATCCCTGAGCACCGAGACGCGTCAGCATAGCCTGCACACATTTCTGAATGAATCGCTGCGCCCCGTATCGAAACGGCTCAAGATTCGCCAAAATATGGACATTCGCTATATGCTGAGAACCCAAACGGCTCAGATTCAGATGAACCTGCTGCCATGAACCGCGAGGCTCCCAGGTAGTGAGAGATTCGCCGTTATATTTGGCCATTGTGTAAAGATTTTTATAAATCGGCAAAGCTGCGTGCATAACGGCATTGGCATCCGCGGCATGGGCACGCAGAACAATAGGGGGTTCTTCTGTAATTCCCAATGCTTTCATGCCGTCCTGCACTCCGGGTATTATCACTTCAGTAAACCATTGCACCTGATTTTCACTGCCCCTTAAAGCTTCACCCAGACAAACCAACAGGCCCACATTCGGGTATTTCTGCACAAATGCGGCGATGGATTTGCGATTATAATCTGCTATAAGCGGCGTTGACTGGCGGTGCTGCGTACTGATATTATGCTTCTCGGCAAAAGGTTTCGAGACAAAAATGTTATAAAACATCTGAATGACCCATATGCCACGTTTATCCGCTTCCCGCGTTACATATTCGAAAACCTCAACGTTCTTCTGGAAAACATCCTCAGGCACTTCCAGGGCATAGGGATAATCTTCGAGCCTGACTAAAGAAGCAAAAGGATGGCCGTTCCATAAATACAGCGTATTCATTCGCTGCTCGGCCAATAAATCAAGATATTCATTCCAGAATTCCTTGTCATAGAAGAAGGGGAAGTTCTCTGGGGTGTATGGGTATTCATAGACCCGCCGCCCCGGCAAAAGCCGGCATTTTTGCATACCGATACACGGGCCGCGAAGCACCATGACAGGCTTGTCCGCGAATCTGTAATCTTTAGGCAGAGTACCTTCTTTTTTAATTCTATCCGCCAATTCCATGCAACCGTACAATGTGCCGCTGTCGTCACAACCGGTAACTACGGTGACATCACCTTTGGATTCCAAAAGGAATGCTTCGTTCCCGACTTCGCCGCTCTCGAAAGAGCTGAAACCGGATTTAGCCATCGAATCAACGAGAGAATTTTCTTTTCGAGTCCCGACGACAATCAACGGCCTGCTTTGGGGAACTTGTGATTGCCTGGAAACTTCCACGTCACAACCCGCATCGCTGAGAGCTGAATTAAGTCTTTCGACACCATAATTCACACGGGCCGCGGCTTCGGGCGATACGACAATAGATATTTTCTGGCCACTGCAAGCAGCAGCAGTAATAAGCAAAAATAATGCAATGGATAAAAGTCTTTTCATTATATTTACCTTTCTTATCAGAAGTTAGATTTTACCTTCAATCGGTTCCAATGATGTCGAATGTGCGGCAAGTTTTCCGTCAACAAAAACTGAAAGTCCCTTACCTTGTTTATATTTTTCCCCGGTTTTGTCCCAGATAACCGTTATTGTTTTGCCGTGATAATTGACCTTGTCCAACGCAAACCACTGCCACGTATCGGCGGGAACAAGCGGATGCACTAAAATCGAATCATCAGCCTGCGGACAAATACCGACCAGGCCGGAGATAACCAAATCGCAAAAAGAAGAATGGTTATAATACCGGCTTCGAGGATTGTCGCCTTTGAGCCAGGCGCCGGTTTTTTCATCGTGATATTCACCGATATAAGGCCTGCCGTTTTTCTGATGTTCTTTCGCATAAGTCAATAACGCATCAAAATAATCCTTCGAAGACACGTAAGATTGTTTGTAATTTCTCAGCAAATTTGCCATGCCCACAAGCGTCTGGGTCGTAGCAAACGGCCAGACGGCGCCGTCCCATTCGCATGTCCCGACGCCGTGCGAGCGAAACTGGGGATGTCGCCTTTCCGCCGTAGTCAATCCGAACGGGGCCTTAAATCCGTTGGGATCGAGAACCTGTGTCCATGCCTGTTCATAACCCGCATCCGGCAGATTAAAATACCACGGTATAAAACCAATCTCCTCACGGGCATCGGAAAGAGGGCCGTTTTCCAGACGAACTTTGAAAAATTTTGCCTGACTGTCCCAGAGATTTTTCTGCGTAAGGTCTTTGATTTTTGCCGCCTTTTTCCGGAAATCCTCGGCAAGTTCCACTTTTGACGCCATATCGGCTATTTTGGAAATTGCCAAAGCGTTGGCATACATATAGCTGTTTATAGTAGGACGCGCATTTTTGGCTCTTCGCGAACCGCTTATAGATTCCTCCATACCGTCGCGAACATCGAATTGCCAGAACATGCCGTCATCCAAAAGCTTTTCTTCTTCCCATTTCTGATAATCGCTGACCAAATCTGGTAAAAGGTCAAGCAGAAATTTCCTGTCATAATCGACAAGATATTTATTATACAAAGCATCTGCAATCCAACTGCTGAATTTATGCAAATGCGACTGGGGGCCGCCGTCGCGACCGCGGAGCCAGAAGAGGACATATTGATCGAGATATTGCCGGTCTTTGAGCCATCGACCTTCGTAGATATGATGGCCGAGGGCGCAACTGACAGTGTTATGAGCGCCGGCATGACCGACCGGCGTAATAAACTCGGTCATAACGAATCCGTCGGCGGTTTTCTTGATATGCTTGCGGTATGTCCACCAACGGAAATAATAAATTCGTTCAAAATCCTTATCCGGACATTCAAACATGGGAATGTTCTCTTTCAGCCACGGCCATGACTCGGCATTCGGAATAAAGTTGATTACATCTTCGTCTTCCATGGTGTTGAAGTAATCTATATAGTGCTTAAAATCATCAGGATTTAACAGCGGCTGATTTTGTAAAGTTGCGGCGGAAACACAGCCGCACAGCGATAAGTTCAAACTCCCCAATACCAAAGCACATAGAATGATGCTTTTAGATTTCTTGATAGCATAGAATAAGTTCATATACGATCTGAGCATTATTTTCCTTTCATTCTTATTCGTTATTGCGCAGCTTTGAAATCCTTTATGTAGTATACGGCTTCCTTGACCGGCTCACCGGCGTCGGGCTCGTCCCAGCCGGGCTTAAAATCATTGCCGCTTTTATATTCCTGCACATCATCCGTCAATCTGTATTGTCCGGTGCGGAATACAATTCTCTCCGGCACACCCGAATCGGCTGAGAAATCCGCATTTTCTATAATTGCTCTACCATCCAAATTGATGGAAAACCGCCGCTTAGGAGCATCTAACTTAATTTCAAAAGCATACCATTTTTCCGCTTCCAGCGATCCGGCGGACGAGTAGTCATTCGTTCCTTTTTTTACTAAAAGCTTCCTATCAGTATCAATACGAGTTTGAACCAGCCGCTGTCCTTTTGCCGCAACCACCTCGATATCAAGAATTTCAAACGAGGACTTAACATAGAGATTAAACGAGAGACTCTGTTGGTCGGATTTATGAAATACCCGTACCGCTTTGGCGTAGTCATAAGGGTCGGTGTCTTTCAGCATCATACTCTTTTGATTTTTGCTCGGAAAATCCACAACTTCAATGGGACACCACTGCGGCGTATAAATATTCCAATCTTTAACAACACCGCCGGTTTCCATTTCGCTGAAATTATCCTGAACGGGGCCATCCACCTCCCATCTGACGGGTATCGGAATCCGGGAAATCCAGATATCTTCTTTGCTGACCGAATAAACCACCCACAAATCATCACCCGGTGGATTGCCGTTTCCCTCTATTATGCCGCGTACGTATTGCGGACCAGGCCGTTTTTCACGCCCCCAATATTTTTTAACGGGCACTTCGCTGTGAACATTCACGAGATGGTCAAATAACACGCCGTCATCACCGGTGGCAACGCACAACGGATGTCGCGCGGCAGTAGCCGTCGGATTGTAAACCAGTGCATATTGACCGTTGTCTAATTTTTGCGCCCAGATTTTTGCACCGCTGTAAGTGAGCGTATTGCATGGAACGAGCGGAGTCCAGGTCTGGCCCTGATCTTTTGTAATCGTGACCAGACGGTCTTTGAAAAATCCGACCACCGCGCCATCCGGCCGGGTATAAAAACAGAATGCTTTACCGGGTTCCTGCCTTCTACGATCGGACCTCAAGGGTACTCTGTAAAATTCCTCAGCATCTTTCGCAAGGTAATCTTCTTCCCACCACTGCATCCTTCTAATCTTATCGGAAAGAAATGCATCGCAGGCTTCAACAAATCCCTTATCCGGCGAAGTATTATAAAGCGGATATTTAACTTCACCTTCCCAGTTATCGTTAACCCGTATAAAATAAATCGGTCCGATTGAATCATCTTTATAAATCTCACGAACAACGCGACCGACGCCATGTCCGTCGTTCGCCCCGTAATAAGCCATTGTCAAAAACCTGCCGTTTGGTGCAACGTAAAATCCCATTCTTTGGTGCATAAATTTGAAGACGATAGTGGCATCTTCGTTAGCCGTGAAATAAATGGGAAAAAGAATCTGCGGTCTCGTCCAGTTTTTACCGTCCTTAGAACGCGACAGCATAGTCACGCCGGGTGGAATATGTTCGCCGGTCGGATTGGTCAGATACTGGCAGTAAAACCGCCCGTTGACATAAGCCAGCATTGGAGCGTGGCTGTACGTCCAGCCCAGCCCATCAGACCATTCGGGGTGTGTGCGATTTGCCCGCATAATCTGGTAATTCTGTACACCGATAGCTACCTGCATCTGGCCGTCATGGTAGCCGTCGCTATAGCCGCTATTCGATGTGTTCACTTCGCCGATATATCGCACAGGCTCATTTCCCTGCCTTTGAGCCGCTTGAAGCATAATTGCACATGGAAGAACCAGGAAAATAATTAACAAAAGGTGTTTTCTTTTTACCATAATTCACTCCTTAAACTAACAGATTCCACAAACAAATCCGGTAAAAATCCATTAACACATCAACCCATTCTGCTCCCATTTAGTGGGATTGACGGATTATACAATGTTATCCGACGGATTCCCAGATAAATCGCAAAAAGCGCATTTAGAACCTTTGCTGCACCTTTTCGTGAGAATATGTAGAATCTTTTGCCTATTTCAGCAGAAAATTTTTCGATATTGTAACCGATATGCGGCAAAAAAACCAACGAACCACGAAAATCCGCTGGCGTAGGAATTCAGGAATAAAAATTATATGAAAAGGAGCTGATTATGAACAAGATGATTAAATTAACAGCAATAGCAGCGGTTCTGGTGGCGCCGGCACTTTTCGCCGCCGACGAAAAACCCATAAAAGCGCCGGATTTTACTCTGAAAAATTATGACGGCAAAGACGTTAAGCTGGCCGATTACAAAGGCAGAATTGTCGTTCTCGAATGGTTCAATTACGAATGCCCCTTCGTGAGATATCACTACGAAAAGGCATCGACGATGAAAGACCTTGCCGTTAAGTACAAGGACAAGAATGTCGTCTGGCTGGCTATAAACAGCACGAGTCATCAGGAAACGGCGAAAAATAAAGAATACGCCGAGAAAAACAAGATTTTATACCCGATACTCGACGACCGCGATGGAAAAGTCGGCAGGGCCTACAATGCCACAAATACGCCGCATATTTTTATCATTAATCCCGAAGGCAATATTGTCTATAACGGGGCAATAGACAACGCACCGATGGGGAAAGTTCCCGACAATGAGAAGTTAATCAACTATGTCGAGAAAGCTCTCGACGAATTAATTCCCAAGCCGGTGAGCGTACCAAAGACAAAGCCGTACGGATGCACGGTCAAATACAAACAGTGATAGGAAAATTACGTTCGGCGAATTTCGGCAAAGATTATTCCGCCCGGGTTATTCTCAGGGCCATATAAGGTTTGCCCGGTAATTCCACTTTCGAGTTATTTTTACCGACATACTCGTAGCGATTCAATTGCTCGACTTCGAATGTTTGCTCGACGGGAGTGATTGTCATATTCCACGTGTCGATAATTTCAACTTTAAAGCGCATTCCGGCCCTGAGAGCATCGTCCGGCAACCTGAACTGCCATTCTTTGACCGGCTCTTTCCCAAAATAAATCAGGTAATACCGGCCAATCCTTCCGGCCATGTTCGGTATGTAGTACTGGTCAATCGGATTCAATCCACCCTGAGGCCCATCTT
The DNA here is from genome assembly GCA_016933295.1 of Sedimentisphaerales bacterium. Lineage (GTDB taxonomy): Bacteria > Planctomycetota > Phycisphaerae > Sedimentisphaerales > Anaerobacaceae > JAFGPS01. The sequence goes on along the minus strand of JAFGBG010000165.1, from coordinate 18,171 downwards.
CGATAATTTTTCTCAGAAAGGCGATTCTTGCCGGACTTTCCCTGACGAGCTCGCCGCCGGTCGAAATCCAGCCGTCGCCGTACGGCCTGCCGCTTGAGGTCTCTCCGTGTGTGGCATAAGCTCCTCCGATATAAGCAATCCAGAAACGATAAACCATTTCCTCGCCGGATAACTGTCCCCAACGTGACCCGATATTGCCTTCGTAATTTATTTCATCATGTACAATCGGTTTTTGATAAATATCCCTCAGCATCGGAGATATACCGAATGAGCGTACGGCCATGTAGTATTGCAGGCTTACGTGCGTCACCCATGGCTTTTTATGGTCATAAATTCGCCCGGCATTATGAATGGAGCGCAAATGCCCGTACGGGTCCTCGGCCTGCACTATCTGAAACAGGCGGTCCCAGTCCTCGTCGGTGAAATGATCCATAAAACTGTTCTCGTTGGCAAGAGACCACCAGATATTTCTGAATGCGGCAAAACGAGCCACTACATAACGTACAAAACGGTCGTTGGTTTCGTTGTCCATCATATCGAATCCCCATTTACCGTCATCGTAAGGTCTGAACAGTATCAAATCACTCTCTATGCCGATATCACGAAGCTCGAGCACACATTTTTCCAGCCTTCGGAAATATTCCGGATTGAACCTCTTAAAATCCCAGTTTTCCTTCGATGTCCCTTCAAAAGGAAAGCAATCCAGGGAATTCGGCCCTTCAATATATTGCTGCCGCCAGGGAGGAACGGCAAGAAAACGAGCTTTGTTGAAGGCGGCATTTTTAAGATTTTGAACGGTAAGTTGCCTCTGGCCCTGCGATTGATACGGCCATTCGTAAATTGTAGTTCCGAACGGGTAAAACGGCGTCCCGTCCCCGTATTCGAAATGGTAACGGTTTCTCACCCGCACAGGGCCGTGATTATCCGCCGAAGCGGCTATGCATTCGAATCGGCCTTCTTTGCCGCTTAAAACATCGCGGTTGCTTTTGGTTAGATAAGTCCAGATTCCCTCGCTAACCGGCATGAAACGGATTTTGTAGATTCCGTTGCCGTCATAGAAACCGTCCGGTTCGTAAATCTTGTCGCCGTTTTTGAAAACGGCGCTAAGCTCGACATCGACAAACGGGTTGCCGGAAGTCGGCCCATCAAGCGATATCTCATAAAAATCCCATTTCTCGACTTTCTGGTTCTGTCCCGCCGCGGCAAACTCGGTAAGGATAAACAGCGGCGACAAAATGCACGACAAAAAAACAACGAATGTCATCGAAGGTGATCTCTTCATAGCAAATTCTCCATCTATAATCGAGCATATTGATAAAGATTCGTTTCAATTACTGACGATATTTATAAATCAAATCCCCCACATATTCAAATGGAACTTCGGAAATATTCCCGGTCTATGCAGACTTCAAAAAGGATGGACCAAAACGAATGCAGATAAACGAAAAATTCAAATTGACAGAAAATTATCCGCCGCTTTTGAAAAACGCGCTTTGATTTTCGGTTATAAAGTCTGGGCCGGTAAAGTAACCGGGGCAGTGCGTTTGGAGCCGTTGCTGTCTGTGCCGTAATCGAATCCAAGCTTGTCCGGCAATACCTCACCGAGCAAGCGTTTTCGCTCGGCTTCAAGCGCATTCATATCCTTACCCGCGATAGCCGTTCTTATGCCGTTCTGATTCCGGTCGTTCATGAGAACACCGATGCACTTTTCTTCTATCTCGGCCATAATGGACATCAACTGCTGCCGCTGCTCAAGATTTAAGTTTCTGCCCTTAATAAACCGTTCGATTACGTATGAATACAACTGACCGAAGCGTCTGGCAGCGGCGGGTTTGCCTGAGTCTGTCGACCCGATGGAAGTTCGAGATGGTGCGTTAATCTTGTCGCTTAGTAACTTCAAAATCGTTATATCCAGTCTTTCGTATTTAACCGACCAATCGGCGTATCTTTGGATTCGTAAATCGGCAATTTGAAGAAGCAACTCTTCCGCCTGTTGAATATTCAAAGCGGTGGCAAACTGTGCGATCAAATTTAATATCTCAGGGCTGCTGCTATCCACTATTTTTTTCAACTGTTCGGTAATATCCCTCGCCAGCTTTTGATTTGCGGCATTGCCGGAATTTAACTGTCTTAAAATATCGGTATTAGTAACGGCGTGGACCGCCCAATAACGAATGGCCATATTTTCATCTGCGAGCTTACTAACAGCCAATTCCGCCAAATTCAAATCCTGCAGGCTATCTATTAGAATTAGAAGATTGACGATTACCCTTGTCTGCCGCTCAGGCGGTCTTAATATCCGGGCCTGCTCAAATGCTTCTGATATATACTTACGTGCAGATTGAGAATATTGGCTTGCATACTGATTTTGTTCGCTTTGATTGCTTTTCTGCCTGTTTACAATTATCGTGCGAAGTTTTGCTATGGACGTAAAATCCTTGGTTGTCAGAAAATCCCCAATAGCTCGGGCTAAGAAATTATCTATAATACTTCGGTCCTGGTCGTTCAGAACCGCTTTATCACGAACAATGTCAATGTCATACGTACTGGCGGCAATCAGAGTAGAATCCGCCGCTCCGACATAAAAAGCAATCAGAACGATATAAAAAAACAGTTTTACCTTCATTTTGAACTATATCCCAAGAAATTCAAGCTCCTGAACCACAAAACTATATGTTGTTTTTTCTCAATATCAAATAGATTAACTTCTGAACCTGCTTTTGTCAAGCGAATTTGATTTCAGGGCGAAGCTTGCTGTCCCCAATCTGAAATGAATGAAAAAAAGGCGGGATATTCGAGCAAACTGAAAAAATATTTTTATTTTCTCAGGTTTTTTCGCAACGAAATATGCCGCACGGCGTCTATAATTGATAATGAATGGACTTCTGACGCTTCAAAAACAGTCCGGAAATAGAACTATTATGAAAATATTTCACAGCATTTTCATAACAATTGCGATTCTTTTAGCTCCCGGAGACGCCATTGTCTCGGCACAAGAACAGGAAAAAACCTTCGGAGAGCTAAAAATCGAAGGCTCTCACATAGAGTCTGTGGTTCTGCGAAGCCTGGATAATCATCACACCGAAACTTTCGAACCGCCGTTCGAAGCAAAGAAAGTACCTGTTGGAAAATATCGATTGCAAAACATCCGCCTTGATGGCGGTTATTACTGCGGCACGAAAAATCATATCACCGTTTCTGTTGAAGAGAATGAAACCGCAATATTTAAGGTCGGTGCTCCTTTGAAAAGTACAATCGATCTAAAAAGGCAGGGACGGATACTTGAACTGAGATATAAATTAATAGGTATGGCCGGTGAAGACTATCCTGCTCCAACTCGCAATAATCCGCCGGGATTTACTGTATTCAAATCAGACAGAAAAATTGCCTCCGGCAAATTCGAGTATGGTTGAGGGGGCACATGCTCGTACTCGTGGCGAGTACCAATAATGGCTTTCGGTGATTTGAAAATCGTCCCATCAGCAAACCTGGGGGACTTAGGCTCGCAGCAAGACCTGGCTTCAGTATTTAAATGGAAATGGCATTACAATTTGCCTGGATTTATAGCATGGTTTGTATTAATCGCCGCGATTGCACTGCGGAAATCTAATCATAATATAAACACACTGGCTATTTTTCTACCGATAGCGGTATTGAACCTTTTATGGTTGATATTCATAAAAGTCATTTCAATGCCCTCGTCAGCTGAAAGTCAATACTCGGTGGTAATCCAATCGATGGTTATAGGTATAGCAATATTATGGTTAACGGCGGATTTTATTTGCAAATTCGGAGGTTTTGTCAGGTTCATGCTCTCCTTTGGGATTATGATAGTAACTGCAGGTCTTGGTATTTTGTCCTATTCAAATAGTTTCTCGATGGAAATAATTCTTTTTCTGGTTCTGTCCGCTTGTATGACCTTTGCACTGCTTATTGCTGTAACTATATCGAGAAGATTTTGCAGAAAAAAATACAGTCCCTTACGCTTTATGCTTTGGCATGTATTGTGGATGATTATACTGGGCCCATTTGCTACCTTAATATTCTTTATTATTGGTAGTCTCATTTTTTCGTCATGGCCGTCCCGTTTAATAATGCAACTTATTTCGGTTTCGCTGATAGGATTGGTTTTTGGCCTGTTAATTTATGTAATTAATTTGCCCTATATGTTACTTGGATTCGTAAATCCATTCTTTCGCGAGCGATTTTGTGCCTGCCTGAATTTAAAATCTATGCCGGCAGTTACGAATGCAGATCAATCCAACGAGCAAATTTGAGGTCGTAAAAGACGCCAAAAAAGACTTTTTTCGCTGAAAATGCCGCTTTTACAAAGATTTAAAACAAAAAAATATCGAAAAAAAACAAAAAAATTGTTACATTTTGCGTTGTTTTCCGTCCTAATATATAAGTAGTAGCATTGTAGAGGCGCTAAGGGTCTAATTTTAACCTTTATTGGAGGTCTTCATATGAGAAAAAGGATAAATTTTTGCCGCACTCTTTTCCTTTTGATAATTGCCTCAGCCGTCATTGCCGGCGCGCAGGACGAACAATGGCTTCAATATCACTCAGCCCGGGAAATCAGCCTTATCGGTTTCAGCTCCGGCACTCAGTCCCTTGAGTTCGTAAATGAAAAGCCTGCCGATATGGAATCGCCGCAATTCAAGTCGGATGAGCCGGTTTTCGCAAAATGGTCTTCTCCGATGGCCAACGGCGGCAGTCTCTGGGTCGCACTGGATCGAACCAATCAAAACGGCTCCTATGATATTCTTTATATCGACTCGAACGGCAACGGTCGGCTTGACGACGAAACCGCCGTAACTTCTTACAGGACAACACAAAACTCTTCATATTTCGGACCGGTGAAGGTCGTTTTTCAAATAGAAGACGGACCGGTGACATATCATCTTAATTTTCGGTTCTACGACACGGAAGACAAAAGCAGAAGAAGATTGTATTCCTATACCGGCTGCTGGTATGAAGGAGACATACTCGTTAACGGCGAGAAGAAACATTGCGTGCTTTTCGACTACAACGTAAACGGTACATTCAACGACAAATCCATCGAGGCCTCCGAATCCGACCGTATTCGCATCGGGAGTGCAAGCAGTCAGGACACGCGTTTCGTCGGTAATTTCGTCGAAGTTGATGGAACTTATTTTAAGCCGGAGATAGCCCGAGACGGGGCATATATAAAACTCGCCGAGGCAAAAGATATTGAGTTCGGCAAAGTGCGTCTGCAGGAGTCGGTCACGGAACTTTCCGCCGGTGGTGAGAACGGACTTTTTATCGTCAAGCCCGAAGACAAGATCGCTTCTCTGCCGGTGGGAAAATATCGAACCGTCGAATGGGCCGCCGAACGAAAAGACGATAAAGGGACATCATGGAAGCTTCAGGCTGCTCAATCCGGTAAACAAACGGATTTTGAGATTACCGGAGCGGAGGAAACGACGCTTTCCATAGGCGAGCCGATTATTTCAAGACTGTCCTCGTCACTTAGAGAAGGAACGCATTATTTTCAGCAGTCTTTGCAGGGCAGAGACGGCGAGAATATCACGCTGACGCGAAACGGTGCGCGGCCGCAGGCCCCGAAGCTTAATATCAAGAATAAAGACGGCACATACGACCGAACCTATAGTTTCTCGTATGGGTGAGGCGGCACATGTACGCTCTCGTGGCGAGAGCCTAAAAACATAAAAGGGCCGTTTGTTGCGAAGCTTGATATAGGTTCGCCGTTCGAAATGAAGAACGAACCTTATACAATAGCAGCCCAAACCGCAGTGACAGCGCAAACAGTGATGCCTGAGACAGCCCCTGAGATGAGCAGGAAAAATCTTATGGCAACGGTGATTGTCTTAACCATCGCTATTGCCGGTATTGCAGTTTTCACCTTGCGCAGGAAGCCGGCATCGTAGGAACAGATACGGCAGAATATTCGATTATAATTATTTAGTGCGGCCGATAGCGCACAAAGGAGGGAATGTATGCGCAAAAATTACATTACAATCATCTCCATATCATTTATTTGCAGTTTTATCCATTCGGTAATCGCAATTCCATCCGAACAAATCCGCTGCACCGGCAAAGTAACAGACACCGAGGGCAAACCGATTGCGGGAGCTAAAGTCGCCGCTTACGAAATGCAGTTCGACGGCATAGCGGGAAATTTTATGCTGAAAAAGGCAGGCGAAAAAATAACCTCGGACAACGGCTCATTTACTTTTGAAGCAAATCCGAAACCTCCCAGAAGCACGTTTTATGACTGCAAAATTGTCGCCGTCAAGCCGGGTATGGCTATCGGATGGGCCGTTTGGAGCATGAAAGAAAATACCGAAGTTAACATCGAGCTTGGCAGGCCGGAAATACTCGAGGGAATTATTGTCGATGATGCAGACAAACCCGTTGCCGGCGCGCAGGTCCGCGCAAATCTTTCTCGTAAAATAAAAACCGCCGACGGCCAGGAACAAGGGCAATGGCTGCCTGGTATCTCTCCTTTGGAGGAACTTGGTAGAGAAACCGATAGTCGGGGCATATTTTCCTTTGACAACATACCAGCGGATTTGCCCGTCGATCTGCTTGTTACCGCCCCGGGCAAGGCTATCACATACACATATAAATCCGAGACATCGGAGCAGGCTTTCAAAGCAGGCCAAACGGATATTAAGGTCGTCCTGCCTGCCGAAGCACGTATCGAAGGCAAAATTACCGACCCGGATACGGGCGAGGAAATTGCCGGGACTAAATTTGCCGTCGTGGGATCAAGTTTGTTTTATTATCGTTATGTCCATACGACAAACGATGACGGAACATTCAGCGTCGGAGGTCTCCAAACCGGCCAATACCTTCTCAGAAACGGCGGATTTCCGAGCACCCATGTTGACGTGGAGTCGGGCAAAACTACAAAAATCTCCGTCCAGGCGGACAGACTGTCGCGTCCGCGAGGTATTAGCGGAATTGTTCGCGACCAACAAGGCAATCCCTTACCGAATGCCACCATATTAACGTGCCCATATATAGCCGAAGATACAGTGACTGATACAAAAGGGGCATTTACTCTAAAATCTTCAAGTGCACGAAGAACACGAACACCTAATGATGAACCGGCTTATCTGCTCATCAGAAGTGAAGAGCGAAATCTGGCTGCCTCCGAGGTGTTTGTTGAATCGGCGAAAAAGTTCGATATAAAGCTGGAGCAAGGCGCCATCCTCTCTGGTAAGGTTGTCGATGTTAATGGTAACGTAATCCCGAATGCAGAGATTTCCCTGACATTTCGGACATCAAGCGTCGGTTTTGTAATAAACGATAATGTAGAAATTGACGAATCGGGTAATTATGAAATAAAGGCAGTCCCTCCGGGACGCACGTATTACATTTCCGCAAGTGCCGATGGATATAGCGAGCGGCAAACACCCATAAACGTAGGCAGTCCGGCCAACGAGCGAATCGAAATAGACCCCTTTGTCCTATCGCCGGCAAACCTTACTGTTTCCGGCGTTGTTGTGGATGAGAAAAACCAGCCGGTGCCTGATGTAAGAATTTTTAGCTTCGGTGATAACCAGCCAAGCCAAAACACACAAACGGATGCCGAAGGTAAATTCGAAGTCAAAGCCTGTGAAGGAATGATACGAATCTATGCGAATTCACAAAAATTATCTGGACGTATCGAAACAGAAGGCAGAGCTTGCGATATTAAGATTGTGATAACAGAAAATTCGACAATCCGCTATATTCCCAAACAGCCGCCTTCTCTCGTTGGTAAATCTTTGCCGGAATTGAAGAATTTGAATATTGGGCAGTTACCTGATACCACCGACAAAATCATCCTCGTTTGTTTCTTCGATATGCAGCAGCGGCCGTCGAGGAATTGCATTATACAATTGAATAAGAGGATACAGGAGCTGGAGGAAAAAGGAATCACAGTAGCAGCCGTACAAGCTTCAAAGATTGAAAAAGAAAAACTCAATGATTGGATTGAAGAAAACGATATTTCTTTTCGTATCGGGATGATCAAGGACGATGAAGAAAAAACGCGTAACAACTGTGGAGTTCAATCTTTGCCGTGGTTGATTCTTACTGACAACGAACATATTGTTAAGGAAGAAGGATTTTCAATAGATGCTCTTGATGAAAAAATCCAGAACTAATATTTTAAGAGGAAAGACTATGTATTTAAAGAAGACATTGATTTTTTGTACGCTATTACTGGTTTCTTTTATTAATATATCAAATGCAAGGCAGATTATATTTAAAGGTACCGTAGTTGATTCTGAGGATCGCCCAATAGCAGGGGCAAAAGCTCAATTATACAGAATTAGTTATGCATATACGGGATATTGTTTTAATTTCGAGGACATTATTGAAAAAACATCCAGTGTTGATGGGACATTTGCTTTTACTCTCGAAGTTGCAGATGATGCACACGATGATTATCCTTCATGGTTTATTGTAGTAGAAAAAGAGGAATACGCTTTAGACTGTGTTAGGTGGAATATCGGGAATCCCGAAGCAGAAGCTAAATTCACATTGGATTCTCCAGTGGAATTGAGCGGTACAGTAGTTGATCGAGGCGGCCGGCCTGTTTCAGGTTCTTCTGTAAATATTCTAATGATCGAAAGCAAGACAAGATATAAACATAGTCTGAATTTCATTGCGGGTCCTGAGATATTTAATACAATAACCGATGAAAAAGGAAAATTCACTTTCAATAATATGTCTTCAGGTTTTGGAGTAGCTCTTATAGTAAAAAAAGAAGGAAGAGCTGCTGTTTCATCATATATACCAGGTTCGCCATTAAGTGAACATTACAAATATTCTCCGGGCCAGGATAATATCAGGATAGTTCAGCCTGAAGAATCAAGGATTGAAGGTGTTGCGATAGATAAATCATCCGGCAAACCTCTGGCCGGAATTCCGTTAATGCTCAGGTGGAACAATAATACTGAGGTCATAGGTCAGGATATAATTACAACGGATGAAAATGGCCAGTTCAGTATGACAGGTATTTGTGCGGGCACCTATAGTATTTTTTGTGTTCCACCAAGGTATAAATCAAGTGACTGGCTTGCTCTGCCGGTGAATATCGATATTGAAACAGGACAAACAAGAGAAGGTATGCAAGTTATGCTTACTAAGGGTGGATTATTAGAGGTACTTGTTATTGACTCAGGGACAAATAAACCATTGGAATGCGCTACTGTTCTATACGAAGACCAATACTTTGAAGGGTACTATGCTCGATACACTGATAAAGACGGTCTCGCCAGAATTCGTTTATTACCAGGCGTTTACGAATTCTGGCGGGTAGATATGGATGGTTATACTACTTTTCAAGAACGGAAACGTATAACAATTGAGGATGGAAAAACAGAGCATTTTGAAGTGCAGCTTAGTTCAATGCCAAATCCAAGAGGCGTAGTGCGTGATGAAAATGGAATGCCATTAAAGGGAGTTCAGCTTTGCGTTTTATCCAGAGGCGGGGAAGTAAAGTTTACTAAATCGGATGAGGAAGGAAGATTTGAAATAAGCGAGGACATTTACACGTTTTTTGAGGGGCATCAGAATCCTCTTCTTGTATGCAGGTACGAAGAAAGAAATCTTGCTAAAGCAGTTATTCTCGAAGGAAATACAGACAAACCCGATATTAAACTTGAACCGGGAATAACATTAACCGGTAAAGTCACTGACCTGGAAAGTAAAGGTATAAAAGATGCTGATGTTGTAATGTTGCTCAGCCATGCAATATGGTCTTCGGTATTTTTAAAAGGATACGTTAAAAAGACCGATGCAAAAGGAAATTTTACTGTAAACGCAATACCGGCTGGGTATGATTATGAAATAATTATCAATGCAGATGGATACGGAAGTCAGCGAAGAAATTTTCACACCGATGATGCAGTTGATAATAAGTTCGATTCAGGTATATTTACTCTTCCTTTTGCAAGTCTTTCTATATCCGGTGTTGTTGTAGATGGTGAAGGTAATCCAATTCCTAATGTGGTAGTTAGATCTTATAATCATGAAGGCGGTCAGCCTTTAGATCTTGATACACAAGCTGATTCTAAGGGGAAATTTGTTCTTAATGGAGTATGTGAAGGAAAAGTAAATATAAGAGTAGATACCAGTGTTAATGGGAAAAGCGTCTCGGCGCATGCGATTGCTGATGGAGGAACTTCGGATATTAAAATTGTAGTTCGTGAGGGAGGACGATATGTTACGCAACGTTTTACTAATAAAACTTATGAACAAATAATACAGGAAAGCGAAATAGTTATCGCGGGTATTGTTGTGGATGAGAACGATTCACCTGTTTCAGGTGTTTCTGTTATTGTTAATTGCATAAAAAGAGAACGGGATGATGCACCTGGTAAATTTGAATGGTCTTTCTCTGATTATGAACATCTCAGCGGTACAAGTGATAAATATGGGCGTTTTGTTATCGTAATTGAAGAAGATGTCCAGTATGACCTTCTTTTCTCACCAATTAAATACGCCGCTATGCTTGTTTATGATGTACCGGCAGGCAAACAAGACCTTAAAGTCGTATTATCCAAAGGCGGCTCGATTTCCGGAAAACTTTTGCGTATGGAAGGAGATAAAAAAATCCCGATTCCAAATGTTCAGGTTAAGATAGAACAGTCGGACCGAGCGAAATATGTATATCTCGGATATGATCAGAATAAGAGGACAACAACTGATTCACAGGGGAGATTTAAGTTCGAGCATATACAAACCAAAATTCGTCCAAATGAAAGTATGTCGAAATCTGAATGGGAATATGTTCCCCGTGTCTGGCAGCTTGTTTATAGTGATAATTCAAAAACGTTTGCTTTTTATAATGGATCAGTAATTGAAGATTATGAATTTATTATTGGACTTGATTTGGCTGATACAAGACGACTTAAAGGCAACGCTTTACCGGATTTTGAAGGAATAAATATAGAATTCGATAAAGAAAAGACTAAAGATAAGGCTCTTCTCCTTTGTTTCTTCGATATCGAGCAGCGGCCATCGCGAAATGACATTATAGAACTTGGTAAAAAGGTAAATGAGCTTAGGTCAAAAAATGTTGAAATTGTTGCTATCCATACTTCAAATATCGAACAGGAATATCTCGACAAATGGCTAAAAGAGTATGACATTTATTTCTCTACAGGACTGATTGAAACGAATGTAGAGCAAATAAAATTCAACTGGGGAGTAAAAGCTCTGCCGTGGCTGATTCTGACGGACAAAGAACACCTTGTGCGAGTTGAGGGATTTGCCATAAATGAACTGGATGATATAATAAAATCTGCGGATATAGATTAGTAACAATATGTACAACAAAATTATTTAAAGGAAGAAAACACATGAGTACAAAATGGACATCGTTGATTTGCATCATAGTCATTGTCGGTTTGGTCGGCTATTCTGTCGGTCAGGAAAAGGAAAAAATAACATGCACAGGCAAGGTCGTCGATTCCGACGGACGACCGATATCGGGGACAAAAGTCAGCCTGTATAACCTTATCGTATTTATCGATACAATGTCATTCGATGCCGAACTTGCCGAGACAACGAACACGAATAGCGATGGAGTTTTCAACTTAGAAGCTGCGACCGCGAGTAGCCAAACGGATAACCAGGCAATTATCCTCGCGGAAAAAGAAGGCATGGCCTTAGGATGGCTAAACTGGAATTTACATCAAAATATCGAAGTTACAATAACTCTGGGCGCTCCCCAGGTTCTGGCCGGTAAAGTCGTGGATGAATCCGGCAAGCCGGTCGTTGACGCCGAGGTCGGTATATCTGTTATGCTGATTGCCGCTGGCAATGAACCTCGCTATACGGCGGGCAAGATTTCAGAACGACTATTTACACGAAAAACCGACGCGTCAGGCAGTTTCCGGTTCGAACAGATTCCTTCCGATGCCGCCGCCGAGCTAATCGTCAAAAAAGCCGGTATGGGAACGGTTTCGACCCTTGATGAGAAAGCAATGGAGGGTATGCAACTACAATTCAAGGCAGGCCGGACGGATATTGAAATTAAGCTGCCCACAGAGGCGAAAATCGAGGGAACGGTCGTCGAAAAGCAAACCGGCAAGCCGGCGTCCGGAGTTAAGCTGATGGTATATCAGGGACAAAAGCAGCCGTTTACCGGTATTGAGCCGGTGACATCAGGGCAAGACGGCACTTTTACAATCGACGCACTTAGAGAGGGAAGATATATTGTCCAGGCCATTCCCGGCAAGAAAGAAACCGAGGATTGGGTAACCGGCACGGTTGAAGTCGATACCGAGGCGGGCCAAACGAGTTCCGGTGTAAAACTGGAGCTCACTAAAGGCGGTCTCGTTGAAATTGCCGTTACGGAAGAAGATGCCAACACGCCGGTTGAAGGGGCTACTGTAAGCATGCAAAATACAGCAAGCAGGGAGCAATCCTCCGGAGTGACCGACGCAAATGGAATTGTTAGTAAACGTTTGGCTCCCGGTGAATATAGGATAATACAAGTATATAAACAGGATTTCCCCTACGAGCGGCAGGAAAAGTCATTTATCGTGGAAGATAACAAGACCTGCCGCGTTACGATTCGGCTAAAAGGCTATCCGAAGGTAACCGGCGTCCTTCGGGATGAAAACGGCCAACCGGTCGCCGGCGCTCAGGTTAAGGTTTGCCCGCATGGGCGAGGAGAGATGACCACAAAAAGCGATGGTCGATACGAAGTTCGCCGGGAAATAGCCGAATGGGCGGCGGAGGCGGTGCCTTATGTGGTCGCGCGACAATTCGAACGTAACCTGGCGGCTGCCGTTGAAATTGAAAAAGATACTAAAATCATCGATATAAAAATGACTCCGGGTGTGGTCTGCACCGGCAGAATCGTGGATGTGAACGATAAACCGATAGAGAATACAAAGGTCTATCTGACTTTCTGGAGTACGAATTACGGCACTTCCATGGCGCAACAGGACAATAAGACGGATTCTCAGGGACGTTATGAAATCAAAGCGGTGCCGCATCATCCTAAGTATTCCGTCACCGCCGACGCGGAAGGATACGGCCAGGATTACGTGCGTATTAGCACAGAGGATGCTGAAAACAATCGGTACGAAGTTAAGGACATCGCTCTGGCTTTGGCAAATCTTTCGATTGCCGGCGTTGTCGTGGATATCGATGACAAACCCATAGAAAACGCGCGTGTCTTTTGCCAGGGCCGGGGACAGCCCAACAAAAATATACAGACTGATAAGGACGGAAAATTCAAAATAGACGAAGTTTGTGCCGGAACAATTCGTATCAGTGCCAGCAAAAGTACCGGCAACACATATATATCCGGCGATACCTCCGCCGAGGGCGGACAAACAAACATCAGACTCGTCCTGTATGACAGGTCGTCCGGCTCCGTACGCAGAGAGCCTCCTTCGCTTTCAGGCAAATCTCTGCCGGATTTAAGCATATTCGAGATTGGGCCGCCCCTGACGGACATTGAGAACAAGGCAATTCTTATCTGCTTCTGGGATATGCAGCAGCGGCCGTCACGCAATTGCATAATGCAACTGAGTAAAAGTTTACAAGAGCTTAAGGCAAAAGATATAGAGATTATTGCCGTACAAGCTTCTAAAATCGAACAGGAAAAGCTAAACGAATGGATTAAGGAGAACAAAATTTCTTTCCCGCTCGGGATGATTGCAACAGGCGAGGAAAAGGTACGCTTTAACTGGGGCGTCAAATCTCTGCCGTGGCTGATTCTGACTGATTCCAAACATACCGTAACGGCCGAAGGATTTTCTGTCAGCAAACTGGACGAAATAATTGCAAAATAAATATGGAGATGTTTTATGTTTACAAACATTAAATTCCCGCTAATTTATACTTTGGTCATAGCAATCTCGATTGTGTGTTTTGCTGCGGAACAAAATTCATCGAAAGAAGCTGTTCAAAGTGATTCTGAACAAGCCACGACAAGCGAAAAATCACTTGATGTACATATTATCAACAGAGCAACGAAACAGCCTCTGCCGGATGTAAACCTGGAGATACGGATTAACGTCGAAGACGGAGAAAATGTAAAATCCTGGGAAGATAAAACAGATGCCCGGGGACACTGCACGATCCCGCTGCCTGAGATGCAAATCAAGACCTTTAGAATATATCCCCGCAAGGAAGGATTCGTCCCATTGTTTATACTTTGGAGCAATGAATCCGTGCCGCTCATAATACCTCCCGTTCTCAATGTGTCGATGGAGCCGTGCACAACAATCGGCGGCGTTATTCAAAACGAGCAGGGTGAACCCATCGAAGGCGTGGCCGTGGGCGTGCATTACCAGACAACCGATCCCGATGCGGCGGAAAACGTACGTGTGGATGTGATGATTCATAATGCCCACCAAACAGATATTAAAACGGACGCAATGGGAAAATGGTCTTTCGATAAAATGCCCGCCAACATAGACAAAAATGAATTAAGAATCTTTCTGACACATCCGGATTACATGAGTGACAACTTAATAAGGGGTTACATTCCCATGCCCCTGACGCCGCAGCCGGCTATGGCCGCGTTGCGTGATTTGAGCAGTGTAATGGCCATGAAAAAAGGCATAACTGTAAGCGGGCGAGTCCTGGATACTAATAACAATCCTATCGAGGGGGCTTCCATTGTATCGGGTTCGGAACGTTTCGGCGCCGATAATCCCGATACAAAAACGGACGGAGAAGGTCGCTTTGTTTATAAGAACGCTCAGCCGGGTGAAATGGTACTGACTGTAAAAGCACCAGGACATTCTCCCGATTTGAAACAGGTTGTAGTGAAAAAAGATATGCCGGTCATCGAATTTCGCCTGGAGAAAGGCCGCACGATTAAAGGCAGAATAATAGATAATACCGGCAAACCCATAGCCAAGGCATCCGTCGGGGCAGATACATGGAGGGGACACCGCTCTCTGCAATGGCGCGTAGAGACCGATGCCGACGGCCGATTTGTCTGGAACGAGGCGCCGTCGGACGAAGTACTTATCGACATGTATAAACGAAACTATATGAGTGTTCGAGATTATGGTATGAGAGCCTCTGATAAAGAATATGTAATTACCATGTATCCCGAGCTTAAAGTACACGGCAAGGTGACAGACCAGCAGACCGGCAGGCCGATTCCCGACTTTCAGCTTATGCCCGGCATCGACTGGGGCAACGGCAGGGCGGTGTACTGGGAACGTCGCAATCAGAAAGCTTTTACCGACGGCAAGTATGAAACGTCGTTCACCTACCCGCGCGAAGCACATTTTATTCGTGTCGAAGCCGAAGGTTACGAGCCGGGGATTTCGCGTCCCTTTATGAGTAACGAGGGCGAGGTCGTTTTCGATTTCAAGCTGAAAAAAGGCACAGGCCCGACCGGAATAGTACGCCTTGGCGACGGTAAAATCGCCCAGGGAGCGGAAGTTATTCTTTGCACGCCATCTCAGAACTTGTATCTCAGCAACGGCCAAAACAGGGAAAGACGTAATAGTCAATATGTTGAAACAAAGCAGGACGGCAAATTCTCTTTTCCTGTGCAGACAGATCCTTACATTATTGTTGTATTGCATGATGACGGCTATGCCCAGGTGACGGACGACGAGTTCAAGGCCTCGTCCGAAATCACACTGCAACCCTGGGCCAAAGTCAGGGGCAAGCTCATGGTTGGAACAGAGCCGGGTGCTAATATCAGTATGAGATTGCTGTTTGACAGACCCGACGAAGCCGGTGGTATTAGATTCTACCATGATTATAATACCACTACCGACAATAACGGCAATTTTGTTTTTGAACGTGTTGCTCCCGGAAATGCCAGGGTTTGCCGCGAAGTGAGGCTTTCTGAAAATGTTATAACTTTTAGCCATAGTGTACCTTTAGAAATCAAATCCGGCCAAACATCCGATGTCACTATCGGAGGAACCGGAAGACCCGTGACAGGAAAGATTGTAATTCCTGATTATTTGAAAGACATATTTCAATGGCAAAACTGCGACCATTTTCTGAGAATAAATTCGCCTGATAATCCTTACAAACAACTCGGTTTTAAGATTGAAGATGACGGCTCCTTTCGTATCGAGGACGTTCCTGCCGGAGATTATTCCATGAATTTTAACGCATACGCTCCTCCTCCGGACAGCCGGTCATTCAGAGGAGAAAGAATCGGCGAATTGAGCCAGTCCTTTAATGTTCCCGAGATGGAGGGCGGCAGAAGCGACGAACCGGTGGAACTCGGCATCTTACAACTGGAAGCCGTTAACAAATCAGCGTTTACTCCATCATTGCTCGGAAAGGATTTACAAGAATTGAAAGACTTCGATATTGAACTCTCGAATTCGGACACGGAAGCTAAAATGATATTGATATGTTTCTTCGATATGCAGCAGCGACCGTCGCGGAATTGCATAATGCAACTGAACAAAAGAGCACAGGAGCTAAAGGCAAAAGATATCGTTATTGTCGCTATACAGGCATCGAAGATAGAACAGGAACAGCTCAACGAATGGATTAAAGACCAAAATGTCACCTTGCCAGTCGGAATTATCTCTTCAGGCAATGAAATGATGCGTTTTAACTGGGGTGTCAAATCTCTGCCGTGGCTGATTTTGACCGACTCTAAGCATGTAGTAACCGCCGAGGGATTTTCGATAAGCGAGCTGGATGAGAAACTAAAATAGGCGGACAAACACATAATATTTACCTGAAATACAATGAGCAATTGAATTATGCCACATTGCCAGCTCTGAAGTCGCTGGATTTGGCCGGCTCCGATGTCACGGAAGAAGCACTGGAGCGGCTGAAGAAAAAACTGCCGGCACTAAATTTCTACCTTTAAGCCCCCAATCAAATACAAGCGTGTATAGTTATATCTTCTCACCATTTTCGGCCCTGCCCGGCGAGCGTTCGAATACGCTGGCAAGATTCAGGGCATCAGGCCCGCATTTGGTACATTCCAGGCAGCGAATGCATTGCAGGTCGTTCGGGCTTTTTTCCGGCTGGATGCCGTAATCGCAGAGCTTGTGACAGCGCTTGCAGTCGGTGCATTTATCCGGATTGAATCGCAGGAAAAAAGCCGAGAATTTGTTGAACAGTGAAAATATCGCCCCGAGCGGGCACAAAATTCTGCACCACGGCCTTTTTACAAAGAAAACAGCGATTATAAACAACACGAGGATAATTATTTTAACGGCGTTCGGCCAGTTGATTTGCTGACCGGCGACCGCCTCCGAGACCATATCGGGAACAGCCGCTTCGACGGCCCCGGCGGGACAAATCCGGCATATAAAAAGCGGATGCCCTTCGCCGAAGAAGTAGGGGATAAGCAAAACCGCCCCGATTAGCATTACATAACGAAAATAGCCGGTGAACCTCGGCAGGTCGAATTTCGGCGTGGGTATCTTTGCGAACAAATCCTGCAAAAAGCCGAAGGGACACACCCAGCCGCATATCAGAGTACCGAACAATATGCCGACCGTCACCAATAAGCCGATTGCGATAAAGGGCACAACATGCAATGCGCTGAATTGTGCCAGAATGCCGATGGGGCAGGCGAATGTCGCTAAGGGACACGCATAGCAGTGAAACACCGGCGAGCACATCGTATGCAATCGCAAGCCGAGCGGATCCAGCCATACCACAAGAAACGCCGTCTGAATCCACATTCGCCAGCCGAGTAATCTCGAAGATATGTTGCTAATAATTTTTTTGACCATGGCCACCAGGGTCTGTCTTAACTACCTCACGTTGAGCATGTTTCAGGAGGCTTTTCGCCTTTTTCGTACGTTTGCTTTATTTTGCCTGATTCATCTCTCACAACCCCGCCGACCGAAGCATCTTTAACAAGAGCACGTTCTGATTTGCTAATCGTCACCGTGTCGCCTTCGACCTGAGCCTTAATCTCCGCCGAATGCAGGAACGTACCATACGAAAACAATACCACCCCAAGCAGAATGAAGATGCTTATAACGGCAATTCTTATCGTTTTATTTTGCATATTGCTCGTTCTCTCGTTTTTTTTACATTACGTTTATATTATTGGAAAAACCGCCGCAAGTAAACAAAATAATTCCGAATGGAATATTTTTCGAGAATCTCCTGCGTAATAATGGCGGAGGCGAATGGGAATCGAACCCACCCGGGACCTTCTCGACCCCACACTGGTTTTGAAGACCAGGGGCACCACCAGGCACC
>JAFGBG010000164.1 GCA_016933295.1 Sedimentisphaerales bacterium | reverse complement strand
CAATGGGCCGGGCTGGATTCGAACCAGCGTAGGCTCACGCCAACGGGTTTACAGCCCGTTCCCTTTAGCCACTCGGGCACCGACCCCTTTGTCCAAACGATAATCAATCGTTTATTTTAAGGCGATATTAAAGCCAAAGACCCGCCGATTGTCAAGAAACAAAATTCTAATCGAAAAAATCTTGTTTTTTTCTCAATAATACTTGTTTTTAGGACGTCTTACGTTGCTACGAAAGCAGGTTCAATACGCAATACGAGCCGAATCAAGGTCAATTTTCCGCCATAAACGGCGTTTTTTCTTGTATTTCGGCCGGTACGCTGTATAATGTGATTCTACAATTGAATATAGGATAAAGAATTCAGAAGTCAAAATTCAGACATAAATTCTAAGCACTAAACTCGAAATACTAAACAATATCAAATTTTCAAAAACCTCAATTCTCAAAACAAAATGAGCAAAGAATCAAAATCATGCTAAATTTGGAAAAAACTGTACTTATTATCCTTTCGCCTCGGCACTTTTTGCACTTATGCACCTTTGCATCTTTTTTTGCAAAACGAACCCAATTTTTTCGTGTTGCGTTCCGCGTGATGCGTATTGCGTTATGGCATAAGCTCTATTGTTACAAGTAAATAGATGAATTTGCGGGTGAATCCGGCTTCGCTTGACAGCTTCGCCGGGACGAGAAAACGAAGCCAATTCAAAGCCAATCGAAGCCAAAACGAACCCAATTTGGTCATTTATTGTGAATAAATTCATCCAAAAGACGTTCCAGAAGCTCCATAGGCATACCCATCACATTTGTCAGGCTGCCTTCGATACGCTCGACAAATTCGTCGCCGTTCTCCTGGATGGCATATGCGCCGGCTTTATCAATCCACGAATTGCTTTTGATATGCTCGTCAATTTGCTCTTTTGTCATTTCCTTCGGATAAACAGTGGTGGAATCATGAGTTACTATCTCGATGCCGTCACGAAATCTGCAAATAGCAAGACCTGTGATGACTTTATGTGGTTTACTAAAGAGCAATTGAACTATTTGCCTGGCTTGTTCGGCATTGTCGGGTTTGCCGATAATCATGCCATTCGAATCCACAATCGTATCGGCACCAATAATCAGACTCTCCGGATACATCCGAGCGATACTTTTCGCCTTAGCCAGGGCCAGAGATTCGGCATATTGAACCGGCTCGATTCCGGCGGCGGAAAAAGACGATTCGTCGATATCGGGACAAACCGCCTCAAATTCGTAACCGGCTCCGGTCAAAAGCTCTCTGCGTCGCGGCGAAGCCGAAGCCAAAATCAAAGCTGTTGATTGATATTCGGGCATTGATGAGTATCCGATTATTAAGACAATGATATCTGAGAAATATTATGGTCTTACAAGAACTAATTTCGAGTTATTTCGTTGCAGAAGGTCAGATATTCGGCCTCGATTTGCTCGAAATCTTCGCCTATATATTTTTGAAACAGCAAAGTGCCGACAATATGATTCCAAAGGATAGTCCTCGGTATATTTCTGTCAATCGCAATTTCCCTGCTGACGTCATCGAGCGGCCACTTCCCCAACAATCCGTCCGCGAGCAGCTGGTGATAAACTCTCAACCTTCTGCCGGAATCCGCTTCGCGCAGGAAGCGAACGAGGGCATAAGACTGGCTGTAGAAAGCCATTACGTCCTCGGTCTCGTCTGTGGCGATTACCTGGCCGGGATTTATCGCGGTCAGTTCGCGCAATGGTATGATTTTATTTTTTGCCAGGGTTTTCTTCAGCGAGCTCAGACGGTAGTTATTTTCCGTCGGCACGAAATATATCGTTTCATCATCGGCTCTGTGCGTCTCGAAGAGCATTGCAACGCCCTCGTCAAGCCAGCTCGGCAGGCGATACTTGAAAACCCTGCCGTTAAACTGATGCCATCCCTCGTGACCGATGGCCAGAAAAGTGCGTTCGTCGCCGATGTCGTATGCAACGCAGGCATCGTTATGGCAATATGCCCCTGCCTTTATTTTGCAGAATATCTGTGCATGCTCGCCGGCAAAAGAACATGTGAAATGCTCCCACTGGAGACGTTCGGCAAAAAGATATATTGGAAATCTTACCGTAGTCTCTATGGATTGAGGCAACTGGCTGTTATATGCACGGTATGCCGTTTCAACAAAACGGGGGATTTTACAGAGCAACCGGCGATTGAGCAGTGTCGTGCGAATTTCATAATGGGCGGTCGTGAGCTTCAGGCCAGGCCCATATCCGTTTTCCCACGGCTCGACGGATTCCAGATCGGGCAAATTCCGGCTCCGGATATCGTCGGCGACAATATTCGTATATTCGGCGATACGCCGGGCGCAAGGGACCGGATCGGGGGTATTCTCGGATTTACATCCGACAAGGCAAAAAAACACTGCTATCAAAATCCGGGAAAAACTTCTCACCGCATTCCTTCCTGTATCAAAAACTACTACCAAAGTATGAAGTTACAATTATCATCGGCCGCAAATGATAAATAATCCAAAACATTTTGTCCAGCAGGACGTTTTTTTCGTCTAAACTAATAACAGGACAAATTATGGGATGTAATACGAAAGAAATTTATGGATAGTCGGATAAAACATCTTTGTACGCGTCTGAAAAAAGCGGATAAAACCGCCGCGAGCGAATTATTACAGATTTACTACAAAGACATCTATGCATATTTACGCCGCCTGTGCGGCAGCCGGCAGGATGCAGAAGATTTGACACAGCAAACCTTCCTGAAAGTATGGGCCTCGTTTGAAAGTTTCGCGGGACGCAGTAAATTCTCGACCTGGCTCTACAGAATCGCTCACAATATCCTGATAGACTGGCAGCGTAATAATAGCGCACACGCTCAATCACGACAGGAGCAATGGTGGGGCGAATGCATCGACCAAAATCCGGGACCGTTCGCAAACGCCGCTGGAAACCAGTTGGCTCAGCAACTTTACCAGGCGGTGGAACAGCTCAACGACGACAAAAAACACGTTGTGCATTTGCACTACTACCAGGGACTATCCATCAGAGAAACAGCCAAAGTGCTGGGTATTGCAACAAGCACGGTTAAATACAGACTTCGCGAAGTCTTTAAGATTCTTAAATCAAAGGTAAGTTTTTGAGAGAACGAATTATTCAAAAAAAGATACAAATTATGAAAGGAAATTCGATATGGATACAAAAAAGAAAATCGAACAGTCACTTAAGGCCGCGCCGAAGCCGCCTGCGCCGGACGGCCTGTTCAATAAATTGCAGGTGGACATTGCTTTTACAGAAAGCATGCAAAGTGACAATATCATACACAGATTCTTTGCCCCAGCCGGTGGACCGATCTCACTCTGGCGAGTAGCCGCCGCGATTTTAATTGCATCTGTGATTCTGCTGCCTTTGACCTATGCCGGCGGCAAGATAATAAAAAGCTATTTTGTCGAGGTCGAAGTCATAGAAACCATAGAAACCGAGGATGGCGGCATAGTCAAAGTCGGCACCGCTACGGCGATAGCGGTCGAATCCAGCGGGCAACCCAACGAACAAGAGGCAAAGGAAATTCAGGAGTTGAGGAAAGCCGGAAAATTCGAGAAAGTCCTCGTAGAAGAGCGTGTCGAGAACGGCATGAAATTCAGTCTGTATAAAGTCACCTACACCCTGTCAAACGGCAAAGTCATAACAGTCACCGAAGTATCGGGCAGCTCAATTCAAGATTAATCCGATTGAAGGCATCGAAAAAAACCGGGTGAGGTCGCGCGGCCTCACCCGGCATTCGGTCATAAAGATAACCACGAATGAAAAAGCTATATATCCTTAAAGTCGGCGCCGAAGACCTCGGCTGTGAACAGATAAACTTCCGTCTCCGGGTCGCGCCACGCATCGGGTCTCAGGCCTGCTTTGTGCGCGCAGCAATAAGAAAGAAATTCATCCTTGTCCCAGCCGGTCTCGGTAGCGACCTGAGGCAGAAAACAGCCCGAGGCATATCCCCGCTTGATATAAATGCCGTCGATTCCGAGCCGCAAACTCAGCGGCTCGTCGGTACGCTTGAGAGGCGAAAGAACGGATATCTCGATATCAAGCTGGTTCAGCTCGGCCGGGCTTATCTGGTTGGCAAAAAAGCGAGTGTCACCGGTAGCCGAGGTCTTTGCCATCTCGGCGACAAGCTCAATCAGCGGGTCTTCGGAAATAAACTGGCCGATGCAGCCGCGCAGTTTTTCGTGGTTCTTCAATGTCACGAAACATCCGCCGGGAACATTAAGCTCCGGATCGTCCGATTCGGGTTTTTGCATCGGCCTGCGATTGATTACCGCCTCGACGGTATCGCGGGCGACTTTAAGGAGTGTACTTCTTTGGGCTTCGTTCATTTTTCATCCTTCAAACAACCGGCCCAGTAACTTTATAGCATAGACCACAACGGCCAGCACTATGATAACAACAATCGTGGCAATGTTAAAATATTTTTCTATTAATCTTTTCGCCCTGTTGCCGAGGCAATAGAAAAGCAGTGATTCGGAGCCGAACCTTATCGTTCTGAATATTATGCTTATAAGCACGAACTTGAACAACGAAACTTCCGCCATACCGCCCAGCCAGCTAAAAAGCATGTACGGTACCGGCGTAAGGGCAGAGATGGAAATCGCCCAGAAATCGTATTTGGTGTACATATCGAGCGCAAGCTGCGCCTTTTGGCCGAGGCCGACGGTATTGAAAAAATCCACGACTCGCTCAGGTCCAATCGCCAGCCCTAAGGAAAACGCAATTGTGCCGCCCATCACGGAGAACAGCGCACAGGTCAGGCCGTACCTCAACGAGCGCTTCGGCCTGCCGAGGCAAAGACCTATCACCATAACGTCCGCCGGTATGGGAACGCATATCGGCTCAGTTAAGGCCAGTATTATCAACGCCGCCATCCCGTATCTGGTATCGGCCCAGTGGACAACCCAGTTATACAAACGCCGGTGCCAGTGCCACCAAGCGATTTCGTCGCTCGTCGCTCGTTTCTCGTCGTTCGATTGGGTATCTGTCATTCAACAGCCTCAATTACTTTTTGGATTACTAAAATATTTTGGATTTTTTACCTTTTACCTTTTTACTTTCTGCTTTTTTTTCATCGGCGAATTTACCTGCCGGGCCGCCGGCGGTAAACAATACCGCAAACCGCGTTACCAATGCACCCAATAATACATAACCTAAAATCACCTGAATTGTAAGTAAAATATGTCCCCAGGTGCTCTGAGCATTTGCGTACATATCCCCAAATCCGAGTGTCGTCATCGTAACTACTGAAAAATATATTGGTCGAAGAAAAACCAATAAACCATAATGCCATAAAGGTAAATGAGGCTCGACTTCTAAATGGCTAACAATTCCGGGAGGCGAAAAATAAGCAAAAAGCGAGTAGACTGCCGCGAAAAACAAGGATAATCCTAAAAAACAACCTATAATCCTCCCAGTACTTCTCCCATAATCACTGAATGACCAGAATAACTTTATAAACCACATTAATTTTTGAATTACTATATTTCTCTCACCTTCGCTTTCTTGCAAATTTTTGTATTTATACCAAACCTCCCAGTTTTTTCTACGAATATTGTATTCCAATAACTGCTTAGTCGCAGGAGCAATTCGACAACTATCGAGTGCAACGCCCGTGAAATCAGTCTGTTTGTCAAATTCTTCAGGTACAATCAATGTGGCACCATCAACAACCACAAATCGAAAAGAAGCCCCCTTCAAATTGGCAGACAACAAGTTTATGCCTTCTATATTGGCAGCGTTGAGAGAAGCACTTTTTAGATTTGCTTCGATGAATTTTGAATCTTTGAGATCAGCATAATACATATAGGCACATTCTAAATTAGCATTAGCAAGATAGGCATATTTCAAATCTGAATAGAATAAATCAGCTTTTTTAAGATCAGCATTAACAAGAAACCAACCTTTCATGTCGGCTCCTTGAAATAAAATTTCTTCATTAGGATTGTCTTCTCGCCATTTGTTCCATTGTTTTATTCCTTCATCCCCTTTTTTTGAACATTCCTTTAAAAATTCATACTGGTCAAGGTCGCAACGAAGGTCTTTTTTAAGAAGTTCGGGATCAAAATTGTGATCTTTTTGTTTTTCTGGTTGTTGGTTTTGCTGGTTCATTTTTACACTCCCTCGGTATTGCAGCTATGTTTCTACAAACGCCATTGGCAGGTATTATATGGATATATCCCGCACACGTAAAGCTCAACTATGTAATAATCCATCCCCAACCCGTTCGACTTCGCTCAGGGGAGCGCTTCGTTTGGGGCTGCCACCCAGGTTTATTAAACAAACATCGGTTTTAATATATTGCTTTTGTACCCGGATGTTTTCTGATAGACTTCATCAGGAAGTGCCATTTCTAAAAGTAAATGACATATTTTGTCATTCCTGCGAAAGCAGGAATCCAGTTTTTAATTATGGATTCCGCATCGAGTGCGGAATGACATAGAGAATAACTTATATAATAGAAACGGCAGTAGTTTTAGAAATTATGCTCGCAGGTTAGGAAGATGTCGGATAATTCAAAATATATCTCGGAAAGTATAGGTTTATATGTTCACGTCCCGTTTTGCCGGACGAAGTGCCGTTACTGCAATTTTTACTCCGAGCCTATAACCAAATACGATGCCGGCGCTATTATAAAAGCAATGATTGCAGAGATGGAGCTACGTACAGCAGGATATAGCATAAAGACCCTCTACCTCGGCGGCGGAAGCCCAAGCTCGCTTCCGAGGGAGCTTCTGCTCGAACTGGTCCGGCAAATGAAGCAGCGATGCCAGGCGGATGAAGAATTCACGGTCGAAATTAATCCAGGCCAGGTGGATGAGATACTTCTCGATAAGCTACACAAAAAGGGAGTAAACCGGCTTTCAATCGGGGCACAGTCTTTTATTCAGCGAGAGCTGGATTTTCTGGGCAGGCAGCATACGGCCGATTGCATAAGCAAAGCCCTCGGGTACGGCAGGTCGGCCGGTTTCGAAAATATCAATCTTGATTTGATTTTCGCCGTTCCGGGTTCCAGCCTCGATTCATGGAAATACAATCTTAACTCGGCAATCGAACTTTCGCCGGACCATATAAGTGCTTATAGTCTTACTTACGAAGACCAAACCCCCATCGGGATAGACCTTGCGGCCGGGATTATAAAATCCGTCGATGAAGAGACCGACCGGCAAATGTACGAAATGACAATCGACGAACTCAAAAGAGCCGGTATTTACCAGTACGAAATATCGAATTTCGCGAAGGATGGTTTCGAGTGCAGGCATAATCTTAATTATTGGGCAAACGGCGGTTATATCGGAATCGGGCCGGGAGCGACTTCATATCTGCGAGGCGTCAGAAGCACTAATTATCCCAATATTCATCGATATGCCGAGGCTGTAGGAAACGGTGCAAGCACACTCGAAACAACCGAAAAACTCGATAACCTCGAATGGGCGTGTGAGAGTGCTGTTTTGAATCTTCGTCGCCGGAGTGGGATTAATCTGGCGGAATTTAAGAAACAGACCGGTTTCGACGCCGAGCTACTGTTCGAAGAACCGATCCAAGAGTATCAGAAATTGGGGCTGATTGAGAAAAACAACGGGCGGATTTACCTCACCCGCAAAGCACTCGGAATTGCAGATTCGATTCTGTGTGATTTTTCCGCTGTTTAACATGAATTGCTTTTTGCCGCATCGAATGGTACAATATACGTTTTTATTGATTAAGAAGAGTTATTGATGAGTACCGAACATATAAGAAATTTTTCGATAATAGCGCATATCGACCACGGCAAAAGCACGCTGGCCGACCGCATACTGGAGCTTACAGGCACGGTGAACGAACGCTACAAGAAGGACCAGTTTCTCGACGATATGGATATTGAGCGGGAGCGGGGTATTACCATAAAAGCATCCGCCGTTACCATCGGCTACGAGTACGAGGGAAAGAAGTACATGCTGAACCTTATCGATACGCCCGGACATGTGGATTTTCATTACGAGGTGTCGCGTGCGCTTGCGGCTTGTGAGGGAGCACTTTTACTGGTTGACGCTACGCAGGGTGTGGAAGCCCAGACCGTCGCCAACTCGCATTTGGCTATAGAGAATGATGTAGAGCTGATTGGTGTAATTAACAAAATAGACCTTCCGGCCGCCCAGCCCGATGTTGTCTCGGAAGAAATCGAGCATGTAATAGGTCTCAGGAAAAATGAATGTTTCAACATCAGCGCCAAGACGGGCAAGGGAGTCCCGGAGCTTCTGGAAGCGATTATAACGCTTCTTCCACCTCCGCCGGACAGAAGCGGCGAACGGACAGCGGCGATGATTTTCGACAGTCACTGTGATGATTATCGCGGCGTAATATGTTATGTCCGCGTATTTGCGGGAAGCCTGACAGTCAAACGTAAAATTCGCTTTATGGGTAACAGCAGGACTTATATCATAACCGAGCTGGGCAAGTTCACGCCCACGATGACTGCCGTGGATAAATTAAGCGCCGGCGAAGTCGGTTACGTGATTGCCAACATTCACGAATTGAGTGATGTCACAATCGGCGATACGATTACCGACGATGCCGAACCTGCCGAAAAGGCACTTGCCGGTTATAAACCGCCGATGCAGATGGTTTTTTCGGATTTTTATCCCGGAAATAATACCGACTATTCCGGGCTGCGGGCGGCTTTTGCAAAACTGGCGCCCAATGACGCGAGCTTTTCTTTTATCGCTCATAATTCACCCGCTCTGGGCTTTGGTTTTCGGTGCGGTTTTCTCGGGCTTTTGCACATGGAAATTATTCAGGAGCGGCTCGAACGTGAATATGATATCGATGTAGTACAGACCGCACCGACGGTGAGTTACGAAGTTTTAACCAAAAGCGGCAAAGTAACAAAAATCGATTCTCCGAGCGAATTGCCCGATGTGACGAAAATCGCCGAACTTCGCGAACCGTTTGTCCGGCTGGAAATAGTTACGACAAACGATTCCATAGGCGAAATTATGAAGTTAGCCGAAAGCAGGCGATGCAGACTGCTCAAGACCGATTACATAAGCAGCACGAGAGTCATGCTCGAATATAAAGCACCGCTTGCCGAGATAGTATATGATTTCTATAACATTCTAAAGAGCGTAAGTCACGGCTATGCAACCATGGATTATGAATTCATGGGTTTTGAAGCGAGCGATCTGGTCAAGATGGATGTTCTTGTTAATAAAGTTGCCGTTGATGCTCTTTCCATTATCGTTCACCGCAGTACCGCAGAAATTCGCGGCAGAAAACTGATTGCCCGCCTTCGCAAGTCAATCCCACGGCATCAGTTCGAAATCCCCCTACAGGCGGCTATCGGATCGAAGATTATTGCCCGAGAGACCGTCAAGGCTTTTCGCAAGGATGTTACCGCCAAGCTTTATGGCGGCGATGTCACTCGAAAAATGAAAGTTCTCAAAAAGCAAAAAGAAGGTAAGAGACGCATGAAAAGCATCGGCTCGGTGCAGATACCACAGGAAGCCTTCATGAGTATTCTGGATTCAAAAGATAGTGAATAAGTCTTTTTTCAAGAACAAAAAAAACATTTGAGGGCCGACAAATCATTATCAGCTATATTCGCCGTAAAGGCAAAGATTAGTTTGGGTATATTTAGCCGGTGGCTTTACAACCGGTCTGAACACAGTCCACCATGTCATCATGCTGATCCCCGCCACAGGTGAATGGAATGAAGCATCTGTCCAACTAATAAAATAAAAATGCAAAATGTAAAATGCAAAATTAAGGAAGTTATCCCGTAAGATAGGCCAAAGGCCGTCATCTCACGTAATTCCGCAATTTTGTTTTTTAATTTTAGCCGGCTGTACCCCTTCGACAGGCTTAGGGCAGGCTCTCCGCCCCCGCCGTTTTGCACCTTAGGCACAGCAGAGGCTCAGGATTACAAAGGGAGCAATCCTATTAAATAGCCGGAGTTTTTATAAAAATATAGTTGTGGAGATGCGGAATTTGGTGTAAATTACAGTGCTTATTTTAGAGTGCAAAAACGCAGTATTTTGACCCTTTTTTATAATTAAACACAGAGGTTTATTATGAAGGCAAATTTCAACAGAGGCGCTCTTGCCGAGGCTTTGAGCTTGGTTACATCGATAGTACCGAGCCGGACGCCGAAACCGATATTGCGATGCGTGCAAATTACGGCCACAGACAAGGATGTGCGAATTTGCGCGACGGATTTAGAGGTAGGCATTAACTATCTAATTTCGGCCGTACAGGTCGAAGAGCCGGGCGAAGCAATCGTACCGGCGGACAGGCTTCTGGCAATTGTTCGCGAAAGCACCGACGACGTTCTCGCACTGGAATCGAGCGAAGGGACCTGCGAGATTAAGGGAGCGGACAGCCACTTTAAGATTTATGGCCATGAGCCGGGCCAGTACCCGACTGTGCCGGATTTCGACGGCGAGGCCGATATAAAAGTAGCGTTAGGCGTTCTCCAAGCCGGTATCGAGCAGTGCCTTTTCGCCACGGCGAAAGAAAGCAGCCGCTACGCGATTAACGGCGTGCTCTGGGAAATCAAGGACAAGAAACTGCTACTTGTCGCCACGGACGGCAGAAGACTGGCTCGCAGCAGGGTCAAACTGTCATCTGCGCCGCCCAAAGGCCAGGCACCGGTAAATTTAATCGTACCGGCAAAAGCGATGAGCCTTCTGGATAAAATCGGCAGCAGCGAAAAAGACGCCGTGGCGGCAAAACCTTTAGACAACCAGATACTAATAAGCTGCTCTAACGTCGTTATAAGCTCGAACTTAGTCGAGGGGAACTTCCCGAAATACGAAGATATTATCCCGACCGATTACGACAAAAAACTGACACTCGGTACAGAAGCCGTACTCAGCGCGGTCCGCCGGGCTTCGCTGCTGACCAGCGAGGAATCCAGAGGAATCAAACTGTCGGTGGAGAAGGATAAATTAGTATTTTCCGGCAGAGCACCGGAAACCGGCGATGCCCAGGTCGATATGCCGATAGATTACAAGGGCGGGCCTATTGAAATAGGTTTTAATCCGCAGTTTTTGATCGACGTGCTGCGTGTTATAAAAACGCCGGAATTCGAGCTGGAACTGGGCCAAGGTGACCGACCCGGCCTGATAAAAAGCGGCACGGATTTGCTTTACGTCCTGATGCCGATTAATCTGGGCTGATATAAGGTTCGAGTTGTTGGTAAAAAATTATTTTCTTGTGAATTCGATAAAATATGAGTGAAGGAGCACAAATATACAACGCCATCCGGCAGAGAAAACAAAAGCACAACGGAACGGTCACACTAAGCGAAGCCCTCGGTCAGTTCATGGCCGAGCAGATTTCGCCGCGTCAGGCCAAGTACGGCGCGATTGTCGAACTGTGGCGGCAGATTCTGCCGGTTGAGCTTCGCCGACACTGTGAAATTACGGATATCTCCGGCGGACAATTGACTGTGCGAGTGGATTCGCCATCATATAAGTACGAGTTACATTTATGCAGCTCCGAGCTTCTTAGGGAATTGCAGCAGCAATGCCCGAGAGCCCGGCTGACGAAAATCAAGTTTGTTATCTCTTAATTGATATAAAGGCAAAAAGAAAATATGCAAAGCCATACATACGATGCCAGTAAAATAAAAATCCTTGCCGGACTGGAAGCCGTACGAAAAAGACCTGATATGTATATAGGCGACCGCGGCAGTGGTGGATTACATCATCTTGTTTACGAAGTGCTGGACAATTCAATCGACGAGGCGCTGGCCGGTGCGTGCGATAACGTCAACGTTCGTATTCATCCCGACGGCAGCTGTTCGGTGGAAGACAACGGCAGGGGTATACCTGTAGAGAAACACAAAGAAGCGAAAATCAGTGCATTAGAAGTCGTCCTTACAAAACTTCACGCCGGCGGAAAGTTCGACAGTGAAAGTTACAAAGTGGCCGGAGGTCTGCATGGTGTCGGCGTGAGCGTCGTCAATGCTTTGAGCGAATGGCTTGAGGCAGATGTCTATCGTGATGGCAAACACTACCATTTCGAATGTGAAAGAGGTAACGCTAAAGGCCGGGTCAAGGAAGTCGGCTCGTCCAACAAACGCGGCACAAAAATCACCTTCAAGCCCGACGAAGAAATATTCGGCGATGCAGAATTCGCATACGACACACTGCTTAAAAGAATACGCGAGCTGGCATATCTCAACGGCGGCCTTCAGATTACTTTCCAGGACGACAGGAACAAAAAGAAAGAAGTCTTTAAATTTGACGAGGGTATTAAGGCTTTCATCAAACATCTTAACGAGGGCAAAGAAACACTTCATAAAGACGTTATTTACTTATCACGGGAAGATACCACGGCAATGCTGAGTTGTGAGGTAGCGTTACAATATAACGACGGATATACCGAAAACGTACTTGTTTTTGCCAACAACATACGTAACATTGACGGCGGCACACATCTTTCGGGTTTCAGAACGGCGCTGACACGAACGATGAATTATTACGCCAGAAGCAACAACCTGCTCAAGGAAGGCCAGGGCACCACCGGTGACGACCTGCGCGAAGGCCTGACGGCAATCGTGGCGGTAAAACTCGCCAATCCGCATTTCGAGGCGCAAACGAAAGTTCGTCTTACTAATCCGGAAGTCGGCGGTTTTGTGGAGACAACCGTCAACGAACAGTTAGGCCATTATCTGGAAGAGCATCCGCCGGAAGCCAAACGTATTCTTAACAAGGCTATCCAGGCGGCCGCCGCAAGAGAAGCGGCAAGAAAAGCACGTGAGCTGACCAGGCGAAAAGGCGCATTGAGCACGGCCAACCTGCCCGGAAAGCTCTGGGATTGCGCCAGCAAGGAAAAAACGACAACAGAGGTTTTCCTCGTTGAGGGCGATTCCGCAGGCGGCTCGGCAAAAGCCGGTCGTGACAGAAATATACAGGCTATTCTGCCGCTGAGGGGTAAAATTCTCAATGTGGAAAAAGCCCGCCTGGAAAAAATGCTGGGTCACGAAGAAATCCGAACGATAATCAGCGCCCTCGGAACCGGTATCGGTACGGATGAATTCGATCTGGAAAAATGCAGGTACGGCAAAGTTATATTAATGACGGACGCCGACGTCGATGGCGCGCATATCCGAACATTATTGCTGACTTTCTTCTTCAGGCAAATGCAACAGTTATTCCATAACGGCATGATTTATATTGCTCAGCCGCCTTTGTACGAAATTAAAGTCAAGGGCAAAAAGCAATCCGAGTATATCCTGAGCGAAAATCAAATGCGCAAACAGATGATTACCCGCGGCCTGGAAGGAACGGAGCTTGTTATCAGAAACGGCAAGGTCAAAGATAAGTCCCCATCTAAAAAAAGCGACAAGAAATCCGAATCCAAAGATTCGGCAACTCGTATTACCGGAGAAAAGATGGTCGAGCTTATCAAGATTCTGGCAGAAGCGGAACGTCTCATAGGCGTATTGAACAGGCGAGGCATCCATTTCAACGATTTCGTTGAAGCCTATTATGACCCGTCAAAAGGAGGGCTTCCGCAGTTCAGGATTTGCACCGAAGAAAAGGAGGAAATGTTCTACGATAGAGAGCGGTACGAAAAGCGTGTGGACGAGCTTAAAGAGCAAGCTAAAAACCTGGCCGAAGACGGGGAGGAAGAAACAATTGCCGCAGAAGAGCTACACGAGGTCGGACGAATCAACCAAATCAACGAACAGCTCAGTAAACAGTTTGGTCTTGATTTGAAAGATTACCTTACAAAACAGGAAAAAACCGTATCCGGCGAAGCGTTAGAAACAAAATTCCAGCTCGTTAACAGCGAAGATAAATACGAGATCGCATCGTTAGGCGAAATATGTGCCGGAATAAGACAAATAGGCGGCAAAGGTGTCGAAATCAAGCGTTTCAAAGGTCTCGGTGAGATGAACGCCGAGCAACTCTGGGAAACAACAATGAATCCGGAGACGAGAACTTTACTCAACGTCAAGCTCGAAGATGCCGGCGAAGCGGACAGACTGTTCAGCATTTTAATGGGTGGCGATGTGGAAAAACGCCGGAATTTCATCCGCGACCACGCTCTCGAGGTACAGAATCTCGACATCTAAAACCTCTCCGAATAACCTTGCTTAACAGCAACAAAACATGACTGTCCAAACCAGTGGACGGCCTTGCAATATCGGGCTATATATGTTAAGATAAATCTCGCATATAAAAACGAAGTTAAAGAATTCTTGCCGTGTCACTGATGATGTGAGGGATAAGTGAATAGAAAATTATCCATCCTGACAGCATTTTTTTCGCTACTCGTATTCTCGACGGTTCCTGCCGAAGCAGAATACGAAGAACTAACCGGCAGCTATTCTGTCCATGATCCGGTCATGGCTCGTCATGATGATACATATTATGTCTTTTATACCGGCCATCGAACACCTTTCAGAATATCGAAGGATATGCATCACTGGCAATCCGGTGGATATGTTTGGCCGTCCGGCCCGCCGGCGTGGACATGGGAACAAGTTCCTTACTTTGATGGTAATATCTGGGCTCCGGATATATCCTTTTTTAACGGCAAATATCACCTTTATTATTCCATATCGAGTTTCGGCAAAAACAATTCTCGAATAGGCCTGGCTACGAATACAACCCTCGACCCGTGTGAGCCGGATTATCAGTGGATTGACAGCGGCGGACCGGTTATCCGCTCCCGTTCGAGTGATAGTTATAATGCGATTGATCCGGCGCTGTTTATAGATGAACGGGAGCCGGAAACAACATATTGGCTCACCTTCGGCTCGTTCTGGAAGGGAATTAAAATAACACAAATCGATCCGAACACCGGCTGTCCCTTTACCGATCCTCCCAAACTATATTCAATTGCCACTCGAATTGAGCCTCCTAACGCAATTGAAGCTCCGTTTATCGTCCTCAGGAACGGATATTATTATCTGTTTGCTTCCTTTGATTATTGCTGCCAGGGCACGGCCAGCACTTATAACGTCAGATTCGGCAGAGCCGAAAGGGTAACCGGACCGTACATCGACCGTGATGGAATCTCAATGACAGAAGGCGGCGGAACGCAGTTAACCCGGCCCGATGACCGCTGGAAAGGCCCGGGACATCAGGCTGTCTTTCAGGATAACAACGGCAAAGACTGGCTCATCCACCATGCCTATGATGCATCCAATAACGGCAGAGCATATCTGCGGATACACAGATTATTCTGGACGCCCGACGGCTGGCCAAGCCTGAACGAGCCGAACTGCGCAGATGTTTACAACCTCGGATATGGCCTTGCAGCCGACTTCGCCCCCGATTGTTATATCGATTTTCATGACCTGGCATTTTTAGCAAAATCATGGCTTATAGATTACCACTGGGAAGGTCTTGCCGTACTGGCAGAGCAATGGCTTCTTTGTAATAATCCCGCCGATCCAAATTGCACGCCCAACTGGTAAAACGCAGTTACATTCGCTCGTGAGCTGCTTAAGTATCGATGTCCCTGCGCTAAAAAAAACCCCCCAACGAACCTAACCCGGGCAGGAACGAATAATTGGGGGGTTATATATCTGAGAGTTATTTTTTTACTGTCACTATCTGCTAAATTCTTCCGTTGTCGGCAGAACTATGGAGGAAGCTGATGCACCGGCAGGATTCTCGCTCAATAAAGGATAGCTGAGAATCTGAACTTTTCCGCGGAATTGTTCGAGATTCAAATTGCCCTTCGCGAAGTTGTCGATATCCGTCTTTTTAGCTCGGATAATAAGCATAGTCGGCGAAGAGAGCTTGATATCTTCAGGTAAACCTCCAGTGTAAACTCTCGTGATCTGTTTTCCTCCCGATTCTTTGACGATTAAAGTTTGATTCGTTCCGGCAATTGGCTGCATACTTACGATTCTGTCGGAAATACCGCTTCCGGTAATTGACAGAATTACCGATTCGTCCGGTTTCATAGCGCGGATATTCGCTGCATGTTTGAGAGCCTCGATAAGATTAGTTTTGAGACTTTCCACCTTTTCGGCGTCATATTTTTCCTGTTGGTCATCCATTTCGCGTCCTCGCCGCGCGACATCCTGCGGTTCATACATCTGACGCCTTGTATCCATCCAGACCTGGTCAACATTGTCTTTTTCGGATTTCTTCTCCTCCTGTTT
>JAFGBG010000163.1 GCA_016933295.1 Sedimentisphaerales bacterium | reverse complement strand
GGTTTCAGTACTCCCAACGGTATCGCACGCACGAGCGAACTAACGCTTTTCCCGACTGCCGGCGTGCCTACGAAGGAACAAACCGTTGCTTATGCAAAAACCGCCACCGAGCCTCCGCTATTGGTTTGTACGCCGGGGTATCTCAACTCGGTCAGGGCATTCGGTATCTGGGGTCTTGAAGATCGTTCGACTCCGGCAAAGCAGGAGATCGAAAGCAGGCTGGATGCGACATTGAATACTTATTTGAATGCGGCGGAGCAATTTAACTGGTACGGCTTCTGGGACTTCGGCGATGTAATGCATTCTTACGATAACTTGCGGCATGTCTGGCGTTACGATCTCGGCGGCATGGCCTGGGATAATTCCGAGCTTGGAACCGATATGTGGCTTTGGTATAGCTTCCTTCGGACCGGCCGAGTCGATATATACCGCATGGCAGAGGCGATGACACGCCATACCGGAGAAGTTGATTGTTATCATCAGGGGCGTTTTGCAGGACTGGGATCGCGTCATAATGTTCGTCACTGGGGTTGTGGCGCAAAAGAGGCTCGCATAAGCCAGGCGCCTTATCGGCGTTTTTACTACTACCTGACAACCGACGAACGCACCGGCGATATTATGCGCGAAATGCTGCAGGCTGACCGGAGGATAGCAGAATTCGATCCGATGCGTCTGGCTCAGCCTGCCACCGAGACCGAGAAAAAATATCCGACGCGAGTGCGGCTCGGCCCGGACTGGTTCGCTTTGGCTGGAAACTGGATGACGGAATGGGAGCGAACGGGTGACATCATGTGGCGCGATAAAATTTACGCCGGCATGGATTGTCTGTGCGAGATGCCCCTTGGTTTGCGTACCGGCAGAAATCTGGTTATGGGATTCGATCCTGATACGAGCAAACTCTACCAGTTGTCCGATGAAGCCGGCGTCTATAATCTTGCTACGATTATGGGCGGCGCCGAAGTAGTGTTCGAGCTTAATATGATGGTTGACCACGAAAGATGGCAAAAAGCCTGGCTGCAATATTGCCGGTTGTATAATGCACCGAGGGACTTGATTATCAGGGATATGACTACCGGCACCGAAGGCGCCGATGCGTCTTATGCAAGAGATGGAAGGCTTGCGGGCTATGTCTATCTTAAAACAAAAAGCGAAGCGTTTTTGCAACAGGCGGTCAATTCGCTTGTGCGAAGACGCGGCTTCGGGCGGCAGGATTCGACAGTTCAACTAGTACAAGGGCCGCAGGTCCTGAATCCTATTGATGAAGGGCCTGGAATGAATACCAACAGTGCCGCTCAGGACGGGCTTACTACAATAGCGGTTCTTGGTATGGTCGGCGATCATTTGCCGGAGGAAATGCCTCAACAGGAAGAACCAATGGGTGGTTTCAGGGGAGGTCCTCGACAGGGAGACGCCCGCAGGTGATGAATAGGATTGACTGAATACAAAATCCTGCTTTCAAAACTCGCAGATAGAGAGTAAGATGAGACGAACTTTTTTGAAAGGAGATCGTCAGATATGAAAAGAATCACTAAGTTTATTTGTATTTCCGGAATATTATTGCTGCTGTCATCGCCTGAGTTTTTATATGCTTCCTCGAACTCAACGAGCGGTAAGATAGACCGCTACGCGTTGGTGAATCGCCATAATGTAATTATCAAAGAACCAAATTCGCTTAATCCTTTGAGTGTCGGTAACGGCGAATTTGCTTTCACGGCCGATATCACCGGTCTGCAGAGCTTTCCGGAATTTTATGAAAAAGGAATGCCTCTCGGCACGCAGTCTCAATGGGGCTGGCATTCTATGCCGAATACGAACGGCTACAAATCATCCGATGCCTTTCAGGAATATGAGGTTGACGGACGTAAAGTTCCGTACGCATCGGGTGGTGGTTCCAGGGGATATTCACCAGCCGCGACGTGGCTGCGTTCCAATCCTCATCGTTTGCATCTCGGCCAAATAGGCTTGCGTATGACCAAATCCGACGGCTCTGCGGCAAAAATTGAGGATTTGAAAAATACGTCACAAACACTGTATTTGTGGAACGGATTTTTAAACAGCCAGTTTGAATTAGAAGGTGAGCATGTTCAAGTCAAAACGTTTTGTCATCCCCATCGTGATATTCTGGCGGTGAGAATTGAATCTCAGTTGTTGCGGCAGAATAAGCTGTCTGTTGTTCTCGCATTCCCTTATGGAAGCGACGTATGGAGAAATGCAGCGGATTGGGAGCATCCGGATAGTCATCAAACCCGCTGTGAAATAAAAGACGGCCAAGCCGTCCTGTTGAGGATTCTGGATGACGATCGGTATCATGTCCGAATCGCCTGTTCTAATGGGGGGCAAATTAAAGCTAAGTCTCAGCATGAATATGAAATTATTCAGCGTGACGGCGACTCTTTGGAA
This sequence comes from Sedimentisphaerales bacterium, assembly GCA_016933295.1. Classification (GTDB taxonomy): domain Bacteria; phylum Planctomycetota; class Phycisphaerae; order Sedimentisphaerales; family Anaerobacaceae; genus JAFGPS01. The sequence goes on along the minus strand of JAFGBG010000163.1, from coordinate 27,607 downwards.
ATTGTATTTGCCTTTTCCACGGAACAGATTTCTGAGCCGTTGCCTGATTTTCAAACCGTGCGTAATGACTCTTCCAAATACTGGCAGGAATTCTGGTCGGGCGGCGGGGCGATCGATTTTTCTCAATGTACCGATCCTCGTGCTGCCGAGCTTGAAAGAAGAGTTGTACTCTCGCAATATTTAACGGCTATTCAGTGTTCCGGCTCTCGTCCACCGCAGGAGACGGGTCTGGTCTGCAATAGCTGGTTCGGCAAATTTCATCTGGAGATGCACTGGTGGCACGCCGTTCATTTCGCAATGTGGGATCGTTTGCCGCTGTTGGAACGCAGCTTGCCTTGGTATAAGGCGATACTTCCAATAGCTAAAGCTAAAGCTAAATTACAGGGCTACGAGGGAGTTCGATGGCCCAAGATGACTTCACCGGACGGCCGGGACAGTCCAAGCTCGGTAGGTGAATTTCTAATCTGGCAGCAGCCGCACCCGATTTATTATGCCGAATTGTGTTATCGAACTAATCCGGATAAAGAAACGCTCGAAAAATATAAGGAGATTGTTTTCGAGACTGCCGAATTTATGGCTTCTTATCCGGTATGGGACGAAGCAGGCAAGCGTTATGTTTTAGGCCCCGTTTTGATTCCGGCTCAGGAAAGCTACGGGCGATATAAAAGCAGCGCAATAAATCCGACCTTTGAATTGGCATACTGGTACTGGGCGCTCGATACGGCACAAAAATGGCGTCAGCGACTCGGTATGCAATGCGAGCCGAAGTGGGACAAAATTATTAAGAATTTATCGCGTCCGACAATTCGCGAAGGCGTTTACACCGGGATCGAAACGTCACCGTATACTATAACCGAGGACCATCCTTCGATGCTTTGTGCGCTCGGATTTTTGCCGCAGACACCTCTAATCGAGCCTGAAGTTATGAAGCGAACTCTGGATTCGGTATTTGAGAAGTGGGACTGGCCCAGCACGTGGGGCTGGGATTATCCGGTTATGGCGATGACGGCGGCTCGTTTGGGCCAGCCGGAGAAAGCGATTGATTCTTTGTTTGCCGATGCACAAAAGAACCGATACCTGGCCAACGGTCATAATTATCAGGACGCCCGCCTGCCGCTTTATCTTCCCGGCAACGGCGGATTGCTAACGGCGGTCGCAATGATGGCGGCCGGCTGGGATGATTGTCCCGACCGGCCCGCGCCGGGTTTTCCGGATAACGGTAAATGGAACGTACGCAGTGAAGGACTAAGGCGAATGCCGTAGAATGGAGGGTAAATACAATGAATTTGATAAAAAACTTTTGTTTTATTTTATCGATGTTATGTTTTATTGCCGCAGCCCCGGCACAATCTTCATCCGAACAAAAGAGACAGCAGACTAATGTTCTAAAAGAACCGATTGAGCCGATTAAAGCGCCGTTTCCGATGCCCGAGCTAAAACGCCCGGTTTTTCCGAACCGGGTAGTCGATATTCGCAGTTACGGTGCGGTCGGGGATGGAAAGACCAAGAACACGAAGGCTTTTGCCAAATCGATTGAAATTTGTGCCGGAACGGGGGGCGGGCGCGTACTTGTTCCAGCCGGCAAATGGCTTACCGGGCCGATTCATCTAAAAAGTAACATTGAATTGCATTTGGCCGAGGGGGCGGAAATAATTTTCAGCGATGTATTCGAGGATTATCTGCCGAATGTGCTTGTTCGAGTGGGCGGTATAGAAATTTACAATTATTCCCCTTTGATTTATGCCCGCGATTGCGAAAATATCGCCGTGACCGGTCCTGGCAAGCTTAACGGCAACGCGAAGGCCTGGTGGGACGCGATGAGAGGACGTGAGACGCGTGAATTTTTCGATATGGGTGCTTCGGGTGTGCCTGTTGAGGAGCGTGTTTTCGGCACGCCGGAAGCGGCCATTCGTCCCAGCTTTCTTTCGCTGGTAAACTGCTGTAACGTATTGCTTGAAGGTTTCACAATCGGCAGCGGCCCGAACTGGACGATTCATCCTGTTTATTGCCAGAATGTGATTATTCGCCGGGTAAATATAGTGACAAGCGGTCCCAATAACGATGGTATCGATCCGGATTCCTGCCGGAACGTATTGATCGAACATTGCATGTTCGATACCGGCGACGATTGCGTTGTGCTTAAGTCGGGCTACAACGAGGACGGGTGGCGCGTGGGTATGCCTACCGAAAACGTGGTCATGCGATATTGTGTAAGTCACAGGGGACACGGCGGACTTGTTGTCGGCAGCGAAATGTCGGGCGACGTTCGTAATGTTTATATGCACGACTGCGAGTTCGAGGGAACCGACCGTGCGATTCGCATAAAATCGCGGCGGGGGCGTGGTGGCGTGGTGGAAAATGTCTGGGCGCATGACCTTAAAGTTAAAAATATGCAGCGGGAGGTGATTATTCTTAATATGGATTACAGCTCGGATAGAAAGCAGGCCGCAAACGAAAAACCGCCGGTCTTCCGCAACTTCGATATTTGGAATGTAACCGGCGACGGCGCGCCGACAGCGATTCTTATTAATGCTCTGGAAGATTCGCCGGTGGAAAATATAAAATTTCGCGATATTACAATCAAATCGAAACGCGGCGTGGTATGCAGCAACGTCAGGAATATCATGTTCGACAATGTTCAGATTACTCCCGAAGGGGGACCGCTGTTCGATGTGACGAACGGCCAAGCTATCACAATCGAAAAGAGCATCGCACCGGAAGGAACGGATTTTTTCCTAAAACTATCGGGGCCGCTCTCAAAAAATATCATGATAATCGACAGTGATCTAACGAAAGCGGCAACTTCCGTATCTGAGGGCCAGGATGTGCCGGATGGCGCGGTTGTATTGCAGAAATCGGGGTCAAATCGATAGTTTGTCTTTACATCTAACGGCCGTTTTTTCTTGCTTAATCCATCACATAGTATAGACTACGGCACATTGTCGGCAGATAAGCGGCAGAATTTGGATTTGAAAATGAGTTACGCTTGCAAATTTTGAAAGGAGCTGCTTCGTGTTTGGACTCGGAATAGCGGATATAATTGTTATTATACTCTATTTTTCCTTGATAATCGGAATCGGTCTCTGGTCTTCCCGCCGTATTAAGAATAAGGAAGATTACTTTTTAGCCGGTCGCCGGTTCGGCAAGCTTGTTCAAACTTTCGCCGCGTTCGGCCAGGCGACTTCCGCCGATAACGCCGTCGGAGTGACTACGACGACTTTTAATAATGGTATCGCCGGCGTATGGAGCTCTCTGCTCTATTTGTTTGCGACGCCGCTGTATTGGGTCGTAACGCACTGGCCGCGTCGAATGCGTGTTTTTACTCTCGGTGATTATTTTAAGCAGCGCTATAATTCCACAAGCATGGGCGCGGTTTACTCGCTCATCGGTTCGGTCGGTATGATGGCGTTTATCGCCCTTGGCTTCAGTGCCATGACAAAAACGATTGTGGCGATTACACCAAAGGAAGTTACCGAATACAGTGTTGACGAGCAGGCAAAGTACGCTAAAACTTATGAAGCCGAACGTCTTAAGTCAGAAGCTGTCAATGAGTCGCTTGACGTCCTTACCTATGACCAGTTGCTCGAACGTGACGAGCTGGAAAAATTACCACCCGATACGCACACTGAAGCCCAGCTTGCCCGCCTGAGTTATCTTGATTCGATGCGGCCGGCTATAACGTTTTCACATATATCCCGCGAAACTCTCGTTTGGGGTGTTTGTATCGTTGTGCTTTTGTACTCAATTTTAGGAGGCCTCGAAGCGGCATTTTTAGTCGATTTGGTGCAGGGGATGTTTATCATTATGCTGTCTGTGTTGTTGCTGCCGTTTGCATGGGCGAAAATTAATACCACATACGGCGGCAGCGGCGTAATCAATGCGCTCGGAACCGTTCATCAAAAACTGCCGGAGGCTTTCTTCCAGATATTCGGGGCGCCACAAACACCCGAATTCACATGGTACTATATCATTACTCTTTCGTTCATGGCGGCTGTGACGGTGGTTGTCCAGCCCAACGGGGCCGTGCTGGCGGGTTCGGCAAAAGACGAGTTGTCCAATCGTTCCGGCGTGGTGATAGGGAATTTTCTCAAGCGGTTCTGTACTGTTTTCTGGGCGATTTTCGGCCTTGCGGCGATTGTGCTCTACAGCGGCAAAGTTATCCATTCGGATTTGGTCTGGGGATATGCTACACGAGATTTGCTCGGATCGTTGAATATCGGATTAGTCGGATTGATGATAGCCTGCCTGTTAGCCGCACTGATGAGTACTGTTGACTGTTACATGATCACATGTTCTAGTTTATTAACACATAATTTCTATCAGCCCCTTGTGCCGGGACGCAGCCAGAAGCATTACGTCTGGGCGGGGCGGTTGTTCGGCACGGCGGTTGTTTTAAGCAGCGCCTGGATTGCGTTGCAGTTCGACACGATTCTTCAGATTCTCAAGTTTATCTGGGAGCTTAACGTAATGCTCGCTCCGGCATACTGGCTCGGCATCAAGTGGCGGCGGGCCAACCGTATAGGAGCTTGGTCGTCGATTAGTATCGGCGCCTTGTTGTTTTTGGTTATTCCTGTAGTTCTGCCGCTGGTTATACCTAACATGCGTTACAACGAGAATCTCCTGCGAACAACGCAGCCGGCTCCGCGTGTCGTAACCGCGCGGGCGACCGAATACGACATCAGAAAGCGGACCGACGAGATTGAGACGTGGGACAGGCTGAACCTGATCGGCCAGGCCGAAGGCCAGAGACCTCAGATGCTTGAAGCCGGCAAGCAGTTCGAGCAGACCTATGAATTTGAAAAACGCAGTATCTTCTGGACGCAGGAAATAAAAGCCGATAGCAAAGGACTTTTTTACGGCAAGGGGCGATTCAGCGTCGAGCTGTGGATAATTGAAAAGTGCGGCGTGAATTTGCAGACAAATCCGTATGCATTGAACGAGACACTCAGGATTCTCTTCCGGACGCTTCTGCCGTTCGTGATTATGATCGTGGTCTCACTTCTGAGCCGCTCGGACCCGATAGAGGTCCTCGATAGGTTTTACGCCAAAATGCGAACCAGGGTAATTCCCGACCCGAAGCTCGATGCACGCGAGGTGGAGTTGTCGCTAAAAAATCCTCATCGTCACGATAATCTCCTTGTGTTCCCAAAAACCAAATTTGAGATATACAAATGGAATCGCACGGAATTCATCGGTTTTGCCCTGTCGGTAATGGGGGTAGGATTAGTGTTGTTGTTTATCTGGGTATTGGTTTCACTCGGCGCTTGATAATGATGAATTTTGTGCCGGGTAGTTATGATTAAGCAATCTTTCGGGCATAGTCGAAGTTAAAAGAAATTGTTTATGAACAGCAGGCTAATATATATGTTGAAAACGATTCTTTCGAGTGTATTTATTGTATGCCTGTTAGTGTCCTGCATGGAGAAATCGAAAATGAATAATAATATAGTATGGCAGCCAGACAACGAAGACGGCACATATAAAAATCCCGTTATCTTCGCCGATTATTCCGATCCCGATGTTATTCGTGTCGGGGATGATTTTTATATGACGGCATCGAGTTTTAACTGTGTTCCCGGCCTGCCTATTTTACATTCCAAAGATTTGGTTAACTGGAAAATTATCGGCCATGCGATTCAGCGATTCGAGGACGAGCGGTTTGATTTGCCGCAGCACGGTAATGGAATATGGGCGCCCGCTATTCGCTACCATGACGGCTGGTTCTGGATTTTCGTAGGTGATCCCGACGCCGGTATTCTGATGACAAAAGCAAAAAATCCAGCCGGACCGTGGGAGCCGCTTCATTTGGTTCAGGAAGGCAAGGGGCTTATCGATACCTGTCCTTTGTGGGATGATGACGGTAATGCCTATCTTGTTCATGCCTGGGCGAACAGCCGTGCCGGCATAAACAGCATATTAACGTTAAGGCGGATGAGTCCCGATGGCAAAAAACTGCTGGATGAGGGGACATTAGTCTATGACGGCAGAAACGGGGTGGCTCCGACCATCGAAGGGCCGAAATTCTACAAGCGAAACGGCTGGTATTATATCTTCGCGCCGGCCGGCGGTGTCAGGGAAGGCTGGCAGTTGGCTCTGCGGTCAAAAAACGTCTTTGGACCTTACGAGGCAAAAAGAGTTCTCGAACAGGGCGGCACAAATATCAACGGCCCCCATCAGGGCGGCTGGGTGGAGCTGGAAAACGGCGAAAACTGGTTCGTCCACTTCCAGGAACGTGACGCATACGGGCGCGTTGTGCATTTGAATCCCGTGAGCTGGGTCGATGACTGGCCTCTTATGGGCATTGATTCGGACGGCAACGGCGTGGGTGAGCCTGTGAGCCGATACAAAAAACCTGATGTCGGCAAAACATATCCTGTTGAAGTGCCGCAAACCTCGGATGATTTCGATTCTCAAAAACTCGGCCTGCAATGGCAATGGCATGCCAATCCAAAAGACAATTGGGCCTCACTTACAACTAAACCAGGCTGGATGCGATTATTTGCAGTTCCGGAACCTGCCGGGTTTAAGAGCTTGTGGTCGGTTCCGAATCTTATTCTTCAGAAATTACCCGCTCCGGAATTTACCGTAACCGCGAGGCTGGATTGCACTGGGCTTGTGGAAGGTAATAAAACCGGTATGCTTGTTATGGGCAGGTCTTATTCTTATCTTGCGGTCGAAAAGACATCTTCCGGTTTGCGGCTTATAAGAAAAACTTGCCGCGACGCAGACAGAAACGGCCGGGAAGTCGAAGAAGCCGGCGAGGATTTTGCCTCAGATACACTTTTGCTCAGAGTCGAAGTAACTGATGATGAAATATGCCACTTTAGTTACAGCGAAAATGGCATAAATTTCAAATCAATCGGTGATGCATTTAAAGCAAGAGAAGGCAGGTGGATCGGGGCAAAAGTCGGATTGTTCTGCCTGGCGGGAAATGAGAGACAAACCGCCGGTTACGCCGATTTCGATTGGTTTGTATTTGAGTAATCGGTTTGATTAAGCGACCTCCGGCAGCTCGTCCCAGCAGGTGGTGAATTTTTTAGAGCGCCGGCGGAACTGTACGTGCCAGTTTTTGCTTAAACCCTCGGCGGCCCAGTAAAGAGGCGTGTTTAATCGGGAATTGACCGCATCGACTGCTTGCATCAGACGCCGGGATTTTTCCCTATCGGTCTTGTCGAACAAATTCCGCTGCACCCGGTCATGAGGAACAAGGCCGAGCAGGACCACGCCGCACTTTTTGAACTTATAGTTTTTGCGATAGAGACGGTCTATACTCGAAAGTGCCGCTTTTATAAGCTCTGTACTGTCGCTGGTCGCCGTCTCGAATGCGAAGGTATGGGAATTGAAATATTTGTTTTTGATAAATCGGCTGGTAGTGACAAAGACGGTCTGAAGGCTAACCGCTAAATTGTGCTCGCGCAGTTTTTCGCCGGCCCTGGCGGCGTAGGTGGCCGCCGCTTCTTTTAGTTGCTCGGCCGATTCGATCGGCACCCCGAACATGCGAGAGACGACTATCGACTGCCGGGCGGGGGGATTATCCTCCAAAGGATAACAGCAGCTTCCCCGCAGCTCGTAAACGGTCCTTACTCCGACGACGCCGAATTTGTTCCTTATCCAGCTAATGTCGGCTTTGCTCAAATCGAGAGCGGTTTTCATCCCGGCTCTTTTTAGTTTTATGGCCGAGCGGATGCCGATGCCCCAGATTTTTTCCAGGGGTACTTCGGCAAGGACCTTTTCCAGATTGTTCGAGTCGCATAAATCCAGAACACCATCGAATTTTGCCGAATGCTTCGCAAGGTGGTTGGCGATTTTCGCCAATGTTTTTGTCCCTGCGATTCCGATTGATACCGGCATGCCGGTCCATTGTCTGACGGTTTGCTGGATTCGCCGACCGTAATCGGCTAAGGGAGGCTCAAACCCGGCGAGATTCAAAAACGCCTCGTCGATGGAATATATCTCGATCTCCGGTGTAAATGTTGCCAGGGTCTGCATTACCCGGCGGGACATGTCGGCATAAAGCGTGTAGTTCGACGAGAAAACCTCGATCTTATGTTTTTTGATTAAATCCGCCACCTCGAAAGCGGGAACGCCCATGCCGATATTCAGCGCCTTGGCCTCGTTCGAGCGGGCGACAACGCAGCCGTCGTTGTTGGATAAGACCACCACCGGCCTGCCGGACAGCTTCGGGTTGAAGACCCGTTCGCAGGATACGTAAAAATTATTACAGTCAACAAGTGCGAATATCTCTTTCATAACTGATGGATGACGTTGGTGACAACGCCCCAGACCTCGAATTCTGTTTCTTCGGTGATTTCCCGCGCGAAGTAATCGTGGTTCTCCGGTTCCAGGGTGATTTTCCGCCGGTTTATTCGAATTCTTTTGACGGTCAGTTCGCCGTCAACTGCGGCGATTACCACGTTTTTATCCCTCGGCTGCAGCGAACGGTCCACCACGAGAAGGTCGCCGTGATGAATGCCGGCCCCGAGCATGGAATCGCCTGTCACGCGGACGAAAAAAGTCGCGGCAGGATTTTTGACAAGGTGTCTGTTCAAATCGAGCCTGTCCTCTTCGTAGTCGGCGGCGGGGGATGGAAAGCCCGCCGGCACCGCAGCCTCGAACAGAACATGGTGCTCTCCGGCGGATAAATCGGGCGTATGAGTTGTTTGTATTTTAGTCGCCATTGTTTATTCACTGCTTCAGGGCGATTTTTTCCAGTTGCGGATATTCGCGCAAAAGTCCTTCCGGCACCGGCTGTTTTTGCCCGGTTATAAGGCATCTCAACTCGAGCGCGTTGGCTAACTCGGCGCCGCGGTAATGATTGTTGGTGATAACGGTAAGAGTCCGTAGCGCTTTTGCCAGCTCGCTGAGACGCAGTTTTATCCGGGACAGCTCTTTTTCGTTATAGTAGTAGTTGTAGGTCTCGTCCCTGCCGGCTTTACTGAACCACGCCGCGGCGTTTCTGCCGTGCATCCGGAAGTAGCCGTTGCGTCCGATGGTACATTGCTGCAAGTCGAACGAGTTCCAGGTCGTCGGGTAATCGAGGTTGCAGACGGAGACGCCGAGACCGTCGAGAAATTCCAGGGCCTGCGGCGTCTGCCAGGATTTATGCCTGACCTCGAGAGCCAGGCTGAAGCCGGCGGAGAAAATCTCCACGATTTTCGACAGATGCCTGCGGTGCGAATCGGTATCGTCAAAGTCGTATCTGAACTGGACGAGCAGGTGCCGAAGCTTGCCCGCTTCGAGAAACGGCTCGAAGCCTTTGTAAAACTGTTTTGCCGTATCGGTGTCAATTTTGCCTTCGTGGGTGAAATCCTTGTGCAGTTTTGCAGTGAAGAAAAACTCGGGTTTCTTCGCCGTTCTTTCCAGCCAGGTTTTGGTGGTCTTCTCGAAGGGCGGCCGGTAGAAGGTGCTGTTGATTTCGATACAATCCACGAACCTGCTGACGAATTCGAGTTGGTCGATTTTAGAATCGGTATAGACAATTCCCTTCCAGTCGGGGTACGACCAGCCCGCTACGCCGATATAAATTCTGCCGGTTTGCCCTGCACCAGAGCGGTACAGGGTTTCTTCTGTCTTCATAATTTTCTGAAACATCCCGTGACTTTTCCGATGATACGGATATTGTCACTTCCTTTCCTTATATACATCGTTTTATACTCGGCGGCCTTGTTGGCGGGTTCGAGGACGATATCTTTTCGCCGGACATATATTTTCTTGACGGTTGCTTCGTCGTTGAGAAGCACCACGCCTATCCGGCCGTTGCCAATTTCCGACGTCGGTTCGACCACAACGAAATCACCGTCCATAATCCCGGCATCGACCATGCTGTCGCCGGCGACTTTTAGAATGAACGAGCCGGTCACCGGCCCGAATATCCCACCAGTGTCCAGATACTCTTCTATATTTTCCTCTGCCAGTATGGGCCGGCCGGCGGCGACCGTCCCGACGAGAGGAAGCCCCTTTGGCCTTCGCACCCGGCGGAGATATTCCTTCGAGAGCCGAAGTGCCCTGTGGCCTGGTGAGGTTTCCATGTAGCCTTTTTTCCGGAGGTAAGTTATCAACTGAAACACGGCGTTCTGGGCCAGTCTGAAATGCCGGGCGATTTCCCTCTGGCTCGGCGGTTCGTTCTTTTCCAGCCGGCTCTCGATATATCTCAGCACTTTTTGCTGTTTTTCAGTCAGCGGCTCCATCTTTAAAAGTCAAAAGTTAAAACTAAAAAATCAAAATTTAGGAATCCCGACTTTGCCGGGATGATTGTTTTTATCCTGTTCGTTGTCTGCATAATTACTTGTTTTGTAACATACCTTGTCATTCCCGCGAAAGCGGGAATCCACACAAATACCACGTATCTGGATCCCTGCTTTCTCAGGGATGACGGTAAAAAACAGTCATTTGAACAACACGAAATAAATATATGTTCATTTGACCATATTATCAACAGGAAAATTAAAATATTTTTCGGATAAAATTCATTTTTTGCCGTTGTAAGAAGAGTGAGCGGGGTGCGTGCGAATATTCCTTCGATTTTAATTGACAGTGATATATGCGACAGGTATGATTTTTTTGCTATTTATCCGTGTGCGAGGATTATAAGGCGGCGAAGCATGTCGTTCTATTCGTTTATTGCAGTAAAGTTTTGCGATCAGATATGAGTGCATATAGTATGCGCCGTAAGGATAGGAACTTTTTTGAAAGGATGGAAAAATGAAAACGGCAAAAATATCGGCAATCCTGGTTGTATCGATTTATCTTATCCCATGTCCGGTAAGTAAGGCTGAGCCGTTGGGCACGACTATCACATACGAAGGCATACTCGCAAATGATGACGGTCCGGCAGAAGGCTTTTACGATTTTGCATTCGCACTTTATGACGCCGTCGATCCGAACACCCGAACGCAGATTGGAAGCGCGATCAGAATGAACGAATTTAATGTAGTAAACGGACTTTTTCAAGCCGAACTTGATTTTGGCAACGGAGATCCCAACGTATTTAACAGCGATGCCCGCTGGCTTGAAACCATAGCCTGGCCCAGCGGCAGTGATGCTACCGAATCGAATGTTTTGTACCTTTTTCAGGAAATCAAGCCCGTGCCGTATTCGCTGCTGAGCCGGGGGATATTTGTAGATAAAGACCGCAATGTCGGGATTGGAACCTCCAGCCCGGCTGAAAAGCTGCACGTAGCGGGCAGGGCACAGTTCGATCTTGGAAGCGGCAGAATCAATATGTCAACTCCTGGCGGCTGGCCGGGAATCATCGGTTTTAGTCCAAACGGTCATCGCCGGGATGTAATTATTGACGATGTCGGCATCCGCCTGCTGACAAGCGATTCTTCTTCCGCGGCACCCGGGCAAAATGGAATTACGATTCGTGAAGATGGTAATGTTGGTATTGGGACAGCTGCTCCGGGCAGCTATAAACTCGCAGTTAACGGCTCTGCCGCAAAGGTTGGCGGAGGGACATGGTCCACTTTTTCGGATATTAGGCTAAAAGAAGTTGGTACCGAATTCAGGCGGGGCTTATCGGAAGTCGCCGCTCTTAAGCCGGTTTGGTTCAGCTACAGCGAGGATAACAAACTGGGATTACCGGCAAAGAAAGAATTCATTGGAGTAATTGCGCAGGATGTTCAGGGTGTTATTCCCGAAGCTGTAGAGGAAAACGAGAGTGGATATCTAATGGTAAATAACGATCCGATTATCTGGGCAATGGTGAATGCCATTAAGGAGCTAAAGGAAGAAAACGAAATTTTGAAACAAAGAATCGAGGCTCTGGAGAATAAACAAAGTCAGTTGATAAAATAATTGTCACACATATAAGTCTTATTGAGCGAAGACTATTATATAAATATCGATGTTTCGTGTATCTCTTGGCGGAACAAGGGTGTTATAGAAAGAGCTTTTTACTTTTAGCTCCTTATTCCTGCGTCTGACGTGTCACTAAATAGCAGGCTAACTCAGGCGCATAGAGGCCCTGTATGGGGACTTCAATAGCACCATCTATCAGTGTTCCTTCTACGGCAGGTTCATCCCGGAGATCTTCGACATTAACAATCCTGTATTGATATTGCCGCCCATCATCAGGCCATAAGTCGGCTATATTGACCGTGACAGTATCGGTTTTGGGCCAGTTATAAATAATCAAATGGGCGCGGTCCGGCTCATATTCATTGACACGTAAATTAATCCACGCCGCCTGTGGCCTACCGGCAATCTGTGTACTGTTAGCATCCCAGCCCATGGCGGCCTGCCATGCGGCAAGAGTTTCATAATGAATCCCCTGATTATAAAGAAATTCATCCGAATCCTGGTAATATGTATTCTCGTCAATTGTGCAGTTGTTGGGCTCTCCGGTGGCTCCGATATGAAGCAGACCGCCAGAGGCCGTATAACAGGTATTGTTCTTGAAGTTTATCTGATCCCAGCCGTCAATCGAGATGCCTTTGCCGCCTCCGACAAAGATATTATTCTCAACAGTGACATGGCCGTCCAGAGGAGAAAGAGTGGATCCCCAAACAGCCGTGTAATCAGTGAAGGGATCGAATGGGAAATACATGAAACAATCCTGCATTACGAAGTTATCATCGAATTGATTTCCACCGGCTCGGAAATTACAGGCACCTGCGGTCAATTCATTAGTGCGGCCGTTGTCGTAGGCCACACATCCCCGATGACGTATATTTGCCAATTGTTGTGACTCGCTATCATGCGTAAAACCGCTTTCGGAATTGTTAAAGGCGATGCAATCGTAATATCTAAGCCAGGGCAGATTTTCCGTTGAGCCGTCCACATTGTTGGGGCAATTTTTGCCGGAAAAGCCGTTATCGCCGTTGTTATAAGATATACATCCGGTTAGTTCGGTTCCTATAGAGTCTAAATCGAATCCCGAACCATTGGGCCAGTCATGGACAATCATGTTGATATACTTTACGCCACTTGTGGAATCCTGCTCGATACCCGATACGGATAACCCGGCTGTTTTCGTTATATTTTCGCCGGTTACTTCCATTGCCCGGAACCAGATATAATCGGCTTCATTCGTCAGGACAGGACTGTTCGGCTCATCTGTTGTGAGGATGACTCTTTGTCCCGGCATAGCGCGATATTCTATTGGTGCATCTTTAGTTCCGGCGGGATTTCGGTCTTTAACGAAGGGACCCGTATATGTGCCGCCTTTGAGCCAGACTGTATCGCCCGGTTTGATGAGTCGTTTCTTAAGTGCAGTAGAAAGATCCCATGGATTATCTGTAGAGCCGTCCCCCAAAACTGTCCCCTCCGGCGCAACATACCAGTTATTGGAATCCGTTACAGTGCTTCTCGTATACAGTTTCAAAAAGTCCCAAATTACATCCGTAGCGGAAATATTCAAAGAAGCAGTTCGCGGCCATTCGTGTTCCTGGTCCTGGATTGTGTATAGAATGACGTCGCCTTTTCCGTTAAAAGACGGCCATTTTTTACCAATGATTCCAGGCTCATTATAAATCGTATAAGGAATTGAATAACAATCGTTGACTTGACGCCATATTTCCATCACCGATTCCACCGAAGGAACGGTATCAGTTCCTTCATAAGGAAGCAAGGGATCACTTAAGCCGTGAAAATGCATAATCGGAACAGATAATTCCGGATTGCAGTATTCGTAAACCATCTGTCCTGAGACTGCTCCTATCGCCGCGATTTTATGAGATAATTCCGCTGCTACACGATACGACATTGCGGAACCGTTTGAAAAACCCATAACATATATTCTCGTCGTATCAATGTTATATTCGGCGACCATCGTATCTATTAATTTTGAAATAAATCCGAGATCATCCGTTCCACCGGTCAGCTCCTCAAAACTTCCACCGACATTGAAATATGTAAATGTTTCATTAATCAGTGCGTCGGGACATGCTACAATAAACTTCTCTTTAACCGCTTTTTGTGCCAGGGCAGCAGTAGCGATAAATTGATAACCATTTGAACCGGTACCATGCAATCCGATAACAAGCGGATAGCCCTCCGGATTCGGCTCAAGGTTATTAGGTTCATAAACGACATAAGTTCTAATAATGCCGTCATGTATCATTTCAAATGTCTGAGCATAAATCATTTGCGAAGCCATGCAAATTACAGCGGCGGCAAATATCCACTTTTTTATCAGCATGATGAACCTCCTCAAAAAAACTTTTTACCTGAAAAATTACACAAGCATTGCAGGGAAATATCGCTTTATGCATTTCATCTCCAAATCTTACAATAGTCAGGCTAACATAAATATCATGGTAAATCAATTCTTAATTATATTTTTCCATCAATACTTTCTGAATGTTTCGAATACTCTCGATAGGGTGTTATCGTATGCCGGCATGATGAGTCACCTCATAGATTTGAATTGGCCGGGCATTTTTTCATCGGACGGAGATGTCCGTATAAATTTTGCCGGTCAGGGACCTTAAAAATTATCGGTATAATACCTGAAATTGGAATCAGCCCGTTTCGGCGGCACAATCATAACAGATTCCGTAATCAAAAAACACCGATTATCGGAACCGTTTTCAAATTGTATAATATAGGGCGAAGCCTTTATAAGGCGAACTTTGCGGAATTATCTCGAACCGGCCCGCCGGCCGCCTTAATTACTTATAATTCCTCCGATAATTGCCGATAAATGTCCTGCGGACCACAATAACCTCCAGGTGATGAGGATAGAATTTATGGCTGATAAAAAGCGGTTCATAGACATAGCCAAAAACAAGGTAAAAGGTTTTTCCACAACAAACTATGTGACATCTCCGAATATATGGATGGAGATTAATCAGGTAATGAGCAGGGATGTCGCTACGATTTCATCGAATGAGACCGTTGCTTCGGCGGCAATGTTGATGTCGGAGAAAAATATTTCCTGTATCGTTGTAGTGGAAAACGGAAATGTCACTGGAATTCTTACCGAGACGGATATTCTTGTAAAAACGGTTGTTAAGGGTAAAGATACCCGGAGAATCAAGGTGGCAGAAGTAATGTCGTCTCCCGTAAAAACGGCTCCTTCCGATATGTTGGTCCTCGAAGCCGGAGAATTTATGGAAGTCGAGCACATCAAACGTCTGCCCATCATGGACGGAGATATATTAGCGGGTATCGTGACACAAACCGACCTGACCCGCGTTCTGACGTCATATGGGATGTGGAGGGACATTTCGGAAATTATGAGTAAGGACGTATGTGTGATACAAAAAGATACAAGCGTGGCGGAGGCCGCGAAAGTAATGGCTTCGAGAAATATCTCGTCAATCGTTGTTATGAACGACGGACAGGTCGCAGGTATTCTTACCGAAAGAGATTTATTTAAAAGAGTTGTCGCGTTAAATAAGAATCCCCAAACCACAAAAACGGGAGATGTCATGTCTTTTCCCGTGTTCAGTGTTCCTCCGAATTACTCGGTATTCAGCGCCAGCAGAACAATGGAAAATAATAATATCCGAAGACTGGCGGTGCTTGAAGACCGAAAGCTGCGAGGAATTGTGACACAAACTGATATATTCAAAGCTGTTAAGGACAAGATTCAGTCCGAAGAAGAGACTGTTCTCGGATTCATGGATGAGTCTAAAATCGGCTTTTACATGACCGACCTGAATCACGTCGTCACCTATGTCAATCCCGCATTCGTGAGACTCTTCGAGGCTTCCGAATCCAATGATTTTTTGAACCGGGAGTTTCTTCAGGAACGATTCTGGATTGATCCCGAAGAAAGAGCGAACTTTTTAGGAGGTTTAGACAAGGAATTTATCAGGAGCAAGGAGCTTTCTCTGAGAACCTGCAAGGGCAAAAAAATATACGTCACCGTCTTCTCCAGCCCTACGACGGGGATTGGCGGAGAACTCAACGGATACCAGGGAATAGTTTACGATATCACGGAAAAAAAAGAATTGTCCGCTTTCAGGAGAGCGGAAGAAGCACTTCGCGAGAGCGAGAAAAAATGGCGATTGCTGGCCGAAAACGTTCCTGATGTTATCCTTTCAGTTCGCAAAGACGGCAGAATCCAGTTCATTAATCGTGCTATTACAGGATTCGATGTAAATGACGTTATTGGAAAAACAATCTACGAATATATACCGCCGGAACATCATCAGAAAGTCGGGGAAGCTATTGAACGGGTTTTTCTGACCAAAAAATCGGAAAGCTACGAGATTGGCGCCCCCGGCGAACATGGAGCGAATACCGTATGGGAAACGCGTGTCGTACCGGTCATGGTTGAAGGACGAGTGGAGGTTGTGAATTTGATTTCGACGGATATAACCGAGCGTATGGAATTTCAGGAAAGACAGGCAAAGCTTCTCAACCGGGTTCAGAAAATTAATCGTGAGCTGAATGACTTTGCGCGTATTGTTTCACATGACCTCAAAGAACCCTTGCGGACGATCAAGATAGCGGCCAAGTGGATATCTGATGATTGTAAGGATGTTCTGGATGAGAAGGGCAAAGAACATTTGGAATTGCTTTCTAATCAGGTTACTCGAATGTATGATTTGATTGACAATGTCTTAAAATATTCGCGGGCGGGTCACTTGAAAAATCAAAAGGAATGGATCGATCTCAAAGTACTTATGCCGCAAATTATCAGTATGGTTTCCGTGCCGGAACATATAGAGATTACAATTGACGATGAGTTGCCGGTTATCGAGTTCGAGCGGACACAAATCGCCCAGGTTTTTCAGAATTTACTGAGCAATGCCATAAAATATATCGACAAACCAAGCGGACATATAAGGATCGGTTGTCTCGCAGAGGAAGATAACTGGAAATTCAGTGTTGCCGACAACGGCTGCGGAATTGATAAAGAAAACTTCGAGAAAATCTTCCAAATATATCAGACTCTTGGATCCGGCGACGGATTTAGAAGTACCGGTATCGGCCTAACACTCGTCAAAAAAATTATAGAAACTTACGGTGGGGCTATTTGGGTCGAATCTCAGCCCGGCCGGGGCTGTACTTTCTTCTTTACTTTGCCCAAGCAGGATAATCAGCTCGAAAACGCACGGCTTGAAACCAGTGCTGCCTGTTGAAAAGCATATCTGCGGCAGTTTACGCCTTTGAGACGGCTCAGCAAAGTTTGTATTGAGCGGAAACAATAATCTGTAATTATAATTAACGCATCTACTTTACCGAGCTATCCTCGGGCAAACCGAGTTGTTTGTATAAATCCCGTCGGCCTGCTTTGTCTCCTTCGATCGTTGCTTTGGCGTATTCGGCAATTTCTTTTGCATGCGCTCTCGGTACGACAATTACGCCGTCACCGTCGGCGACAATGACATCTCCCGGCTCGACTAAAACGCCGCCGCACACGACGGGACGATTAACCGATTCGACCTCATTTCGCCCAGGACGGATACCCCTGCCGGGCTTGCGAAAATAGAGCGGAATTTTCTCGGTAATTATTTCGTCGGTATCCCGCGCTGTGGCGTCGGTTACGACCCCGACACAACCGGCGAGTTTCCAGCCCATGATATTATTCGAGCCGATGGAGCCGACGTCGGCATCCGGCGCTTCGTCGATAACCAGTGCCGAGCCTTTACGCAGCAGCGGCACAAACGGCTCGCTTGAGATATTGTTATACCAGTTGCTCACCCAGTTATCGAATTCTCCGGTTTCCATACGCGGCGCCGGCGGTTTGTTTGTCGGGACGTATCTTACGGTAACGGCGACACCGATAAAGCGATGCGTGTAATTTTGGGTATCCTTCCAGAGGGGATAAATCTCCGGCGACATCAGGCCGATGTTCGAAAGTCCGGCTTTGTCCATCCCGTCGGAAACATCGGCAACACGCAGGCCTTCGAATAATTTCAGGATTTGCTCGTCCTGTTCGGCGGTATAGACTTTGGTCGGGATGAAATTTTTGCCGGCCCTCAATTCTTCCGTACTTGCGGCGGGATTTTGCCGGACTTCGGCGGATTTCGTGTTCGCGGCGATAAGAAATAATAAACATGGCGTAATAAAGGTCAGAATCAATAGCGCCACGGCTGATTTTGTTTTTATTTTTCGCATTCGTAACCTCCTTAATTTTCATGAATCGCAAAATTCGAGCTCCATCACAATATAAGCCTTTTTTTCTCTGTTGCAAGGCAAAACATAAACGCTTGATTATTTTCATTTATTGAAGTACAGTTAAGCGGCACGAAATTATACTTAAAATTCTCGAATACGATGATTGAAATTACGAGCGACATTAATATCGGTGAAAACGAGCTGGTCTTCACGGCCTCGCGCAGCGCCGGCCCGGGCGGGCAAAATGTAAACAAGCTCAACACACGGATAACGTTGTTATTTGACGTGGCCGCCTGCCGGAGCCTCTCCGACCGGCAAAAGCGGCAAATATTTTCCCGACTATCGACGCGGATCGATAAAAACGGCCTTTTAAGGGTTGTTTCGCAAAAGTACCGGACGCAAAAAGCAAATCGAAACGCCGCTGTGGAGCGACTGCAAAAATTGCTTTCCGGTGCCTTAAAAAACGCACCCGTCAGGAAAAAAACGAAAGTTCCTTATGCCGCCAAACAAAGGCGACTGGATGATAAGAAAAAACGCGGCCGATTGAAAAAACAAAGGGCGCAAAAGCATTTGATGGAATAAGATGCGTGGAAAAATATTTTTTTTAGATTAAATTTCTTTCTTATACGTCATACTAAGCAGAAAGGTAGAAGATGATACTAATCGGGCTGGCAGATGCTGGAAGATGAGCACCTGATATTGGAGCTGCGCCGCGGGGACAAGCGTGCTCTGCGCCAAATCTATCTTAAATATAAAGACTACCTTCTGACAATTGCCGCATCTTTGCTGCACGATTACTGTGCGGCGGAAGATGTCCTGCACGATGTTTTTGTTTCCTTTGCCGCAGGTGCTGGAAATATCGAGTTGCGGGTGAGTCTGCGCAATTATCTCGTCGCCGGCATCGCCAACCGCGTGCGTGATATTTATCGTAAAAAGAAACACCCGACGGTTGCACTGGACAAGGACTGCCGGGTAAGCTCTGATTCGGGCGATCCCGTCAAGTCGGCGATTTTCGGCGAGGAATTTCACTTGCTGGCCGATGAATTGTCCCGATTGCCGTTCGAGCAGCGAGAGACAATCATCCTGCATATCAAAGGCGGCATGACGTTCAGGGATATCGCACGGATGCGGGGTGTTTCCACAAGTACGGTCCAGGGAAGATACAGGTACGGAATCGACAAGCTGCGAACAGCCTTAAACGGAGAGCGGAAGAAATGAATCCTGCTGATAATGTAGAACAGACAATCGAAAAATTGCATATTTCGACGAAGGCCGAGACGGACAAGCGTGTTCTCGACGATGCTTTTGCCGCGATGGAAAAATCCACGATTACTCAGTCGTCGGAAGCTTCTCGGTACGTCCGGCAAAAAAACTTTCGAGATAGAATAATAAAACTTGCCGCTGTGGCGGCAATAGTTATTGCGATGTTTGCATTGTTTTTTGGAATATCGGCGTCGAAAACAAAAGCCCCCGGCGGAATCGACGCGGCGCTGGGAAAAGCTGAAAATATCAGCATTACGAAATTCCGGTCCGACAGTACAGAACCGTACGAGCAGCAGTGGTTTTCTACCGCATTAAATATAAAAATGTCGATGAAAAAGAATAATGAGCAGGTACATGTCGAGTTATGGGATATCTCGAAAAGAACCAGGACCCAGACGTTTTTATCCTCGAATATGGTAAGTACCAGGCCTCTTACCGATCAGATGCTTGCCGAGCTTGAAGAATCGATGATACAAAATGCCGGTCTGGTTTCATTTTTCGATATTGAAAATGCCGCCGAGCCTGATGCGCCCGCTCGCCCGGTTGAAGCAGGCAAATGGCAACGCATAAACGCCCCACAGATTCTCTCTCAAAATCCCGGTATGAAAATCTATGAATTTCTCTGGCAACTCAAAGACACCACCACGGGCGAAGTTGTATTGAGAAAGTGGCGGATTTTTGCCGATGCCGAAACGAATTTACCGGCAAAGGCTGAATTGTATTCAAAATCTCAGGCCGACGAAGAATACCGGCTCGAAAGCTATATGCTCTTTTCATACCCGCAGCAGGATGAGATTCAAACCGTTGTCCGGGCGACCTTTGGCCCCGAGGGCGGCAGGCCTGAATATATCAGCACACCTCAATATTAAAAATACGGCCAGTGATGAAAATAAATTTTATCCGCCGATGATAATTGAAAACCGCCGGAATTTCTGGTACAAAAGAAAGGAATTTTATTCTATCGGTCAGGGACGATTTTTATGGCGGTTCAGTTTATTCTTGGCAGAAGCGGCACTGGCAAAACCAGCTATTGCATCGGGCAGATTATCGATGCGCTGCTGGCTACGGGTGACGAACCGCTTATTCTGCTGGTTCCCGAGCAGGCGACATATCAGGCCGAGCGGGCGATTTTAAGCGACCGGCGAATCGCCGGTTATCACAGGCTGAACGTGCTTTCATTCGACCGCCTTGGATTTATGCTGTCCGGCAAAAACACGGCCCGTCCGGCCCTTTCACACATCGGCAGGCAAATGATAGTCCACAGGATTCTCCGCGACCGCAAAAGCGACTTGAAAATATTCGGTTCGTCGGCTCACTGGCCCGGCCTGTCCCGGCAGATTGCCCGTACAATCGAAGAGCTGCACCGATACGCCGGGACACCCGATGATATCGAGAGATTATTGAACGAGCTTCAAAAAGACCCTGCTTGGAAACTGACCGCATTAAAATTTGCCGATATCGGTCTGATTCTAAAGGACTACCTGCATTTTGTCGAGGATGATTTTTATGATCCCGACGTTCAGTTGACTTCGGCCTGCCGGGTAGTAAAGACGGCGGATTTCGTCAAAGGTTCAAGGCTGTGGGTCGATGGTTTCGCAGGTTTTACCGAGGCCGAGTTTGTTTTACTTAACGAATTGCTTAAAGTAGTAGCCGAGGCCAAAATCGCTTTTTGTCTGGAGCCGTCTAATCTGAATTTGAAAAATCCGTCGGTAGATGAAATAGATCCGGTCGGTTTTTTTGAGCCGACCGAGCGGACTTTTTGCAGTCTTTACAGGACGATTAAAAAAAACAATATTCCCTTGGACAAGCCGCTTGTCCTGGGCGGGGCGATGAGATTTTCCGCCAATCCGCCTCTTGCCCATATCGAGAGAAACCTGTTTCGGTTGAATGCCACGAAACAAAAATCGGCGGAAAATGTCCGTATTATTTCCGCTCCGAACGCACGGGAGGAAGTCCGGTTTGTCGCTAAGCAGATTCTTAGGCTAATAAGGGAAAAAGATTATCGCTATCGCGATATTGCCGTAATAGCCTCCGATATCGACGGTTATCAGCATTATATCGAGGCGTATTTCGGTGATTACGGCATCCCGTTTTTTATCGACAGGCGAAAGCCGTTGAATCGGCACCCGGCGGTTCAACTGATTTGCTCGGCCCTTCAGGCGGTCACGGGCGGTTTTTCCAATAGTGACATTTTCACCTGTCTGAAAACCGACCTTGTGCCGATAAAACGCTGTGATATCGACCTTCTGGAAAATTACTGCATTGCCTTCGGCGTCTCCGCCGAAGACTGGCTTGGCAGTGAACAATGGAAATTTGCCGGGTTTGATAACGATGATTTCGACGAGCGGCAAATCAATCGTATCCGGCAAAAAGCTATCGCCCCTCTGCTTGAACTAAAAGAAAAACTTTGTCCCGGAGGTGAAAAGACCGAAACGCTCGAAGCCGAATATTTCGCGAGGGCAGTTTTCGATTTTCTCGATAATCTCGAAGTTGCGAAAACACTACAAAGCTGGATCGAAACCGCCGAACAGCGGAAGGATAACGCCGCTGTTGACGAGCACCGGCAGTTATATAACAGGCTTGTGGATATTTTCGACGAGCTTGTCGAGGTCTTCGGCGTTAGCGCTATGACTGCGGAGGATTTTAATGCGATTCTCAAATCCGCCTTTTCGCAGTTAACGCTGGCATTTATTCCGCCGACTCTGGATCAGGTTCTTGTCGGCTCGATTGAACGCAGCCGTCATCCCGATTTGAAAGCGGTCTTTCTGATAGGCGCCACGCAAAAGCAGTTTCCCGTCCCTGTCGCTCAGGAAAGCATTCTCAGTGATGACGATCGCGAGGCCGCCGAGAAGGCTGATTTCCCCCTGGCGCCATCGTCGCAGCGAGCACTCGTGGATCGCCGTTATCTGGCTTATATCGCCTTTACCCGGCCTTCGGAGCTTTTATATATTACATATCCTTCGGTGGACGATAAAGGTGGTGACATACACCGCTCGCAGTTTCTGACCGATCTGGAATCGCTGTTTGAAGATTTGCGCGAGGAATCGATTGCCGGCCTTAAGCCCGAGATTGAAAATATTTACAGCGAGACCGAGCTTGCCGAGTTGCTGTGCGAGCGGCTCGGCAAAGATTCTCTTTCGCCCGATAGGCGGGTCGATGAAAAAGCCGCCGCTTTGCTGGAAAGTATCTGTTCGGATGAGCAGCTTGGCAGCTTAGGCTCGAATGTTAAAGCCGCCGTCGAGTACCACAATCTTGCGAGGCTCGATGAGGATGTTGACGAAGCCCTTTTCGGCCGGCGGCTCGAATGCTCGGCGACAAGGTTGGGCACTTTTGCCGCATGTCCGTATCGGTATTTTGCCAGGTATGTTCTTGATCTGAAAAAGCGAAAAGAATTCAAGCTCGAACCGCTCGATTATGGAAATTTTTATCACGGGATTCTGGATTCTCTGCTCAAGCGGCTCAACGCCGAAGGAAAAGATTTTGCCGCTATTGACGACGAAGAGCTTCTTAATCTCTTGAACGAGCAGATAGAAAGTTTCATCAAAAAGAACGCTTTTCTGTCGAATTTTGTAGGCCGGCGCGAGTACAACGAATTTGTTATTCGCTCGGCCTGTGAGGTGCTCGAAAGATTTGTTCCTGCAATCGCTCAAATGATTCGGGCCGGAAGCTTCAGGCCGTCTCTTTCGGAAGTTTCTTTCGGCAATGTGGCTGATTCAGGCCAAACTATCGGCACATACGAGATTGCTCTAAACGACGGCCGAATATTGTCTTTATCAGGCAAAATCGACCGGCTGGATTTCGCCGAGATTGATGGCGAAAAAATCGCCGTCGTTTTCGATTATAAACGCAGTAAACAATCGTTTAGCTGGTCGAAGGTTTTCCACGGCCTGGACGTGCAGCTCCCGATTTACATGTTGGCTGTTCGCAATTCCGACGGCGCAGGCCAAATGAATACAGCGGGGGCGTTCTATATACCGGTCGAGATATCTCCGAAAAATGCCGCATTCGATGAGCTTTCAAATAAGGCGGAAAGCTTTAACTACAAGGCGAAAGGGATATTCAACGGCAGATTTTTCAAACACCTGGATCGCAGTATCGAATCTGGCTGGAGCAAATTTTACAGCTTCAGCATTACATCTAAAGACCAGCAGTACGGCAATTATGCCAAAAGTGCGTCACTTAAACCTGATGATTTCGAGCTGGTGCTGAAATTCGCCGAAGATAAAATCATCCGGCTGGCGCAGGAAATTCTCTCAGGTAAAATAGACATCACGCCGTATCGTTTGGGCCAAAATTCGCCGTGCGGCTTTTGCGAATACGCCTCCGTTTGCCGATTCGACTGGCAAATCAACGATTATCATATCCTGGATTCGCCCGGCAAATCTGAAGTTCTTGAAAAAGCGGGGGGACCTAATGGCTGAGAAGAAGATTCTATGGACGGACCAGCAAAAACAGGCCATTACCGCTCGCGGCAGCGATGTCCTTGTCACCGCATCGGCGGGAACCGGCAAAACCGCGGTTCTTTCAGGCAGATGCGTCGATATTATCTCCGGCAAATCCGATGTCCGGAACTTTCTCGTTTTGACTTTTACGGACGCCGCCGCCGAGCAAATGCGGCTTCGAATCGCCCGCCGGCTCAGAGAAGCCTTCCTTCAAAGGCAGGACAATCACCTTCGCCGCCAGCTTATCCTGCTGCAGGGAGCCGATATCAGCACGATCCACGCGTTTTGCAAGCGCCTGATTACCGAGTTCTTCTACAGGCTCGACATCGACCCGACTTTCGGCATCATAGACGGTGACGAACAGAGATTGCTAAAGGCCGAAGTACTCGAAGAAACAATCGACTGGGCATGGCGGCAGGAAAATCTGAGAGACGACCTCGAGCGGCTTTTATACAGGCGGAGCCTGCGAACCAACGACGGCTTTCTTTCGAGAATCATAAGACTCAGCGATTTTTTGGACGGTCTCGTTTCACGCGATAACTGGTGCGAAAGAGCGGCGCAGCTTGCGGGAATCGCCGATTTCCAAACGACGAGTCTCGGAGAAAAGCAAAAGCTGATTATCGCAAACAAGCTCAGTGACATTCTCGCCCGGATTCGGTACGCCCTGAGCCTTTACGAAAAAGAATCGGGCGGCGGAAAATGGGCCCAGAAATGGAAAGAGAATTTCGCCGAACCGATAGCTCAGTATATCGAACTGATAGAATCCGGTGATTGGGACAAGTTTACGAAGGAAATTAATAAATATCAAAAACCGTCCAGATATGAATACAAACCGAGAGGTATTTCGGAAGTGCCTGCCGATATTATCAGGGATATCACTAAAAAAGCGAAAGAATCTTTCGATTCGCTTTTTGAACTCGCAATTCTTAATCCCGATTATCTCGATGCCGTCGGAGGCTCGGCTGGATTACAGACAAAAGTTTTGATAGAGCTTCTCAGGCGGTTCGATATTTTTTACAGCCGGGCAAAGCGGGCGATTAACTGCATGGATTTTGCCGACCTCGAGCATTATGCGCTCAGGCTTTTGACAGATGAGAATTCGCCGCTCGATGAGGCTGAGCCTTCGCAGACAGCCCTGATGCTGCGGCAAAGGTATGAGCATATTTTTGTAGATGAGTATCAGGATATTAATTCCGTCCAGCAGCGGATACTGCGAATGCTCAGCCCCGGCGGAAATATACTGCATGTCGGTGACGTCAAGCAGAGTATTTACGCTTTCCGCGGGGCCGAGCCGGATATTTTCCTCGAACAGTTGCAGTCGGCTTCGAGCGGCCGACAAAAAAATGCCGGAGGTTTGCGGGTTGACCTCAATGCGAACTTCCGCTCGGTTAAAGGCATTCTCGATTTTGTAAACCGAATATTCTCGCGTATTATGACGAAATCTTTTGCCGGAATAGATTACGACAAATCCGCACGACTGATTCCCGCGCAAAAGCAAAAGCAGGAAGTTCCGGCGAACAGCGGCAAAAAAAACGTCGTCGAGTTCCATATCCTTGACGAGACAAATAAAGACCCGCAAGAGCAGGACGAACAGGTGGACGAATCCTCCGGCGACGACGAGACGGATGTTGTCACTTCGCGCAGGCGCCAGGCTGCTATGATTGCACAACGCATCAGGCGAATGGTCGGAGCCGATACCGGAAGGGCGGAATTTCAGATATTCGACAGGCAGGCCGATTGTGACAGAGATGTGGAATATCGTGACATAGTTATCCTGATGCGTTCACTGGCCAAAAAGGCGAACGATTACGTCGAGGTTCTGCGCCTGGCAGGTGTGCCTGTCAGTTGCCAGGCTACGGCGGGATATTTTCAGGCGACGGAAATCAGCGATTGCCTGGCCCTGCTGAAAGTTCTGGATAATCCCCAGCGAGATATCGAGATGGCGGCGGTTTTGAGAAGCTCGTTTTTCAAAGTAAGTGACAGCGAGCTGGCTAAAATAAAAATTCACGGTAAAAAACAGCCACGGCACGTCAATTTTTATAGCTGCGTTCTCGAATATTCCAAAAGCGGTCCCGACAAAGAGCTTGCCGACAAGCTAAGGCAAATACTTGCCCAAATCGAGCGATGGCGGACAATCGCCCGGCGTGGCAACCTGGCGGATTTGATATGGCAAATTTACAGGCAGACGGGATTTCTCTCTTTTGTCACGGCTTTGCCGAACGGACAAGCTCGCAAAGCGAATCTACTGAAACTCCATGACCGGGCCATCCAGTTCGAGGGCTTTTCAGGCGGTGCGGGCATCCCGTCACTGACGCGATTTGTCGATTTTTTCGAGAAGCTTCAGGATACCGGCCAGGACTGGGCTCCGGCGGAACCTTCCGCTTCGGCGGGAAATACCGTTCGTATTCTGAGCGTCCATAAAAGCAAGGGCCTCGAGTTCCCCGTTGTCTTTTTAGCCGAGATGGAGAGCTTGTTCAATAAACAAGACGTGCAGGCGGATTGTCTGGTTAATGCCGAGGATACTTTGGGGTTGCAGATTATCGATAGCCGCTCGAACAGCAGGCTCAGCACGCTCGCGCATCAGGTCATCGCCGAAGACAAGCTCTCGAAGTCACTGGCTGAAGAGATGCGGATTCTTTACGTTGCGACAACTCGTGCCGCAGAAAGGCTTGTTCTGACGGCCACCCAGAAGCGGACGAACTGCCGCTCAATCATCTCGAACGGCCTGCTTTTCGGCGACGAGCCTGTCCCTGACTGGCAACTGAAATCCTGCCGGAATCCGCTCGAATGGATTCTCCTCGGTCTTTCCGACCAAAAGATTCTGCACGAGGCTTTCGAGACCGGTCTATCTGGCGCCGTCGGAGAAGATTTATTCGACTTCAGGCTTTACGGCCCGGCGGATTTGAAACAGCTCTCCGAGTTTGTTATTGCGTGCAAGGCCGGCAAATTATTGCGAGGTATTTCTGCCGCAAAGACAACGGCGTCTAAGCAACAGGGCAAAAAACTGCTGGAAAAACTCAAAGATTCGCTGAATCGGCGATACGCGTTCGGCGATTTGCCCGATCTTCCGGCGAAAACATCCGTCACGGCGCTGACTCATCGCAACGACGAATATTTAAAGCTCGATTATTCGAGAACGCTCGATAGCAGGCCCCGCGTGCTTATGGCGGTCGAATCTGGGACCATCGAGCCGAGATTAGTCGGGACCGCCGCGCATCTTGTTATTTCGCGGCTCGATTTGACCGGGCCAGTTGATGAAGAAAAAGTAACACAGACGATAGAAAAACTTTTATCTGAGAAAGCGATAACCGCCGCTGCCGTCGAGCGTATCAATGCCGGTTCGATTGTCGAATTTTTCAACGGCGATATCGGGCGTTTGATATTCAATACCGGCAATAAGGTTTTACGTGAATGGCCTTTCACTTTTACAATACCTGTTTGTGAATCCAATAGGGTGGCAGCCTCTGAGCAAAGCGAAGTGGATGGACCATCGACCTTGATACAAACGGTCGCTGCCACACAGGCAGAGACCATAATCGTTCAGGGTATTATCGATTTGCTGATTCATACGCAGAAAGGGCTGGTGGTCGTGGATTTCAAGACGGACAAAATCACCGCCGCCGAAGCCGCGAAACGTGCCGGGCTTTATCGCCGGCAGCTGGAGCTTTACGGCAGGGCGGCTTCGGCTGTTCTCAAAACAAAAACGTTGGCCAAATGGCTGTATTTTTTGACTCCGGGTGTTCTTGTTGAGGCATGAAAATTATGAAAATTTCTCTGTTCGGGCAAAAAATAGCGACAGAATCGGGTATAGGCCGTCTTATGGAGGACCTGGGTGCCGCACTTTCGCAAAACCGGGACATGCTCATGCTCGGCGGCGGCAATCCCGC
>JAFGBG010000020.1 GCA_016933295.1 Sedimentisphaerales bacterium | reverse complement strand
GCCGAGCCGAAAATAAAACAATACGAGCGCGACTGGATATGGTTTGAGGCATGGGCGAGATATGCCTGGAATCCGGATCGTAAAGAACAGGATGAACGGGAGTATTGGGTTGGGCGAATCACCGAAAAGTACGGAAATAAACAGGCCGCGGAAAAGATCCTCGATGCTTACAACGACTCGGGCGAATGTGCCCCGCGGCTTATTCGGCGTTTCGGCATTACAGAAGGAAACCGACAGACTTTGTCCTTGGGCATGACGCTGGATCAATTAGTCAATCCGAGGCCTTACGGCCCTTACGAGGGTTTGTGGTTGTGCCAGGCCCCTCCGGGAGAACGGTTGCAGGAATATGCGGAAAAAGAATGGAAAGGCGAATCTCACATCGGAGAAACGCCGCCGCAGATTATCCAGGAAGCATTACAGTATTCACAAAGTGCCGTCGAGGCGATTGAAGCGGCAAAACCACTGGTAACTAAAAATAAGGAAGAATTTGAGCGGCTTCGTAATGATATCTACTGTATTCGGGCCATGAGTGAAAATTATGCCGCTAAGGTGAATGCGGCGATTCTTGTGTTACGTTATAACTACAGCAAAGACATTCAGGATTTGAAAAAAGCCGCCGAATACCTCGAAGAAAGTCTCGATCATTATCGTAAGCTTACGGAACTTACTAAGGATACCTATGATTTTGCCCAGAGCATGCAGACTTCCCAGCGTAAGATACCATTCCCGGGTGCTGAAAATGGTGTTCCGGCGAATTTCCACTGGACACAGGTTCTTCCAAAATACGAAAAAGAGCTGGAAGATTTCAAAAAGTATGTCAAAGGAGTTGAATCAGATAATAATACAAGGTAATTTTATCAGGAAGATTTTAAAATTAAGAAAAATGCAGTAATAATTACCTGAAGTTTTGAAAATATGTAATCGTTACATGGGATGAAAGGAGAACTATGGCGGCGAATGTTAATCCTACGGCGGCCTCAGTATTAAAGAAAGACGATTTGATTGTTATTGCCGGCGCTGGTGGATTTATTGCCGGTTCGTTGGCTCGATATTTTCACGAACAGGGTTTTACACACATACGAGCGATTGATAAAAAACCTCTTTCCGAATGGTATCAGCGTGTGCCGGGCGTGGAGTGTCTGTGTATGGATTTGCAATACGAAGATAATTGCAGACGGGCCTGCGAAAACGCCGTGGAGGTTTATAATCTTGCTGCCGATATGGGCGGTATGGGATTTATCGAGCGATTCCGCGTAGAATGTCTTCGCAGCATCCTGATTAATACGCATATGATTGAATCGGCATATCGCGCCGGCGCGCAGAGGTATTTCTTCTCGTCTTCGGCCTGTGCATATAATACCGACCTTCAAAAAGACCCGGACTCAAGGGCGTTAAAGGAATCGGATGCTTATCCGGCAATGGCCGAGCGTGGTTATGGCTGGGAGAAACTCATATCCGAGATGTTTTGCCAGGAGTACTGGGCGGAACGTGGATTAATGACATTTATCGCACGATTTCATAACGTCTATGGTCCTTACGGCACCTGGGACGGCGGACGTGAAAAAGCTCCGGCGGCCATGTGCCGCAAGGTGATTGAAGCTAAAGATAAAGGCTCAAAGGAAATCGTCATCTGGGGAGACGGCAGTCAGACCCGCAGTTTTATGTATATTGAAGACTGTGTTTACGGCATTGACAGGATTATGCACTTCGATGATCTAATCGCCACGCCTATCAATCTGGGCTCTGACTATCTCATATCAATCAATGATCTGGTCTCGTTGGCAGAAAGTATCGGCGGAATCACTTTAGAGCGGAAATATGATTTGGACGCACCTAAAGGTGTTGGCGGCAGAAACAGTGATAACACTTTAATCAGGCAGGTTCTTGGCTGGGAGCCGAGCACTCCACTGGAAGTCGGCTTAAAAAAGACATACCAGTGGATTGAGCAGCAGTATCTGGACCGTAAAGCGGGCAAACGTACAGTTAGTTAAAAACATTAAGTGCTTTGAATTGACTGATTCTGCCCTTTAAATATTTCAAACACGATGACAAACTCACATATTACTGATGTTATCGGCAGGCTGCCATACAGGATTGCCCTTGCCGGCGGATGGATCGACCAGCCTTTTATATCCGAACATAATCCTTCGGTACCCGGCTCTATGGTGGTGGTCTGTGTCGAGCCGATGTTTTTGTTTATGGAACGTGCCGGGATATGTATCGGTACTCGCAAGATAGCCCTTGAATTGTGGCCCGACGGCTTGCCGGAACGCGATCCGGATGAGCTTGTCCGGCAGCTTTATGCGGCAGAAAACGAAGGCAAACATGAGCCGTCCGGCTCGCAGGATATGATTGGCATTATTTATCCGGGTATCAATCGGCTGGATTATGATTTCGAATATCGCGGCGGCATTTTCCCGCGACATATCGAGTCATGTAATGATCGGGAAACTGCTTCCTGGCTGGAGAGCGTTATTAAAATTCTGCCTGTTGCACCACGGCCGGAGGGATATAATCCGATCGAGACGAAAAATTTGGTGCCGGACTGGATTGCAAGGCTCGGACAATCAGGTAAGTCCTGCTATGATGCCATCTTAGACCGGGATATCAAGGCTTTGGGGGCCTCGATGAACGAATGTATGCTCTGCTGGGAAAAAATCCTCCCCGGCACTGTCCGCCATCACACATTGAAAATGGATTTACTGCCCCTTCTGAAACATTATCAATCCAAATATGCCGGGGCGATGTATTCCGGTTGCGGCGGCGGCTATTTATATGTGGTTTCAGAAGAGCCTGTTCCGGGCGCTTTTGGTATTAAGGTGAAAATTAAGCAATCATGAGTAACGCCGAGAAGTGTGTCATTGTTTGCGGGGGATTTGACAACATTCGCTCTAAGGATGTTCGATTTCTGCAGGAAGCGGCACGTTTTGGACCGTTGTATGTCTTGTTGTGGAATGATAAATCCCTGCGATCTGTAACCGGAAAGGAACCGAAATTCCCTCAGGAAGAACGCTTTTATTTTCTTCAGGCGGTTCGTTATGTTAGCAAAGTTTATCTGACGAAGGAATCGGCAGATTTTGACAAGCTTCTGTTGCTAAAGGGTTTAAATCCTTTTATGTGGATTGAGCGGCAGAGTAATGACACATCGGAAAAGCAAACATTTTGCCGCAAAAGAGGGCTGGAATATCGGATTTTATCAGAAGCTGATCTGGAAGGTTTTCCTGATACTTTTGATGTAAAGCCCTCGGAATCTCCTCGAAAAAAAGTGCTTGTAACAGGCTGTTATGACTGGTTTCATTCAGGGCACGTCAGATTTTTTGAAGAGGTCTCGGAATTAGGCGATTTATACGTTGTAGTCGGACATGATGCCAATGTACGTGCCTTGAAGGGACCGGGGCATCCTATGTTGCCTCAGGACGAACGTTGTTATATGGCTCAGTCAATCCGTTATGTTAAACAGGCTTTCATTTCGACAGGCCAAGGCTGGCTTGATGCGGAACCTGAAATTAAGCGTATAAAGCCTGATATCTATGCTGTGAACGAAGATGGAGATAAATCCCAGAAGCGAGAGTACTGCCGGGACAATGGCATTGATTATGTGGTATTAAAACGCTTACCAAAGGCCGGATTGCCAAGAAGGGAGAGTACTGTACTGCGTGGCTTTTAAGGCAAAAAGCTTCTTTTATACAAAGTATAATTCTTTGTACTAACTTAGATTACAATCATATCATATACATTACATTAATTTTGATTATCTTTAATATAAGAAAGGCTGCTTATATTGATCATATAAAATACGATTTTAAGAAATTAGTTGAAATAACTGCTATATGACGTTATAATAAGATATATCACAAATCCACAAATTGTAAGTATTTTGTTTTGGGCAGCTTATCAATCAAACAAGGAGGTAATGGGTAATTTTATTAAATTAATTAGAAAGGAGATTTAAGATGAAGAGAATGTGTTTGTTAATTGGATTAGTGTGTTTCTTGAGTAGTGGGGTCTTTGCAGTTGATTATACAGGTGTAGGCAACTGGGCGGACCCCAACGGTTGGAGTGATGGAGCCCCTCCGACTGGAGCGGTAGAAGTTAAAGTTCGCGGCGAGGATACAGTCCTTACACTAAATACCAGCACCGGGGATTGGGGTGAGGCTCAAAGAATGAGAGTTTATGAAGGAGCCACTTTAATCATCGAAGAAGGAGCTGAATTGCTCGGTGCCGGCTGGACCCGTATCGGCGCCGGTAGCCCCGGTTATGTAATACAGACCGGCGGACTCGTTCAAATCCCAAGTGAAAGACTTAGTATCGGAGATAGCGACGGTTCCGACGGCCACTACACAGTAAGCGGCGGCACGATTACATATACCGGAGACCGCGGAGATTTGACTGTAGGAGCCCGAGGCGGTCAGGGAATTTTGACAATTGTCGGCTCTGCCCCTGTCATTTTGATGGAAGAATTGATTGTTGGAGACCGTGCCGGAGCTTCGGGAACCGTTGAATTCCAGATTGATGCCGCCGGTGTCAGCCCAATAGTCCTTTCTAATGTTGCCACAGTTGACGAATTGGGTGATGAAACTACTTCAGCTTTACTTGTCAATGCAATCGATACCCCTCCCATGGCGGACATCCTGCTGGTGGATATAACCAGTGATGCAAACGTAGCGAATGTTTTCGACACCGTCAACGGCAATCCTGCCGCAGAAGGAGCTTTGGTGCAAGTAAATTTCGAAGAAACAATATATTCTTATACCCTGACTTACATTGGTGGAACGGGTAATGATATTGTACTGGTTTTTGACAGTGTCGAAGGATCTGAACCTGTTCAGGCAGGCCTTGCCGTCACCAATGGTACGTTTGATGGTGGTGACCCTGCCAGTGCTGATGTGCCGGATTGGTACGATGTCGATGTGATGCCTACAGGTGAAG
>JAFGBG010000162.1 GCA_016933295.1 Sedimentisphaerales bacterium | reverse complement strand
GATGCCGTTGCCGGGCCGGGAAAAATATACGCCGCTCTTGGCGGCAACTGTTTGCAGGTACAGGTGGTCGTTGTGATTTTCCGGTCCAAAGCCGGCCATATTGTGATCGACATAGCTGACCGACAAATCGGTTTTTACCCTGTCTGTTTCCATGGATTCGTACAGCAGGAATGCCGTTGTTCCCGTTGCATCCTGTGTAAGGGTCTGGTCGATGCGAATACCGATACGTTCGCCCGCGGCGAGTTTGCCTTCGAGAAGATGTTTTTCGAGTATCTTATAGACTAATGTTTTTCCCATTATTCGGCTCCAATACTAAGTAGGCACAGAGGCACATAGTACCAAAGGCACAGATAAGAACACAAGGGCACAAATAAGAGCAAAAGTGCAAAAGACTTATGCACTTACGACTTGTGCTCTTAGGATTCCTTTGCAACTTTTTCCATTTTAACGAAAGAAATTTCCTTTGCCAAAAGTGAATTTAAAATAAAAAACGGCTCCCCTTGTGCTGTGTACCACAAAGGGAGCCTGGGTATGATTGAGGTAGTGAAGGTTTTTCATTGCCTTTTTAGTCCGACGATGCCTCACCGGCGTTTAATTCGAGGATATCGGATATGCCAATGATTTTTTTGCCGGATTCGGGACCGATCCTTGTATTTTCGCCGAAAGCGACGCTTGTCCTCGCTAAAATATCCAGAATCTTCGTATGGCTATAAATGGCGAATTTTCGAGGCTTTTTGCAAAGCTCCAGAGCGTTGTTGTACTCAGTGATTGCTTTGTCCGGTTGTCCGTTATAGGACAATACAGAGCCGAGTACGAAACGAGCATCAGCCATATCCGGGGCCAGCAGGACGGCAGTTTTTGCCGTTTCGAGTGCTTCGGGTATTTTTCCCTGTTGCTGCATGGATAACGACTTAATCAGCCATGCCACCGCCGAGCGAGGATGGATTTTCAGCATTTGTTCGGTATGCCGGAGGGCCTCGTCCGTTCTGTTGGAATTTATACTATCCGAACAAACGGCGAATATCTCTTTCTCCGTCCTTTTTCTGAGGTTGATAAGTGCGGGATTGTCCGGCAGGATTGCGAGTCCTTCCATGCAGTAGCTCAATTTTTCCATCATATCCGAAGTGCCGTTTGAGGCAAGCAGATAGTTTGAAGCATTGAGAACAGCCGCGAACTCCGAAAGCCAATTACTTTTTTGCCCCCGGCTGAATCCGTTCCAGTCGATATGTTCATGAACGGAATTGCTCCTTACAACTTCGATGAACCGGCGGAACATAAAGCTGCCGGAGGGTTTGTCTGCCGTAGTAAATTCGATAAAAGGCCGGAAATCGCTGTTGGTCGTGTATGAACGAATAAAACGTCGCAGGTCCTTTTCGTCGCCGATGTAGCAGCTTAAGACGTCCATGCTGCTATTGATATTTATCTCGGACAGATTTTCGCGTACGCCGTCTTTCGATAACTGGCTTTCTATATATCGCGGCGAAAATTGCTGAGGTTGCTCCGAGCCGATTACAAGGAAATATTGAGCCGGATCCGGCGTCATGTACCATATCGTCACGTGAGGAAAGACTTCCATCATTGTGCCGATTGCGCTGTTGAGGATATGCAACGGTTCGATGTTGTATGTTGGGATCCAGAAGGCAAATAATCCGTTTTCGTTGAGGCGGTTCTTCGCGTCTTTGAAATACTCTTTCGAATAGAGAGACGAATTTTCGGCGAAATGTTGCGGATTGATGGAATCGTTGACGATGGTGTCGTATTTGACGTCTGTCAGGTGGAGGTAATTTTTTGCGTCCATATAAATCATGCCGATTTCATTATTCAGTCTGTCGCCGAGATTAATATGGCTGAAAAATTCGGATGAAAGTTCCACAACTTCCGGGGCAATCTCAACGCAATCGGCCCTTTCGAGTTTATAGAGCGCCATACAGGCCGTGCTTTCACCCGAGCCATATCCGACGGATAAAGTTCTTTTCGCTTTGCTATTGAGCAGCACTCCGAAATGTCCTAACATTTTTTGATCACTTCGTAAAAAGTATGTATCTCCCGCCACACCCTGACCGGAGGAATAAAGATATAAAGTGTTTTCCTGGGGATCTCTGTGAAGTGAGACAGTCGTGGCAGGACCTTCCTTGGCCGCTATAAGCTCAAGCTGCTTTGGCAATCTCGGATTTTTTTGGATTATGGTTTTGAATAAGTCCGGCGGCATTATTACAACGATAAGAGTTGCCAGGGCGGCCACCACCAATAATTCGGGATGCAAGGCGGGCTTGTTACTACGTGCAAACAGCATCCATACAAAAGCGGAAATCCAAATGCCCGCCAGAGAAAGAACAGACATTGAAAGCTGCAGA
This sequence comes from Sedimentisphaerales bacterium, assembly GCA_016933295.1. GTDB lineage: Bacteria > Planctomycetota > Phycisphaerae > Sedimentisphaerales > Anaerobacaceae > JAFGPS01. The sequence goes on along the minus strand of JAFGBG010000162.1, from coordinate 12,119 downwards.
CCCAGAAGGGGGATTAGGATGAAGCCTGTTGCGATTCCACCGACGACAGCTCCTATAGTGTTCGTTCCGTAAGCAGTTCCAGTGGTTCGGCCTACTTTATGCACGCAAGACGCCCAGGCTTGTAATGCCAGTGGAAACCCCATGCCCATAATTATCGACGGCAGCAGATATAAGAATGCACTTTGTACGAGCGGCCGAATCATATATGCTGAAACAGGGAAAGTCATTGCTGCCAGCTCTACCTCCCGGTTGATTTGTGGCAGAATGTCGGAACTGTAGTAAATTAATAACGGCAGGTAAAAAATGCCGCAAATTCCCAGCAGGCATAAGGTCACAGCAAAGCCGGCGGCGGGATTTTTCAAGCTCCTGACAAGTCCGCTTCCGATGCCCGCGCCGATAACATTCCCGAGCAGATATATTGTAAGGACCGACGAGAAAACATAGGTATATCCGCTCAATAGATGCACGATACTTCGCATCCAGAGCAGCTCGTAACCTATGCTGATAAGGCCGCTGAAAAACAAAGCGAAAAGCAGCGTATACATTCTGCCGCCGCCGGAGGTTGGTTCGATGATTGCCGCTTTTAAAGCCGGAAGTTTTTGCTCGTTTTCTCCTGTATCCGCTCTGGAAAATCGCGATAAGAGCCATCCGGCGAAAGCTACGAAAATATTGATAATCGCCGCTGTGTACAGCGTGCCCATAACTCCCACGGAACGAATCAGAACAAAACCGGCCAAAAAGCAGCCGACAGCCGCACCGAGTGTGTTTAAAGTGTAAAGTCTGCCGACCATGCGGCCGGTCTGCTTTTCCAGCGAGGTCACATACCTGCCTAAAAGCGGCAACGTGCTTCCCATAAGCATCGACGGCCCAAGGACAAGCAATCCCGAAATAACGACCTGAACGGCAAGCAGCTCTTTCAGCGTGGGTGCATAAGTACGATAGAACCGTATGTAAAATTTATCCGCCAACTTCAGCGCCAGCGGAAAAAGTAAAGCGGCGATTGTTATGAGGATTTCTATGAGGGCGTATAATCTCAGGCGATTTTTGATTTCGTCCGAATATCGGGACATAATCAGTGCGCCCAGCGCCAGTCCGGCCATAAACATCGAAACAACAATGGTTGTTGCATATACCGTGTTGCCGAGAGAGAGCTTCAGAAGTCGTACCCAGATGACCTCATCGATCAACGAGCAAATCCCCGATGCAAAATATATCATCATCAGGAAGTTAATATTTGCCCGCTTGTTGAGTGAAACAGTAGTGCAGTTTGAGCAGCGTTCAGTCTCAAGGCTCCGTTGTGAAATAACAGTCATTTGATGTACTCCGTAGTTACCAATAATATTTTTAAAACGGGCGGCCTTATGCTTCAAGCCGCACAAAGCCGCCCTACAATTAATCCGCAGAAGACCAATGAGTTAATCCGTAAAAGGGAAAATGAGTAAATCAGTTAATGAGTAAATCAGTTAATGAGTAAATCAGTTAAAGAGTAAATCAGGATAAATCAATATTCATAAGCTCGTATTCCTATAAACTCATCAACCCATAAACCCATCAATCCCTATACTCATAAACCAATCAGCAGCAAGGCGGCGTTATTACCAGTCGCGAACGATAATCCCGTCCTGTCCAACTGCGTATTGGTCGGAATTTTTGATCTTCAGGTTATAAACCTTGCCCACATACGGCGAGGTTCTGACCGTGATGGAGATGATACCGACGGTGCCGTTCAACGTCTTCAGTTGAAAACCGCTTTTCAGGTTTTGTGCCGCACACCATTGACCGGAATCGAGCATGAATCGATGCGAATCGACGACGCTGATACAGTTTCCATTTTCAAGCATAATGTCCCGGCAGACGGATGGTCCGTCGTGTACATCGACTTTTTCGATAGTTGTCAGGGCGGACAGTTCGTCAGTTTGTGCCGCGTCTGCGAGTCCGGCGATAACGAGTCCTTCGACAGCCTCGGAGATTTTTATCAAAGCGCCATCGACCCAAACGAGGGTATCGCCGGGAAAACACTTCCTGTATTTTGGCCCGACTCCATCATTCACGAGATAAGAATCTGATTTGTTGAAAGGTCCGGTTGACGCGGCCGGCAGTGTGCCGTAACGGCTGTCTGCGGTTGCGCTGGTAACATAGGTGTAGATATTGTCGTCGTTAACGCCGCAGGCCGGAGTTTTTTCCTGGTCAACATGAATGTCGAGAAACAGGACGTTTTGCGAATCGTACTGATGCGCCGGCGAATTGCCGGCGATTAGAGCTTCTCTGCCGCCGTCGGGATTGTAAAGAGTTGAAAATTTTGTTGTCTCAGGCTCGTACGAAGGTCCCTTAATCCAGGGATTTCTGTCTGCGGCGACGGCGAGGCCGGGATCGTCCGAAGCTCTCAGGGCGAATTTGCCGTATGGCATGTGATATGCGTAGCTGCAATGTTCGGTGGGATTTGAGCCGAAATCCCAGAACCGGGTAATTTCCCCGTCGGTTACGCCGTCATCGATAGGATTGAATTCCGAGACTCCCGAATCGCTCTTGCAGACGAACGATTTTGGTGTCACTTCGGCGTATTTTACCAGCAGATATAAGCTGGAAGTGATGGAGGCGTTGCCGCCGGAGTTGTCGGAGCTTAGGAGGTAAGCAGCGTATTTGTTGGGGGCCTGCCAGTTGGCTATGTTGTCGGCCCATGTAGTGTTTCTGCCGCCGGCTCGGGGAAAATCTTCGTCGTTCTCGTTTGCATAGAGCATCATAGCCTTTCCTAAGCCCGAGAGATTCGTCCCGCAGATCATCCTGAAGGCAATCTGCCGGACTTTTGACAGTGCGGGCATCAAAATGCCCATTAACAGAGCGATGATTGCGATAACAACCAAAAGCTCAACCAGTGTAAAACCTTTGCGTTTCATTTTAATTCTCCTTTCGATTTTCGGAGATTCGCAATGTCGAGGGTTTTTGAGCACATTTTGATGACAAAATAAGTACTTTCAATAATCGCCGTTGCATTATCGAATTTCGCCGTCAGTCGTCCCACGCGGGACCGTTACAAATATGACTTAAGCGTTTAACGGGTGTTTTTTCGCGAATCTCCAGAGTTTTTCTTTTTCGCTCAAAAACGCTCGTAACAACCAAATCGGGAAGCTGATTTTTGCCCGCCCCTGTTCTTGCTTTCGAAAGAAGGCACAGGGAAGGCATGCCGGGAGCCTTTGCACGACCGAGGGTGTCCGGTACATTTTTCGGTACATTTTTTATGAAAAAGATGTATCGTGAAAAAATGTACCTGACACCTTTATTTATCGCAGGCAGGTCTAAGAAATGAAACGAAGGTTAAAAATGATGATTACATATCTTGTTATGATTCTTTTGTGCCTGTCTTTTTTGTCTGCGAAGATAAACTGTGCCAAAAGCCCTCGATTAAATCAGTATAAGCCTAACTATAAAAGAGCCGCTAATTAGGCAGGTGGGCTAAAGATATGATATTACAAATAAATATGATGACAGATTAAATTATGATATTAAGGCAAACCTACCTGTCTTTATACTAATTGTATCACTGTTTTAGATGTCTGTCAAACATTTTTTCGGAATTTTCGGACTTTTTTACATAAAAAACCATGAATAGATTTGTGTAAATTAAAGGTTGCAAAATGTGCCGTTAAGCCATATATTAGTCCTTCTTGCCTATTCTATGAAAGGGTTCAAAATATGAAATATGATGTAGCTGATTTATCTTTGTCCGATATTGGGAAAAAACGTATTTTGTGGGCGGACAATGATATGCCGGTTTTAGCGGCAATTCGTGAAAGATTTGCGAAATCACAGCCTTTAAAGGGCAAAAATGTCTCGGCATGCCTTCATATTACCGCCGAAACGGCGAACCTGGCCCGCGCGATGAAGGCCGGCGGGGCGAATCTTGTGCTTTGTGCGTCAAATCCGTTGAGTACCCAGGATGACGTGGCGGCTTCGCTGGTTAAGGATTTCGGTATATCGGTTTTTGCAATTTGCGGCGAGAACAGAAGCACATACTACAAACATATCAATGCGGCGATAGATCACAAGCCGGTGATTACATTCGACGACGGCGCCGACCTTGTGCACGAGCTGCATACACGCAGAAAAAAAGATGCCGGTCGAATTATTGCAAGTATGGAAGAAACAACAACCGGCGTTATTCGCTTGCGGGCTCTGGCCAACGAAGGCAAGCTGAACTTTCCGGTTATTGCCGTGAACGACGCCGCGACGAAACATCTTTTCGATAATCGTTACGGCACAGGCCAGTCAACGGTCGATGGAGTAATCAGAGCGACGGATTTCCTTTTGGCCGGTAAGAAAGTTGTTGTTGCCGGATACGGATGGTGCGGCAGAGGATTCGCCATGCGAGCAAGAGGAATGGGTGCAATAGTTATTGTCACCGAAATTGACGCGATCAAAGCTCTTGAGGCATCGATGGACGGTTTTTTGGTCATGCCGATGGCCGAAGCGGCGAAAATCGGGGAGTTGTTCGTGACGTTGACGGGTAATAAAAGCGTAATTCGTGCCGAGCACTTCCGTGTGATGAAGGACAGAGCCGTTGTTGCGAACAGCGGCCATTTCAATGTCGAGCTGGATATTCCCGCCCTGAAGAAACTAAGCAAGAAAGTCAATCGAAACGTGCGTCACTGTGTCGATGAATATATCCTGAAAAATAACAAACGTATATATCTGCTTGGAGAAGGGCGGCTGATTAATCTTGCCGCCGCCGAGGGACATCCGGCCAGTGTGATGGACATGAGTTTTGCCACTCAGGCGCTTCAGGCCGAATACGTTATTAAAAATCAGGACAAGCTCTCTGTTGCCGTTCATGATGTTCCGATGGAGATTGAACAGAAGGTCAGCAGGTTTAAGCTAAAGTCCATGTCGATAAACATTGATAAGCTAACTGCTGAGCAGGTTGCTTATCTGGCCTCAAGCGGCGAAGGAACATAAGTTCTCATCCCGTCTCTGACTGGCAAGGATTCAAGTGGTGTGCCGCGGCTGAAACGTGTAGCGATGAGGTTATGCTCATGGAAAATAAAGAGACAGAAAAGGCGCCCATCGTAGTCTCTAAGTCTTTTATAACTTTCGGCCCCACATTGCATTACAGCCATAAAAACGTACAAATATGCTGGTTTCTTGCAATTGTGACCTTTGGTATAAGCTGCCTTTTTTGGTCGAAAATAGCTACAGGCTATTTTTGGTCGTTCGAAATTGAAGCGGTATCTACACCGGAATTTTGGCGGCTGGATAAGTCTCTTATCACTGTCGTGAGCATATTTGAGTATCCCTGGCAGATTCTTGTTTTGGGCCTGTTGATGGGGATTTTGGCGATTACGCCGGTGTTGATATCGCAGTTAATGAGCTTTGAGTATAGTCTTCCTTTTATACTTGAAGTTGTTTTTTTTGCCAATTTACCTGGTTTTGCACTCTGTTTGTTAATAAGTTGTCTCGCCGTCGCGTGCAGGCCGCTGCGTTTTCGTTCACGGTTTATAGCAGTCGCTTTGTGTACGGCTCCGCAATTGGCGTATTGGGGGTACTTTGGCGGCGCCAGAGGGGTTGAGCCTATTGAATGGGGCTTTTCTTTCGCTCCATGGATTTGTGCCTGGCTGGAGAGTTTGATCATCGCGGGATTTGTCCTGGGCATTGGTCATTTTACGCGTTATAAGCCGGGATTGGTTTGGATTTTCACAACTATCACGCTTTTAATAGCTATGGTTGTCTTTGAGATGGCGATTGGTTTTGATGAGCTGGATTATCAGCTTTACATCGCGAAAAATAATCCCGAGCATGTCAGTGAATTTCACGATCACAGTCTTACCGAAGCTCTTGACAGAACGACCCGGGATCCGGCAGTTCAAAAGTATCTTCAAAGTTTTTTTTACCCTACCGAGCAAGAGGCCCTGCGGGCGGAGTTGAAAAGGGAAATTCAGATACAATTGAGCTATGATCGATGGCCCGTCTGGTTTATTGTTCCGAAGGAGCTGAAATACCAGGCGAAGAAACAATGGCTCCACGAACAGTACGATTCGTTTATTTCCAGCCGTCAGAAAAACCGCCAGAAAAGCCGCAGGATGCCTATTGTGCTTTATTTCAAGGGAATTTTGGGTGAATTAAGTCCCGATGTAAGGATTCTTGGCGACGAGGAAATATTGCATTTTTATAGTGATTACACACATGATAGATCTACGGATGTATGGTTAAGGTTATATAATGATTTCCCGAGCAGCCCGGAGTCGCTCGAAGCGAGATGGCGAATTGCAAGGATTAGGGCCGGAAGGAGCATATTTAAGTCGGCGGATGAGCTTCTCGTTGAAACACAAACAATGCTGGATGAACGAATTAAAACTCTAAAAGTGAATCAAACTTCGAGTGAATCTTTATTCGGATTGTTTCGTCGCCCGGCCGATACTATAATGACATTGCCAAGACTGAATGAACTGCAAAGACGGTTGGAACAATTGCGGGCGCTCATAAGCCCTGAAAATCGGACGGGTGAACCCGAATCAAAATCACTCCTTGCTCAGTTTATTATGCTTAATCCACATTCACTGAATTATCATCAGCAGCTTGACAGGCTGCTTCAACAAACAAAAGACAGCTCGCCGCTTCGTGACAATATCTTATTGGCGCAGGCGAAACTGATTAATAACGAGCAAATTAGAGCCGACAGACTAAACGACCTGCAAAAACAGTACAAGGACACCGATGGCGGGATACAGGCATTATACGAGTTGGGCCTGCTGAAGATAGGTTTTTGGCGCCAGCAGGACGAATCCGATCTGCAATTGAAAATCAAGCTTCTCAATGAGGCAAGAGCTGTTCTGACGAACTTCCTGAGTTTGTATCCTGATAGCTTTTATGCGGAACAAGTGAAAAAGAATCTTGAAGGCCTTCCCTCGAATTGATATAATTATCAATAATAGGTTATTTAAAAAGATCCTCGTTGAGCCATGAACTCACCCGGAGGTAACAGCAGGTGATGGTAAAGAAAGCAGTATCTGTGAAGGATGATAAGAAGATTTTACTGGTTGGTGATGCTCAAAAAGCCTTTTGTGGTTCATCTTTCTTTGACCATGGTTCTTTGATGAATTATGAGCTGGTCAATATGCCCTCGCTGGCCGATGCGATTGGGGCGGCGGTAGTTCAGAAATGTGCCGTGATAGCCATTGTCATATCCGGAAACCTCGTCAAATTGAAGTCTGGAATTAAAGCCCTTAGACATACCTGCAATTCGAGAATTGTGCTTTTAGCACAAATGCATGAAGAGCCGATTGCAATTGACCTGACGAATTTTACTTATAACGGCGTACCTCTTGTGGATGATTATCTTATATGCCCGGCTCGAAGGGAGGAATTCGCCGATTTACTTGATGATTCACAGGATGACGGAGCCGCCGAGAACGGCGTGACCGAGGCGGTTGATTCCGAAAGGATCAGGCTCCTCGAAGAGATGGCCACGGAAGACGACTTAACGGGCCTTAAAAACAGACGATATATTTGGGAATTTTCCAGGCAGGTCATAAATCACGCAGGTAACGAGAATAAACGAGTGACGCTTTTGGTTTTCGATATCGATGATTTCAAGCGTTACAACGATATTTATGGTCACTATGCCGGAGATGAGATCTTAAAACAAGCCGGAGCTTTGATGCGTCGATGTTGCCGAAGCCATGATATAATAGGAAGGATAGGAGGCGATGAGTTCGCCGTGATTTTCTGGGATAACTCTTTAATTCCCGATAAAACGCGGTTCGAGAGACTAAATGCCGCTCAGGAAAGGCGTTCGGCGACTGCCGACCATCCCGATGAGGCGATATCGATTGCAAGGCGGTTTGTAAAAGAATTGGAGAAAACTCCGGCGTCTGTTACGGACGGCGGCGGTTTGGGGCCTGAAGGCAGGGGTGTTCTGACTATAAGCGGCGGTCTGGCAAGTTTTCCGCGTGACGGCTTAACCGCACAGGAACTTTTCCGGCAGGCCGACAGGGCATTGCTTGAGGCTAAAAGGAGCGGCAAAAACAGAATATACTTAGTCGGCTCTCCGCAAACATCGGCCGACTCTGTCGGTTCGGGTGATATTCATTCCAGCTAAATTCAACAAGCTTTATTTTTAGGAGGTGTGGATTGGAAACCGTTCGAATCATAGAGGTTATCCGGGGCAATTGCGTTTTAATATGATTAGTATGGAAATGTTTGTCTATTTCGTGCCGCATTGTTTAACAGGCTGAAAGGTGTTATTATTTGAATGTATGCAGGTGATTTATTCTTTAGGTCGCTAAAATAATCCTGAAATATAAAAAACTTAATTGGAGGAACAACCATGTGGAAAAAATTAGTATTTGTGATCGTATGTATGTTATTGAGTGTGGGCTTTCTCGCACGAGCCGAGGCCCAGAACCAATCCGCGGCGATGATTGTCAGCTCAGCCCAGTTGCCGGCGGGTTTTGATCAGGCGATGCACGACCGTCTCGTAGGGCTGGGATTCGACGTCACGATCGTACCGGTGGGCGACGTCGGTTCCGCCTTTACAATCGCCGACGCTGATACCTATGACCTGTTGCTCATTTCCGAGTCGATCAGCTCCAGCGGTGCCGATCCGCTCATCGGCACAACGGCGCCGGTAATGCACAACGAGAGCTACGGCTGGGATAACTGGCACTTCACCACCGGAGCGAACATCCATTGGGTCAATGGCAGTTCAATTGACATCGTCAATAATACCCATCAGATCGCCGCCGTGGCCGGTGTCAGCATTGGGCCGATGGCATTCTTCAGCGCTCAGGCCTCGTGGACGGTTGATTCGGTCAGCGCACTGGCTCCGGGCGCCGAGCTCATTGCCCAGGTCAACGACTCCGGCACAAACTGTGCGCTTATTTTCGCGATCGAGACCGGTGCGCAATTGGCCGGAGGAGCAACAGCGCTCAACCGAGCCGCCGGCTTCAGCATACCAGGCGATGTTTCCTATTCGGCCGGGGCCATGACCCCGGAGGCCTGGGCTCTCTTCGATGCTACAGTCCGCTGGCTGACTCAGGCAATCACTCCTGGTCTCGCCAGTGGCCCCAGGCCCGTGGATACTGCCGAAGATGTCTCACGTGACATCATATTGAGCTGGACGCCGGGAGAATATCCCATGATGAGACATAACGTGTACTTCAGTACGAGCTTCGACGATGTTAACGACGGCGTAGCCCTGGTCGGTCCCGGCCAGAATGCCAACACGTATGATCCAGGACGTCTTGAATTCGACCAGAGATATTTCTGGCGAATTGATGAGGTCAACGCAACAGATGGAACCGTTTATACGGGTGCTATCTGGAGCTTTACAGTCGAATCTTTCTCGTATCCAATTTCCGGCGAGGCTATTACAGTAACCGCTTCCAGCTATCAGCCGGGCCAGGTACCGGAAAATACCGTGAACGGATCGGGATTGGTTGACGATAAGCATTCGAATGTGGTAACCGATATGTGGGCCACCAATGAAAGCGAAACAGGTCCGGCATGGATTGAGTACGAGTTCGATAAAATATACAAGCTGGATAAGATGATGGTCTGGAACTATAACGGAGAGTCTTTTCTTGCCGGATTAGGTTTAAACGAAGTTAGCATTCAACATTCTGCCGACGGTATCACATGGACACAGTTGGAAGGGCCGTTCGTATTCACAAAGGCTTCCGGCAAAGCCGGTTATGCCTCTGATATTACCGTCGGTTTCAACGAGGTGCCTGTAAAATATGTCAAGATCGATATTACAAGCAACTGGTTCCCGGTATATCCTCAGTATGGTCTTAGCGAAGTACGCTTCCTGTATGTACCGACTGAAGCGAGATACCCGCTCCCGGAAGATGGGGCCACGGATGTTGCCATGGATGTAATCCTTGGCTGGAGAGCAGGCAGGGAAGCGGCCGGGCACAACTTGTATTTAGACACCGACGAACAGGCTGTCGTTAGCGGCACCGCCTTTGAAGCCAACGTATCCGAGGCAAGCTATGGTCCGTTGTCGCTCGATTTGAACAGTACTTACTATTGGCGGGTTGACGAGGTCAATTCCGCCGAGATTCCGGATACATGGGAAGGCGACGTATGGAATTTCACGACTCGGGAATATCTCGTTGTGGAAGATTTCGAATCCTATAACGACATACCGGAAGGACAGGAAGGCAGCAACCTGGTTTATCTGACCTGGATTGACGGATATGATAATCCGGCGATAAACGGTGCGACCATAGGTTATACCTCGGGCAGTTCTCTGGAGAGAAGTGTAACTCACGGCGGCAGCAGTCAGTCCGTACCGATAACATACGACAATAGTGTTGCAGGTATATCTAAGGTGACTGCCAGTGGCGCAGAACTTCAAGTCGGCAAAGATTGGACGAAAGGCTCTCCTGATACACTGGTGATATGGTTCTATGGGGATCCGAATAACGCCGTCACCGAGCGGATGTATGCGGAAATTAACGGCAAAAAGGTTGTATATGACGGAAATGCGGGTGATATTGCCGTATCTTCATGGACTATGTGGGATATTGGGCTTGAGGAGTTTGGAGTGAATCTGAGCAACGTGACTACCTTTACCATCGGCTTCGAGAAAACCGCCGCGATCGGTGGCTCGGGTATGATTTTCGTTGACGACGTTCGTCTGTATAAGAATTTATAGTGAGCTAATGCTACTCTGCGTAGTAGCCAACGCTACCTGTGGCACAAGCTACGTAGCACGAGAGTGTCTTAAGTGCTCTAAAGTGACAGCTTGCCCCTTGTGGGCAAGCTGTCACTCTGAGCATAGCGAAGAATCTCACCTTTGCCGGTCAGATCCTTCACTTCGTTCAGGATGACATTTACATGTCATTTTAGGCAATCTCAACTTTGTTCCTTTGAAGTCGTAAGAGCATAAGGCGTAAGCCATAAGTGCATAAGTCTTTTTCCCTTTTGCCCTTGTGAGATGAATAAAGGTGTCAGGTACATTTTTTATGAAAAAGATGTATCGTGAAAAAATGTACCTGACACCTTTATTCATTTTGATATTTGTTGAAAATGGGTTATACTTTATATAGAGGGACTTTCTATGCACTGTTAAACGTGAAGTCAACTTAAGGGGGGGCCAAAAGATGCGGAGATTGATAAAGGTAATCGATGAAGTCGCTTTGTATCTGGCAATGCTTGCTTTTGTCTATTTTGGAGTGGGTTTTCTGATTATCAGCCTTTCATCATACGTGGTTCAAACTTAATTATTATCAAATACTATTCTGCGACTCGTGCTACGTAGCTTGTGCCACAGGTAGCGTTGGCTACTACGCAGAATAGAAACGAAGGATGAATCGCTGCGAAGCACGAGGCGGCAATTTTTTTTCTTCCTGATTTAGGCACGTCCGAATGGGTATTTTCATCAGCGGCTGGGCGAAGCGGCATTTCTGACAGGGATATTGGGAATATTGACTAATCTCATATCTTTTTAGCATATCTTTTAAAAAATTGTAAATTTCTGATAAAATTCACTAACCTTTGCCGGGATAAGCGCATCTATATAATTGTTAGGAATGTTTTGGTGGGCAATGCTCAGAAAATACAGGCTAAAAATATTCTACAACTGGTCGAGGCCGGCCGGGCAGGGGATAGAGCGGCGTTTGATGAGCTTGTGCTGTTATACCAGCGGCGGGCGATGCGGTTGGCGATACGAATATTAGGTGACGCCGATGAGGCCGCGGAAGCCGTTCAGGCGGGATTTGTGAATGCTTACCTTAATATCGGCGGGCTAAAAACGCCGGAGCACTTTGAGAACTGGCTGTTGCGGATTGTTACAAACGCGGCGATAAATCAGGCAAGGACGGCAAAACGAAGAGTGGATAAAATAAAAATTGCCGGACTTGGTCGGAAAAAAAGGAGCATCACGCCGCCCGATAGAGAAAGTGCCGAGGAACTGAAGGAAGCGATAAAGCGTGCGATGACGAAGTTATCAAAAAAAGAAGCGAAGGCGATGGCACTTTTCGGATTGGAAGACCTCTCGCATAAGCAGGTTGCCGGAATTATGGGTTGTACGGTTGCCGCGGCCAAATGGCATGTGTTTCGAGCGAGAAAGAAGTTGAAAGTATTATTGAAAGACTACCTGTGATGGAAAATAAAGAAAAGAT
>JAFGBG010000161.1 GCA_016933295.1 Sedimentisphaerales bacterium | reverse complement strand
TTTTAGAAACACATTGTATATCGTTCCGGCTAAAATACAAGGAAAATCGCCCGTTATCGGAGAAAAATGACCTTGATATGGCACGTTTTCGTATTGCGAGAGTGACAGCCACTCATCGATGTTTTCTTCGAATGTTATCCTTGAATTATACTGTTATATCAGACTAATAAACTCAAAAAAGACTTGAGACACAATCGTGCTATGTTTTTTGTTTGTGATTTCTGAACTGTAAAATTATAATTAAGTTATGGTTAGAGCATTAAAAAAATCCATAAAACTGTATGCCGATACATCTGTTTTCGGCGGTGTTTTCGATAAGGAATTCGAGACTCCAAGCAAGAAATTCTTTGAAGCTGTAAGAAAGTCAAAATTTTCTCTGGTAACATCCGATTTGGTCAGGCAGGAAATTCAGGCAGCACCTGTGAAAGTCAGGAATCTGTTTTTTGAGATCCTGACGATTTCAGAAGTCACCGAAGTTACAAATAAAGCCCTGAAACTTCAGCAGGCTTATTTAAATGCTGAGATTCTATCGGACAAATATTCAACCGATGCCTTACATGTGGCGCTGGCAACAGTTTCGAGAGTTTCATTTATTGTTAGCTGGAATTTCAAACATATTGTTAATTTTCAGAAGATTCCCATGTATAATGCAGTGAATAAGCTAAGCGGCTACAATGAAATTGCGATTTATTCACCATTGGAGGTGATTGAATATGAGGACTAAGGTGTTTGATTGCGTAAAAATGAAACGACGCGGCGCGGAGATAGTTCGCAAGCAGCTTGAAGGAAAATCATTGAAGCAGCAACTGGAATACTGGAAACAGGGAACAGACGAGCTAAAAGAGCTTCAAAGAAAATCGAGAAAAAGAAATAAAAAACGTCTTTGATTTTTTACGCGTATGGTGCGGAATTTCGCACCCTTTGTTACTATGTCAGGACAAGACATTATACCCTTTACGCTGTCCGCTGAACGCTAAAAAGGTCGGGTTGCAGCCGCTGCAATGGATTCGCCCCTAAAAAAGCGAAACGAATGAAGTGGATGGAAAAATCAATAATCGCGTACAATTACGCCGTCTTTACCTACCATATATTTATCTGAGCCTCATATTTTGAGGTTTTGGTACAACTTGTCCCCTGTTCATAACATATACTGAAACTATGCCTGGCGATAATTCCCAAAGGTTTTGAAGATAATCATCACTCGGTACGACAGGCCACCACCAAATTTCATTTATGCTTGAGGAATTAAGTTTTAAACCACCCTTTATTCTCCATTCTCTCTCGTGAGTCCAGTCTGCAGGATATGGTTCACGAGTCAAATCAGTATATACTAATCTGTAACGTTCTTGAACCGGCCAGTTTTGTGCAATATTATCTGTATATATCACCGGTCGACCACCTAAAAACCATAAAGCATTTCGTGCCACTATTATTCCAAATCCTTGCCTGTCACTTGGATTGGTTTTCAGTATTTCTTGCCAAACAGAGGGCGGGGAATCATAGAAACATGCGGCACCATCGTTACAATATTGTGTAATATAGTTGTTTAATGATGGCCTTATAAACCCTTCACGAATAATGTTATGAAGTACCTGTTCAGCGTTTAAAGTATTGCTTTCTAAAGACACTAATGAATGCGAAAAATGAACCAGCCATTGACTTAGATCGCTACGAGATAATGCAAGATCGTATTTATGATTTATCATTTGAAAAAACATTAGTTTTAACTTATAAATGAATCATATTACTCAAAGATAAAATACGATAACAGTTGGATGAAACTTCTTGGTAGATTGATTCAATCATTCAAAGCCATTGAACGATGATACCCATACCACATTTCAATATCCATCTCTTTGTCCTCAACATAGCTGTCGAATATTAGCTTTAGAAATGATTTCTTAGCTTTTTCTGAGGTGAGCATCAAAGTATCCTCTGTATGCCTGGCTTTGATGAAAAGCATATCATTGTTTTTACCACATGTCCATATTCCGTAGTCATGTTCGTTTTCTATGCATTTGTAAAGGCTATAAATCTCCTCATGGCCTTCTGGCTCTGCTTCGCTAAGCCATATCTTGAAATCCATAATAGTTGACATAATTTCACCTTTTTGATTATTTTCTAGTTTTGAAAATAACACCCACCTTATAAATATCGACTAAAAATGTTGGTAGGTGAGGTCACGTTTGGATTAGCTGCAACAAATCGAGGTAACAAAGGATATCGTAAAATTTATAGGACCGAAAACCGAAAAATAATAGTTTATTCGGCTGTTGCGAGCCAGTTATCTACGAAGACGGCGAGGTCGAGTGAGTTTATAATATTGTCGGCGGGATTGCTGATGTCACAATCGGGATTCCATCGCAAGTCGTCGGGAGTTGATTGCCATGCGGATGCGAATACGGCGAAATCCGCCGAATCGATATTGCCATCACCGTCAAAATCGCCTGTGTGTGATGCGGCAAAATCTACGCCCCATATATTTCCTGAAACAGCGCGATTGTCTTCGGAATTGCCGGTAGTGACAATCCGGCCGGCGAAAATAAAAGCGCCCGCCTGCGGACGTATGGTATAGCTTGTATTCGAGTTCAGGCCGTCAAAGGCATATATCCCTTTTTCGTCGGTTAGGCGGGAAAAAGAGCCGCCGCCGTTAATAGATTCGGCGAAAACATTGGCATCGGTCAGCTGCTTGCCGTAATAATCGAAAACTCTGCCGCTGATTGCCTCACCGTCGCCGACTTTGGTTGTGCGGATGTTATAGATACATTCGGTTATCGAGTCGTATTCGTGGTTGTTCGTGACGACTTCGGGCAGATTATACCAGGCGTCACTTCCGCCGGACCAGCCCATATTCAGATGGTAGTACAATGTCGAAGCGATATAGCCATATCCGTCGCACAGGACGGCATGGCCTCCGTTCGAGCGGTTTATTCCGAGAATGACAGGCGAGCCGGCGTCGAGATTCGGATTAATCATCCCGGTCAATCCCGGGCCGATATTCTCGGAGCCGTTGTATCCGCTGACGGCGTTGCCGAACCGGAAAGTTGAGACGAGTGCGTCTTTTGCTTTTTCGATTGCGGCAAAAGATGAATCCGGCATGTAAATCGTCCCGACGGAAATCCCCGAATCGTAACACAGGCCGCCGATAGCCTGGCGCTGGGATTCGGTCGTGACGCAATTCGGCTCGAACGCCATCGCGGCAAAATCGTATTGGCCGCCGTAACCGTCGCCGCCTCTGGTCAAGGCCGTATCGAAGGTTCCGTCAACTTCTATCTCGAATCGATTTATGCCGATTCCGAATGCCGGGTACCGGTAATAACGCATTAGCTGCGCCATTGCTATCGAAACGCATCCACTGGGATATCTGCCGGGCGTGTAATAGTTGTAGCAATTGACGGCTGGGTCCGTGCAGCAGTTCGACTGGCCCCATCGGCTTTTTGTCAGCGGCGGAACGCGAATATCCGAGAGCGAGCTTAAGCTCATCAGGGAAAGTCCCGCTTCGTTTTTCCCGCCGAGGCTGATAAAGAAATTCCACTTGCTTCTGGTGCTTAGTGTCGTTGTGCTCTGGAGGCTGAACGTTTGACCGGCACAAATAATCCGGTCGCCGATATCTTTTGCCGCCAGAGACGCGAGAGGATTATCGTCCGAAGGCTCGAAACCGCCGCTCTCGGAGAATGCGATAATCGGCTCGACTGTATCGTCCGCCGATACGACCAAAAAACCGCCGGGCTGTAGATAGGCAACGTAGTAAACAGGCTCGCCGGCATAGTCGGTGTACGTTTCTATATTTACAACGCTGCAATCCGTATCCGAGAAAAACGGCAGAGCGGCCGCACGCAGCCAGCCTTCGGCTACTTTTTGCGCCTGGTTTTCGGTCGTGGGCCGTGCCGGAGAGTTGCCGCACAATAACAGCAGCAATACAGACAAAAATATAAGGATTGTTTTCGTTCGAACTATTTTCTTCACCGCCCCATAAAATCTGACTTTTCGTTGTAAGTAAAAAATCCCCCGGCAGGAAAACAGGAACAATCCTCCTTCGATATACCGGCAAAATCCAA
>JAFGBG010000160.1 GCA_016933295.1 Sedimentisphaerales bacterium | reverse complement strand
ATCACCTTCTGCTCGCGCGTGGCCGGCTACTTCCGCGGCGATGGGCTTACGATTCGCCACTGTCTGTTCAGCGACACGAGCACCGAGGGCGTATACGTGATAGGTTCCTCCGACGTGCTGCTCGAACGGAACATCTTTGGCCGCAACAACATCGAGGAGATCATGGGTTATTTCCCGTCCGCGGTCAAGATCTTCAATCAATCTCACCGCGTTACCTGCCGTGACAACCTGGTGATAGATAACCCAAACTCGAACGGTATCTGGTATGATGTTGGAAATCAGGATGGCATCTTCATCAACAACTGGGTCCAGGACTGCCAGGTCGGCTTCTTCTTTGAAATTTCAAAGGGGGCTATATGTGCCGGGAATGTTTTTGTCAATTGTTCAAATGGCATCAGAGTGCTTAACAGTTGTGACGTGCAGGTTTATCAGAATACATTAATAAATAGCAGAGTATCCTTTGGGCGCGATTCCAGAAGCGCGGCGGGCGACCATTTCGGCTGGCATGCCAGTACCGGCCCGGAAATCGAAGAAAGAGATGGACACGTTTTTGTCAATAATTTACTGGCGGTAAATGAACAATTCCGTGGACAGTTTTTGCAGTATAGACAGCCCGGATATATGTCCGAACGATTCAAACAGCCACAGGTTGAAAAACTTGATTATAACGTGTATGTAAGAGTGAGTAGCTCTAACACACAACCACTGACTTCACAGAGCCCCGTTGCCGAAGGAAATCGTGGTATGAACTTTCAATTATCGGGAGATTCGGATGAATTGAAATCGGAGTTTTCGACTAATAGTCTGACTTTCGATAATTATGACGGCCCCTTATTTAAATGTGCATTGCTCAGTAATTATGAATTATTAGAAGCTTTTCCAGGCTCTAAAATAGCGTCACCTCTTCCAAACGAAATCAGCAAACTTCTCGGATGGCAGAAACAGGAATCTCGTTTTCCCGGTGCTTATCCGTTGTGTCCCTAACCTGAATATTTCAACTGGGGGTACAAGTTCTTGTGAAACTTCCTTTATATCCAGATTTAACCTTTGGCATTTTTTGACGGCTTCTTCTTTATCAGAGCCTAAATAGATTCTTTTTCCACCCATTGTTACGTAGTACTGTTTTGTGTGTTTGTGATAAGATATGGGATTTGATGCTGGCCTGCTTCTTGGCACAATAAATACCTCCAAATTAAATTCAAAAGTGTAGTCCTAAGTGTAGCACGGCATTTGCCGAGATGAACGACGAAGAAATAATCTCTCACGAGCCTTATAATTTTAAAGGCTTAGAGAAATCGGGGTGATAGGATTCGAACCTACGGCCTCCTGCTCCCAAAGCAGGCGCTCTAGCCAAGCTGAGCTACACCCCGGATAAACCGGTGCAATTCACGACGGCACATTCTACACAATGTCTGAGAGATTTGCAATAACCACATTATGCCAAATATCAGGTGTGATAGTCGGCGTTTATGCGTACATATTCGGCGCTCAAATCACAGCCGTAGCAGAAGTCGCTTTTTTTGCCGGCTCCCAAGTCCACTGTTATCGTATGCTCGCTTTGCGAAATAATACTGATTACCTTTTTCGGGTCGAATTTTGTCGGGCAACCGTTACGAAAAACGGTCACTCCGCCGATTTTACAGGTCAGCTTGTCCGGATTGAGTTTAATTTTCGCCGAACCTACGGCACAAATAATTCTGCCCCAGTTCGGGTCGCCGCCGTGGATGGCGCATTTGACCAAAGGATAATCCGCAATCGCCCTCGAAGCTTTTGCCGCATCGGCCTCTGTAGCAGCACCGCGGACAACGACCTTGAACATTCGCGTCGCCCCCTCGGCATCGAGCGCCATCTGCCGGGCCAAATCATCGCACAAATCGGCCAGGGCCGCCGAGAATTTCCTGTAGCGCGGGCACTGGGCTGTAATGGGACGGTTCCCCGCCGAGCCGGAGGCGAGAATTATCGCCGTATCGTTTGTGCTTTGATGACCGTCAACCGTCAGCCTGTTCAGAGAATTACCGATGGCGGATTTCAACGACCTGCTAAGCAAAGCTTTGGTAATAGCGGCATCGGTTGTTATAAACATCAGGGTTGTGGCCATATTCGGCGCTATCATGCCGGCTCCTTTTACTGTACCGGCGATGGTGATTTTTCTGCCGGAGATTTCAAGCCTTCGGACAGCCTGCTTTGGCCTGGTATCCGTGGTCATTATAGCCTGGGTAAAGTCAGAGCCTGCCTCCGAAGTAGCGGAAAGTTTCGATACCGCTTTGGAAATACCCGTGGTGATTTTTCGAATCGGCAGTTGCTCCCCGATAATACCGGTCGAAGCCACAAGCACGCTGTGTGGATTTTCTTCGATTTGTCCGGCGGTGTCACTACACATTTTTATCGCGTTTTTAATTCCGGTTTGACCGGTACAGGCATTCGCATTGCCGGAATTGACGACAACGGCGAAAATTTTAGGACTTCGAATATGTTTTTTACTGATCTGAACCGCTGCCGAAACTATCCTGTTGGTTGTAAAAACCGCCGCCGCCTTTGCCCCCGCCGGACAGACTATCAATCCCAGGTCGTTTTTGCCGGATTGTTTGATTCCACAATGCAATCCCGCCGCCAGAAATCCATTTGGTGCCGTTACGGTATCGTTGGACATTTTCCGCTCACTTTCTCTGTTTCTATAAGTTTTCAATTTTCTCGATTTGCACAATTGTCCCCCACATATGAATACTCGCCATTTGTGTTTTCCGGGATATCTGAAATTTCACACGCAAACCATTTTTTTCATAATCCGGAGGCAAATTTAAAGGATCGTATTTTGTGCCGTCATCGGCAAGAAGCCCGTAGAATCCTCCTTCGATTGGAATATGCAAAACGGTTCCGGTTATCATTTGCTCGCCTTCCTGCTGCGATACGGGTGTTTTCGCTATTATTTCCTCTTTTCTTGTTTCTTTTATATTTCCCGCTTTTTTAGGATTGGCGGCAAAAAAATCTTTGATAAAAAACCTTAACTGGTAGGCTACTTCTTTTTTTACTTCTTTATCCAAAGTTTTGGGATTCAACAACAATAAATTCCTGGTATTCAATCCCGTAGGAGTCATAGGCCAGGTTCGGGCAAGTGTACGAATCGAATCGTTTTGAGAAAGCCGGACTTGCTGAAGCGCCTCGGTATTCACAGAAACAATATAAGCGGGAGAGCTTGCTTTGCCCGCTTCTCTGATAAAAACCGTAATGTTAAGATTCAAAGGAACTTCCGGCAAAGATATATCGAAATCATCGGCAATTTCAATATCGGCGGTCTTAAGAGCCTGTGTAAGTCCTTCGGCGAGGTCTTTCTGAGTCAGGGAACCGAGCTTCGGCACAAAACCAGGTTCCTTTGCATTTCGTTCGATAACTTCCAGCAACACCTGCGGATACACTTTTTTAACGCCCTGTAACGTGGACGTTCCAAACGTATCAACCTGCAGTTGATTCTTACTATCGTTTTCTTTTCCAGGCGCCGATACTATCGAGATGACACAGAGAGCCAATCCAAACGGCATTAAATTTCTGAAAGCTCTCATAATCGATCCTTTCTATATATAAGACATTAAAGCTTTTTCATGACAACGAGCAACAGACATCTAAAGAGACGTTTTATTTTTCGACCTTGGATCATCGAGCTCGTCCGGGCCGTTGTTGAACCTGCCGGCAATGACAGCTTTCCTGAATCTCTTCATCGGATCGTAAAATATTTTCTTAAGGTCAACCGTATTGACCATCAGACCCGGCTTGTTAATTCGCAACTGTGCGACAATTCCGCCGTCCGGCCGGATAAAACACGACGGGTACGGCGAATAATAGCCGCTCGAATTCGCCATGCTGACCCACAAGTAATTGCAGGCGGCGTGAGATTGCATCGTTTGTCGCATAATGTGAGTATGAATGCTGGGGCCGGACTGCCTTGCGTTGTAGAAGGATTGCAGAATGCAGTTGACACCTGCCTTGTAGAGCGCACGATATATTTCCGGAAAACGCAAATCGAAGCAGATAAGCAGCGAGCATTTCACGCCGTTTATCTTGAAATTGACGAAACGGTTGCCGGCGGTCATGCGGCGAAGGTCCCCGGGAGTGCAGAATCTCTTATCGTAGCGGTCGGCGATTTTACCTTTCGGATTGATTAGATAGAGACTGTTATGCGGCCTGTTCGGCTCGGTTAATCTGTGCGTGCTGCCCAGAACGACCCATATCTTTAATTCCGCCGCAAGTGACATTATTTTTCTGGTCTCTTCTTCGAGCATGTCCCAGTCATACCCGTCGAAGTTCGGGAAATCGGTGCCGACATAGCCACTTAGAGCACACTCCGAGAAATGTACGATATCGGCCCCCGCCTCGCTTGCTTTACGGATATAACGGCAAATACTCCGCGAGTTTTGCTTGACCGAACGCCCAACAGCGAACTGGCATGTCGCGATTTTCAATATGCCCTTTGTAGTCGCCATTATTACTATATAAGGCCCATTGTCTCATCGAGGTTGAAGATGATATTCATGTTCTGAATTGCCTGGCCGGAGGCACCTTTGACGAGATTGTCTATCGCTGAAAAGCTCACGATATTTCCCTTAACGCACGTCGGGAAGATGTGGCAATAATTAGTCCCCGCCACGTCTTTGACACCGGGAGCATTATTGCATATCTGAACAAACGGCTCACCGGCATAAAAATCGCCGTAAAGCTGTAATAACTTGTCGTTATTGACTTTTTCTTTCGGTCGGCAATAAACCGTCGAGAGAATCCCTCTGTCGAACGGGCCTGCGTGCGGCTGGAACAGAACAGTGACTTTTTCGCCGGCGATCTCACCCGCAACCTGCTCGATTTCCGGCATGTGACGATGGGTGCCGATACCGTAAGGGAAAAGATTTTCGTTCATATTCGGGAAATGAAATTTTGCCGAAGGTTTAATGCCCGCTCCCGAAACACCGGTAATGGCATTGACAATTATCGAATTCGTCTCTATCAGGCCCTCTTTTAGCAACGGTGCAATAGCAAGCGTCGCCCCGGTCGGATAACAGCCGGGATTGGCTACGAGTTTCGCTCCTTCGATGTTTTCGCGGAATAGTTCCGGCAGGCCGAATACGGCGTGCTTGAGATTCTCAGTATCGGTATGCTTGACGTAGTATTTTTCATAAACCGCCACATCTTTAAGTCGATAGTCGGCGCCGAAATCGATTACTTTCAGTCCGGCGTTCAGAAGCTTCGGCACATATCCCATCGAGACCTTATGCGGCAGACAGCATAGCGCCACATCCGCCAGGTCCGAGAGCATCTCAAGATCCAAAGGCTCGATTTGCATCGGGCAACGACCTCTAAACTGTGGGAATATATCTTCGACGGCACCGCACTCTTCCGGCAGCGCCGTAAGGTAAGTAAGTTTCGCTCCGTCGTGACGTAGCAGAATTTTTATCGACTCGGCACCGGTATATCCGCTTGCCCCGATTATCGCAACTCGTATCATATCGAACCTCTAAGAAAAAAAGCCGCTAAGAATTTCTCTCGGCGGCTGTTGTAATCAACTGAAAATAAATTTGCACATTAACGCTTCGAGAACTGGAATCTTCTCCTTGCCCCTCTTTGTCCGGGCTTTTTCCTTTCGACCATTCTCGGGTCACGCGTTAAATGGCCGCCGTCACGTAGTGCCGGCACAAAGCTGTCGTCGTAGCTTCTCAACGCCCTTGCAACTCCCAGCAGCGACGCACCGGCCTGGCCCGTAATTCCGCCGCCTCTGACATTAATGAAAACATCAAAGTTTTTTTCCGCACCGACCGCTTTCAATGGCGCCGTAACGGCTTTCCTGTCCTGCTCGCGCGGGAAGTAATCGTTAAGCGGCTTTTTATTGACGACCAGTTTCCCTTCGCCCGGTTTAATCCGCACACGTGCGACGGAACTTTTTCGCCTGCCCGTGCCCCACCAGTAACCATGTTTCGGTTCAGTCGCCGGTCCGGAGGTCTTTTTGGTCTTTTCGGCAACAGGAATGTCAGGTTTATTTATCTCGATCTCTGCCATAATTTATATTCTTTATTAAAATAGTTCTATCTTTTCGGGTCTCTGGGCCTGGTGCTCATGCTCCGGGCCGCGATAAACCTTTAACTTTTTCATCATTTGCCTGCCGAGCTTGCTCTTCGGCATCATTCGCCTGACAGCCAGTTCAACAACTTTCTCAGGCTTTTTTTCCATCATTTCGGCAAAACTGACATATTTATGTCCGCCCGGGTGATGGGTATAATAGTCGTATTCTTTCATCTGGGCTTTTTTGCCGGTCAGTTTTATTTTCTCAGCATTTACCACGACCACATAATCGCCGGTATCGACGTGCGGCGTGTATGTTGGCTTGTTTTTGCCCATAAGTATCGGCGCAATTTCAGCCGCCATTCGGCCGAGAATCGCCCCTTCTGCGTCCACGAGCAGCCATTTCTGCTCGATTTCATTCGTTTTTGCCATAAAGCTCTTCATAGAAAGCCTCTCTTTCACTACACAAAAACGGATATTCTACTAATTTTAGAGATTCTGTCAATTTTTTTGTGCATAAAAATTCGATATTTTAACCTTAATTCGACCAACAGGCTGCTCCAAGATAAAATCCGGGGCTAAGAGTAACTGGATTGTCTTAGTGATAAATTTTCTGATCCCGGCAGACGGATTGGCTTCGTTTTCTTGCCTGCAAAATACCCAAAATCTCCAAATATCAGCATAATCCTTTGCTGCAGCTGAGGTTGTACTATATTACCTATATTAACATTGGGTTCGTTTTCGATTTTTTTTGATTCACAGAGCACACAGAGGTGTTCTGAAGGCACAAAGGTGCAAAAGAGCATAGGGGCAAAAGAGCATAAGTGCGAAAGTGCAAGGGTACATAGGCACATTTTGGCGTATATGAGTTGATGAGTGCATACTTTTCCTCATTTACCCTTTTACTCATCTACCGATTTACCGATCAACTGATTAACTAATCCGCTGGTGTTTCTGATTGCCCCCCCATTGTTGTATTGTGTATTCAGTATTCTATATTCTATTCATTTTTAATTATATTGCGTTCCTGCCGAATTTCAATCAAAAACGCAGCTTTTTCCGGAAAATGTCAATTTTTCGAAGAAAAATTGTCATCCTTAGTGGAGCGCAGCGGAATCGAAGGATCTAATAAAAAGCAGTCATTCCTGCGAATCCTGTCCCGAGCCTTGTCGAAGGAGCAGGAATCCAATTAAAAAGTGTCTTTGCGAGGCCCATAGGGCCGCGGCAATCTTCCATTAATACAAAAAATGAAATTTTTCGTCATTCGTCGGTCGTATGTTGTAT
>JAFGBG010000159.1 GCA_016933295.1 Sedimentisphaerales bacterium | reverse complement strand
GTTCAATTCGACAAGTAAATCCGCTATAGTTTCGGAGGCAGCCCGATCCAGCGAACCGGTCGGCTCATCGGCCAGCAACAGCTTCGGCCTGTTAATCAGCGCCCTGACAACCGCCACTCTCTGCCTCTGTCCGCCCGAAAGTTCGCCGGGTCGATACCTTAAATAATCCTTCAGCCCCACACGTTCGAGCAGATTCCCGGCTCTTTCCTGAGCCTGCTCTTTGGAAATCTGCCCCTTGCCCGCAAGTGTCGGTATCAGCACATTTTCGAGCACTGTACATTGCGGCAGAAGATGATGCAACTGAAAGACAAAACCTATCCGGCGATTTCTTATTTCGGCAAGCTCAGTTTCATTGAGTTTCGTAAGATCCCGCCCTTCTAAAAGCACCTGCCCCTGTGTGGGATGATCCAGGGCGCCTATAATATTGAGCAGCGTACTTTTGCCGCTGCCGGAAGGCCCTACAATCACCAGAGACCGGCCGGTGTCGAGCTTCAACGTAATGTCTTTTAAAACGCAAACGCTGCCGGCCTCACTCGGCGAATCGTAACTTTTTGTCACGCCAATAAGCTCAAGCATAACTTTCCTTCCCGAACCTACTACATGATTTGTTTCAAAATTCGTATCATTTCTTCGGCACTCTGCCGGATACCGAGTTTCTCAACAACGGCATCTCTGCCCTTCTTTCCAAGCTCAAGCGCATAATCCGAATCAAGCAGCAGCGGCTCGATCGCGGCGGCAAGACCGGCTGCGGTATTATCCTGATACAAGAGTCCTCCTCCGGTCATTTCAATCAATTCGGGAAAAACCCCGATATCAGGCTCAACAACCGGCACGCCGGAGGCAAACGCTTCAAGCACATACAATCCATAAGCAACAGGTTTCTTCTCCGGCACGGAAAGAACCGAAAGCGAATGCAGAAAATCCAGCCTGGCTGAACGCTCAAAGTCCGGCAGAAATTCAACGTCGTCACTCAAACCATGCGAATTTAACTTTTGCCGCATTTTATCTATAAACGACTCATCCGCGGCGCTTTTACCGCCGGCAATCCTCAGCCTTGTGTTTTTAAGTGACTCGTTCTCTTTTATTCGTATAAACGCATCGATCAACGTATCCAATCCTCTCTCCGGACACATTCTCGAAAGATAGCCGATAGTCGGCACTTCCGGCGCATTCTCACGCAACCGGTAACCCTCCGGCGAGATTCCCACATGAACGACTTTCAGCCGCTCCGGGTCGAGACCAAGCTTTTGCCGCATCAGCTCCGCATAGTATTTACTTACAGAAATAAACAAATCAACGTCTCGCGAATGCCCCTTAACTAAATCCCAGGCCTGTTGTGTATAAGGCGGCATCAATCCATCGAGAAAACCATCCTCATCCTGGAGCAAACATACTACCTTTGCTCGGAGTCTTTCGGCGATAGGTTTGGCCAATCCTATTAAAAGGATATTGGATAGAATCACTATTTCGGGTTTGTTCTCGTCCCGGGCGAGCCATTCGATGAGCCTGTCCAACTCTTTAATTTGCCGCCCGTGCCGGCCCTGAAGCATCGAGATTGTCGTCTGAGCTAAGTCCTTCGCGCTGGTCATGCCCGCCTTACGAGAAGCCCATTCGAGAAGACCCGGCCTGTCAAAGAGTTTATCGAGCCATCGGGGTGTTTTTCTAAAAATAGACAGCTTTTGCTGAAGATATACATTTATCCCACCAAAAAATATGGGCGCTTTTCGAGGTATTTCCTTATCGCTAATTTGCAGCGGCAAATACATGGGCAGCAAAGTTATTTCGTGCTCCAGTCTATACATCGCCGTCACCAACGCTGCATCACGAAGACAATTTTCGCAATAAAAATTATCACCCGACCCCGGTGTAATCTGAACAATCTTCATAAAAGTTTTGTCTCTTTATTAGTCACAAGTCATAAGTTATAAGTGCCTAAAGTTAAAAGTGTCTAAAGTGCAAAAAATTTCCTTTTTACTCAAATGCCAACTCGAACCGGCTGAAGGAAAAAAAGTTTAATTATAATTTTAGCTCACTTCAGGCACTTTAGCTCACTTTATCCACCAAAGGCATAAACATAGCCGTCGTCACAACCGATAATAACCATTCCATTAGCCACTGCCGGCGAAGAAGAAATCGCCTGGCCGATCTCATACGACCACACTTTCTCGCCACTGCTAAGCCTTATCATATATAAACTGCCGTCCTGTGAGCCGACAACTACCTTATCGCCGCATATAACCGGCGAGCTGTCAACTTCACCCAACGTCTGGAAAGTCCAGAGCTGCTTACCATCTTTACGAGCTACACAGTGAACAAGTTCGTCTCTCGAGCCGATAACAACAACATCTGTGCCGACCGCCGGAGAGGAAAAAAACGGGGCCTTCGCCTGTTCATATCTCCAGAGGATTTCGCCGG
Source organism: Sedimentisphaerales bacterium (assembly GCA_016933295.1). Lineage (GTDB taxonomy): Bacteria > Planctomycetota > Phycisphaerae > Sedimentisphaerales > Anaerobacaceae > JAFGPS01. Next base: position 24,575 of record JAFGBG010000159.1, on the reverse strand, counting down.
ATTCTATATCAGCGTTTATCAAAACATTATCATAATTTCCCACGCAAACCTGCCGGTCTCGAATCGCCGCCGAAGCCGCAATATATGAGCCGCTGTCAATCGTTTTTATTCTTGTGCCGTCAATCAGGGAAACAACGTGAATAAAAGCATCACAGCCGCCGAAGACGGCAATTTTTTCCTCAACGGCAGGTGAGCCGTTGATATAGTTATCGGTTTCATAGGTCCATACTGCTTCGCCGTTAGTCGAATCAACACAATGCAGTCTGTTATCGTAACTACCGACAAGAATCCATATTGTTGCGCCGTCCGGCGAAAGAATCCAGTTAGCAGCGCCGAGAATATCGCCTTCAGTTTCATATTTCCATTTAAAAGAGCCGCTGTTCGCATCAACGGCATATAATATACCCCCCGATGAACCGGCGTAAACAGTTCCTTGGATAACACATGGCGTCGCTTCAATCACATCGTCTGTTTCATATGTCCAGACTTTCCCCCCGTTCTTCAAATTTATCGCGTAAATGTTTTTATCCGAGGAACCTATGAAAACCAGACCATCTGCAATAACCGGCGAAGATTTAATCTGACCTTCCGTCTTAAATTTCCACAGAAAATCCGGTTTATCCGGCAAGTTTCCTTTTGCTATACCCAAAAGCCTCTGCTGACCTCTGAACATAGGCCAATCGAGTTGATTCTCGATTTGCCTCTCAGAACGCACTGCGGCGGAATCCTGATTGCCTTCCGGTATGATTCTGTTTAAAACTTCCCCGAATATCTGACGAGGCCGATTATTCTTCGCAGATAATCGATTATTATCAAGCAGCCAATATCTCGTATAGAGCATTGCCACGGCGAGAATAATACTCGCCGCAACGGTCACGACAACTAAAGCGGCTATTTTTACGAATTTCATGGAAATAATATTAACGGATTACTTCCATTCAGGCAATAAAACCTTTAGGGGGCCTAATACGATAATGATTAAAGTGGAATTACGACAGGTAATACGACATGAGAAAATTTATTTGATGCCGCCCTGTTTTACAGGAACCTTTTTTGTGGAACGAGCAGGCTTCTTTTTCTCTTCCTGCACACTATCGTCCTGTTGGATATATTTGGCTCTCGCTTCGGCGATAAGTTTGAGCATCTGGTCGGCCTGAGACTGGATGTCCGGATTCGTATTTGTTACCCGTGCATTCCACTTGACGTATTCCTTATTCAAACGTGCACGCGCAATCTCTGTGTTCATATCGGAAGTAACGCCAAGTATCGATTCTACGTCTTTGACCTCGTGCATTTCGAGAGGAATGACTTTTTCCATCAGCTCCCGGAACCTTTCGCCGTCAATTTCCATCCAGTTCGCCAGGTCTTTCAAAAACCTAAGCTCCTCGGCCGCAACGGAGCCGGAGGCTTTTGCGACGTTCAAACAAAGCTCGATAATTTCACAGCGTCCCGCGACCGGAATTATTTCAACAATTTCGCGGCAAATATCGTAACAATCGAATTTGTTTCCTTCACGGTAAAAAGCGATAACCTCATTCAACGCCCTATCAAGCTCCTGCTCGGCTTTATCCGACGACCGGGCCAAATCAATATTATCCTTCGCCCATTTTTTTATTAACTCGATTTCGCATTCGGACATCTTTGCGTCAACGGCACTAACGGCAAACGCCAGCGCGACCGCTAAGGTTTTCGAGTGTTTGATATTGTCCTGCACATCCATATACCCGAAAGAGGGATTGTCGTAAAGATACGAGCACCGGGCGCCGGCCAGCTCACCGTCATCCTGAGCGGATAATATCGAGATATTGAATTGAAGAGATCTATTGCCCTTCCGAGGCAACAAGAACTGGTCGGTCCGCAGTTTTGCAACAGATGTCCATTCGGACAGTGTTGTTTTCTGCTGAGGCAGCCTGCCAAGGTCTGCATTATGTGAAAAAAACGAAGAATCCGCCGCTTGAACGGGCCTGGCGTTATTCTCTCCGTCCGTGACATCCAGAATGGAAATCACCAAAACGGCATGGTGATTATCGCCTGGGGCATGAATCGTGCCGCAAAGCTCGACACTGAAAACATCAACAACTCCATTTTCCTCCTGCCTGTTTGTTTGCCGAATTCTACAATCAAGAACATCCAAATCCGGTTTGGATTGTGCGACGTCCGTTTCGTTATTTTCCGCCGGACAGCTCTGTTGGGGCAAGTTTTGCACATCGGTTTGTTCGTACTTCTGACGCAGGACATTCAAGAGACGACCATACAAGCGGCTTATTTCATCGGGGAAAAATGCCACCGCACACGCCATAACTGCTAATAATAATAGAATCAAAAGTCCGCTCATTGTATGAACCGAAATTTATATTTTAAGATTCAACTTTACAGTTTTGCTTGCTCTTGTTCGCAGAATCTTCCTCCGACATTTCGCCGTTTTTATTGATGCTCAGGTCCACAGCAAGAGCCTTGCCGGATTCGAGGTCCTCAAACTTACAATGCATCCTCTGGTTAACATCGTAACTATAAGTTACTTTAATCGGACACTCCGCCTGTCTGTTCGGGGGAAGCTCCAATTTATGAGTCGCAATTTTATTAACATATTCTACGGCGCTGTCTTCTCCCTGTGTTATAGTCACTTCGACCGCCGTCTGCCCCTTGGAAACCGTGTAAAAAGTCTGAGAGGCCTCGCAGGGCAAGGGCGTATTTTTCTTCAAAATAATCCTATTCTGAAGAACACGTTTGCCTGTTTCCTTGTCAACCGGGGCACAAACTGTCCCGTAGCTGTGGTTACAAACATCGGTAAGGTTGATATCCTTAAGCCCGCTGGCGATACCCACTGGTACTTCGTCGGGTTTTTCTCTTATCATGGCAAGACCGGCATGCAAAGCCGCACCCAGTGCAACGCACTCATCGACGTTAACCGCCGTCTCAGGTGCGAATCCGAACATCTTTTCCAAACGTTGCTGGACTATCGGCATACGAGTGCTGCCGCCGACCAGAATCACCTTATCGATATCGGACGGTTTGGAGCCGGCTTCTTCAAGAGCTACCTCGACCAGAATATCCGTACGCGCCATCAGTGACGAAATTGCCTCCTCGAACATATCACGGGTAATTTCGGCCCTCATACTGCCGGCCGAACCGTAAAGCATCTTTTTTGCACTTTCCCGGCGGGACAGGGTCTTCTTGATATCTTCGGCCTCATCCTCATATTTAGCCCTGTCCTCTTCAGAAGCAATCAACTCGGCATTAAATTTTTCTTTGTAATTCTGCTCCAGCATTTTCAGAATTTGTGCGTCAAAATCGACACCGCCGAGTGCATGGTCGCCCTGAGAACAGACGATATCCATCTGCGTACCTTTGACATCCATAATCGTCACATCAAAAGTGCCGCCACCGAGATCATATACAAGAATCCTCCCGTTAATCACGCGGGTCGTAGCATAATACAAAGCCGCGGCCACAGGCTCATTAACAATACCAATAACGTTCAAGCCAGCCATTGTGCCGGCATCCATCGTCGCCTTCCGGCGAATTTCATCGAAGTGTGCCGGAACAGAAATAACGGCATCTTTAATTTCGCCGTGTTCGACCGAACTGTCCTGTTTGAGCTTCTTCAGAATCAAACTGGACAATTCCACCGGAGACCAGTCCTTGCCGTCAATTTTTTTCGAATAACCGGCGTCACCCATGTGCCGCTTAATCCAACGAACAGATCTTTGAGCATTAAGATGCCGAGAATTAATTGCTTCCAGACCCACACGAATTACATCGGCATTTTCTTCGTCAAAGAAAATCGCTGAAGGCGTGAGCCTCTCACCATCGGCATTCGGGACTATTTCCGGCTTACCTATTGCATTAAGAATCGCTAACGCAGAAAAAGTAGTGCCGAGATCTATTCCCACAATATTACTCATTGTACACCTCCGATATCACGGCTCCTGAATCACAAATCCATCAAAAGTTTATAATTGAAAACTCATGCGTACAATCTAACCTGAGCCGGACGTACTATCCTGACATTTTCCTCATCAATAAAACACTGATAACCCGGCCTGATAACTTTTTCGATTCTTCCCTTTTGTTCCGGGTCTTTACTACGTTTTTTTTCTTTAACCGCTTCCGCAAATTTTTCCTGACCACGATATTCGCTGTTCAGCTCCGGCTCAAACTGCTCTACGCCGCTCGATTCCAGCGCGAAGATTAATTCGTCCTTCACTTCCTCTAAATGGGACACATCATCGTCCCGCTCAACTAATTGCGCGATACGACTGTCAATATTGTCGATGCAGCGGATAATACGAAGGCAGAAAGTCTTAATGATATTCCAGTCATAACCATCCTGAAGCTTTTCGAGTCTGTTCTGCTGATGTGCGGCATATTCACGAATCGCCGAGACCTGCTGTGTGAGATCTTTCAGCGTGCTATCGATTGGATTTGACTGCTTGGAGCCATCCGTAAGAATCGTTTCGCTTTCGGTTTTTTCTTTTGAATCATTTTTCTTTTTATCCGCAACAGATTGATCATTATTTTGATCTTTTTTGGATTCTTTGCCCTGCGAAGATTCTTTAGATACTTTCCCCTCGGCGTTTTCAACACGGGCTTTGCTCTTTAGAGGAACACGTTTTCTCTGATAGACTTTTTGAGATTTCCCTGCCAACGAGTCAGAATATTGCCAGCCTGAATTAATTAGAACTTTCGCGATATTTCCAGCCTTTTCTTCTTTTGCAGGAGGTTCCTTATCTTGTTCAGGTTCCTGCTTTTGTATCGGTTGGACTTCCTGCTCTTGTACCGATTCGGCTTCCTGCCGAGGTGTTATAGTCTCACTCAGCTCTTTTTCTTCGGGCTTCTCTTCGCGACCGAAGATGCGGCATAATATATTTTTACAACCGGTTAAAATTCTAATAATAACACGAGCGATGCCAATCAAAACATACCAGCCGACAATAAATCCGCCCACGGAGGCACATACTACAGAGCCCGTAAAAACAAATTCGTTTATCTCTTTTCGCTTCTTATATTTCTCAATCTCGGCCTGCCAGTTTTCGCCGTAAAAATCATCCGCAAACGGATAAACCGTCATCTCACCCGCCGCAAGTTTATCCATATCCGCTTTCAGTCTTTCTTGTTGCTCCTGTTGTATCCGAGCCTGGGTCTTTGGATTTCCGTTCTCATCAAATCCCAATCCAAGCGGCAGTTCCGTTCGCTCTTCAGGCGACAACACCAGCCATTGCTCATACTTTTGGATATACTCACTGGTCTCAGAGCCGTATTTTAATCTGTAAATATCCGCCTGCTTCTGTTCGTTTCGTCTCTCGGAAACCGTCCACCAGAGCGCACCGCTTCCGACAATAAACAGAACCAAACCAATAATTATAGATTTTATATGCATAATCTCAAATATCCATTCTTATATGAATGGGGGATGAATCCCCTTATAATCGAGTACATATTCTCATCACTGACCGGGCTCGAAGTTTTCAACAAAAGCTTCGTTCTCCTTCCGGCCATATACCTCGGTCACACGCAGCACTTCCTCAATAGTCGTCAGACCCTGCCTGATCTTCATAATACCGTCGTCGAACAGACTGCGACTGCCGCTTTCCTGGAACACTCTGCGCATATTGTTCACCGACGAGTCCTTATTAATCATATCCCTGAACACCTCGTCGACAATCAACATCTCATAGATACCCACTCGCCCGAGATAGCCCGAATTGCGGCAATGATCGCAACCGGCACCGTGATAAAGCTGTCCCGGATCCACTCCCGCTCTTTCCACATATTTACGCATATGCTCCGACACCTGATAAATTTCCTTGCATTTGGGACAAATCTTCCTGACCAATCGCTGAGCGAGGATTCCGTTCAGCGAGGCCGCTATCAGGTATGCATCGATGCCGATATCGACCAACCTCGTGACACTGCTCGCGGCATCGTTCGTATGGAGCGTGGAAAGAACCAGATGTCCCGTCAGAGCGGCCTGAACAGCTATGCGGGCGGTTTCGTTGTCACGAATCTCACCGATCATAATAACATCCGGGTCCTGTCTCAGCAGACTTCGAAGCGCCGAACCGAAATCAAGCCCGATTTTATCGTTAATCTGGACCTGGTTGCAAAAATCAAGCTCATATTCCACCGGATCCTCGACCGTCGAAATATTCAACCGGTCCCCGTCCATCTGGGCCAGCGCCGAGTACAGAGTCGTGCTTTTACCGGAGCCGGTCGGGCCGGTCACCAGGAAAATTCCGTGCGGCAACTTTACCTGCTCAACAAAACAGTCCTGTATGTCGGATTCCATTCCGAGCTGCTCCAGACCGCGCAGAATTGACCTGCTGTCCAGAATACGAATAACCACTTTTTCGCCGTAATTTGTCGGCAGTGTCGAGACGCGTAAATCAATCGCCCTGCCGCCGATAGAGACCTTTATCTTTCCGTCCTGCGGCAGTCTCCTTTCCGAAATATCGAGATTCGCCATTATCTTGATACGAGAAACTATCGCCGGATGCATTTTCAACGGCGACTGCATCATATCGAAAAGAACGCCGTCGATACGGTTTCTCGTCCTCATACACTTTTCCTTCGGCTCGATATGAATGTCACTGGCTCCCTCACGCACGGCGTTACTTATCACGTAGTTGACGAATTTAATGACAGGCGACTGGCCCGCCATCTTTTCGAGGTCCTGAGAGTCCTCCACCTCATCCTGGACAATCTCGACATCAGTCATGTCGCTGATAAGCTCATCGAGATTGTAATCGACCTCCTTATTGCTCAGAAGCTCGCAGACTTTATCTATATCACTATCCATGCATACGACCATCTCAAGACTCATCTGAGTCTGCCTTCTGACATCCTCAATCACAAAAAGATCGCCCGGGCGGCTTGTTGCCACCACAAGGTTTTCGCCGTTAACCGCTATGGGCATAATCCGATTGCTCTTGATATACTCAAGCTTCAACCTGGTTAATACCTGTTTATCCACTTGGTCCGGCTCAATCTTACGGAACTCGAGTCCATGAAGGTCAGCTCGTGCCGTGGAGATATCCGGTTCCTCAGCGAACTTTTTTTCGGCAATTATCTTACAGATATCCTTATTCGTCTGCTGCTGTACCTGTCTGATTTCAGAGAGTTGTTCGGCGGTGATTTTTCCCATTTCCTGAAGGACATCTGCAATATCTCGAACATGAACTGTGGCATCCTGCTCCGGGGAATACAATTGGGAAAGACCGCTTATTTCCTCAAGACCGTCATAATCCCTATAGTCATCAAGGGAATCCAGTCCGGCCGACTGAACTTTCGATTTAAATCCAAAAATCCGTGCCATAGTAAATAAAATATAAGTAATAAATTTTAGTCAATCAAATCGGCCCAGGCCATAAAATCGGCATTTTATTAAAGTCATATAGGACTTTGAATTGAGCCGCACAAAAGAAAAACAACGATTAGCTTATAGATATGATTATCGGGTAAATTCGAGGCCGACTTGACCGATCGGTCGATTTTTATCACTTACAATTGAGTATAAAATCAGGACTTACAGAGGATTGGTTTTAATCGTTAATTCAGTAAAATTACCCGGTATAAATTCTTTATCACGTTGTATTGACAGACTAATTATCAGCGACAGCAACCACGCAAGCAAAGAATACAGACCTACGGCAAAAAGCCAGCCGTTGATATTAATCGGTGAAAAACCGACAATTCCAACGCTGAACATCATCGGAGCCAACAATCCGGGTAAAATGAAATACAAATTAGATATGGCGATCATAAACAAAGCACAAATAAAAAACAGTATATCAATAAAAATATCATTTCCAAAAACAAAGGAAGATACTATTTCTATGACGGTTGAAGTTAAAAAAATGAAAATAACTGGAACGGCAACAAGAAAACCTTCGAGGTAGATGAATGTTTTTGCAAATCGTGATATATTAATTTTCACCATTAGAAGATGAGCTTCTAAATAAAAAATCAGATTTTTCCCCAACCGGGCATGCAAACACATAAATCTCTGAATGATTTCTTCTATGAATCGGTCGGGAATATTTCTTCCGCCAAGTCTTCGCCGATCCGGCTGGCGTAATATTGCCTGATAACTTTTTGCCCCTTGTTTTGGACACCGTTCATCGATGAAAAAATGCCGGTTTTTACAAGGAGCAAAATTGCCGCACAGGCCGCCATATTTCCCAAAGGCTGCGCGAGCCTGTACAACTTCTCAACCGGTTTCGGCTCTGGTTTTATTTGCCTTAATCTATCGGCTTTTGGCAACTCACGCAGACTATGCTTCAATACGCCGATAGCCTGCTCGTTCGCCCGCATCAGCAAACCGAGATCCAAAGGCTGTGATTTGATTAACGACAGAGCAATTTCTACTTTGCCGCAGGCGATTAATCTCCGACGGCATCGCGGACAACGAGCGATATGCTCTTTCATCCAGCCGGCCTCGGGATTAATATGTCTGCCGAAAGCAGAATACATCCATTCCCTCAGACGTTTGCACCGATTAGGATTCTTTTTACGTAATGCCACGCTTTTTACGACTCTTTTGTATATCTTTTTAGTCATCATTTTATTGATCTTTTCTCATCCAGACCGCCAATAACTGGATCGCTTTACACCTGTAAACCCTTGCCGTCCCTGCCGATATTCCCAATATCTTTCCTATCTCCATATAGGATAGTTCCGCTAAGTCTCGTAATGTGATTACATTCCTGAGATATTCCGGTAACTGCGCCATATAACTTCTCAAACTTTCCTGCAAATATTTGGTATCAAGCTCCTTCAAAGGCGAATTCACAACATCTCTTGCGGCGATTGAATTCGATATCCTCTTTCGCTCGGCGATTTTTCGTCTGAGCATTGATATCGCAACATTGTTTGCCACACGGAAAATATATGCTTTTATGTTTTCCGGTTTTCGCCCCCCTTCGTAATGGGCCAATTGCAAAAAAGTATCCTGATAGGCATCGCAAACATCCTGCTCATTAGCCAGGATTCGCCAGAGCATTGTAACCAGCTCCGGGCCGTGCTTCTGCATTGCAGAGAGAACCCACCTCTGGTCCTCAGCAATTGTCTCAGAGCCGATAAAATCCCATAGTGTTCCGCAGCTTACGGCCTTATCAAGCATACTTGCCCATTTCGATTATATCATCTTATTCTGTTTGTTAAGACGCAGCACTCAATAATATGTTAACAAAAAATAACAAAAAAAGGGCAAAAAAATAATTTTCACACGCAACGTTTTACCCACTCGCTGCGTCTTGGTTTTAAACATCAGTGAAAAACAAGGAAATTTTTCAAATTTTGGCCGCATTAATATGGACGTAAGTGATTCTAAAAGCAGCTCTTATAACAAAAATAACGATCCTTTAGATGTAGTTTCTCTCGTAGATGATTTACTTGGCAAAGCCCTGCAATATGGAGCCAGCGACGTACATTTCGAGCCTACAGGAGCCGAATTGACGGTGAAATACCGCCTTGATGGGGTCCTGAATACTGTCGAAAAAATCCCTAAGTCTTTATCCGACAATGTCATAGCTCGGCTAAAAGTACTGGGGGGGCTTTTAACCTATCGTAATGATATCCCCCAGGAAGGCCGAATCGAAATCGATAAAAACCGGGATAGCCGTGTATTAGACCAGCGGCTCGCCGTTTTTCCGACAATTCACGGCCAGCGGGCCGTCGTGCGGTTATTCTACAGCAATATTGAATTAATGGAGCTGGAGCAGTTGGGTTTTTCTCGGCAAATATATACGGCGTTGAAACAAATTGCCGCAAAAAATATGGGCGTATTGCTGCTGACCGGCCCGGCAGGCAGTGGCAAAAGCACAACATTAGCTGCTCTGCTGCGGCATATTTTAAAGAATTTTTCCGGCAAAAGTGTCGTAACTCTGGAAGATCCTGTGGAAATTCTGATAGAAGGCGCCACGCAAACCCAGATTACGCCGCACGGCCAGATGACTTTTCCGACCGCCCTGCGCTCGCTGCTCCGGCAGGACCCGCAGGTACTGATGATCGGCGAAATACGGGATGCCGAAACGGCAAAAATCGCCATCGAAGCAGGCCTGACCGGACACCTCCTGATGAGCACAATGCACAGCGGCACTCCCGCGGGCGCTTTTCTGCGGCTCCTTGAGATGGGTATCGAGCCTTACCAGGTCACTTCGAGCGTCTCGGCGGTACTCAATCAAAGATTGGTAAGGCGGCTTTGCGAAAAATGTAAAAGGAAATCCGAACAAGATGAAATGTTTGAAGCAGTCGGGTGCGACGAATGTTTTAACACCGGCTATAAAGGCAGAATTTTGATAGCGGAAATTGTCCGGCTGGACAGTGACCTGAGAAAAGCGATTCTGGCCAAAGCCGACCTCGAAGAAATCGAGGCCCTGCTGATGAGCAAAGGACACGCGAATATGTTAACCGACGGCCAGCGGCTCATCAGTAACGGCTTAACCACCCAGGAAGAATTGAACAAGGTGTGCGGTTTCTCCGCCTGAAAAAAACTTGCCGGATATCTTAGGAAACGAAATATGGTTGCAAAAGAACTCTCGAAAAATCGAATCTCAATAGCCGGATATTTCCCTGTTTACAAACCTGTTTTCCGAGTCATTGCAGCCTTAGCTCTCATATCGATTTTTGCCGGTGCAGTGAAATCGGAAACGTATGAGGTTAATATTCCCGAACAATGGAATTCAAAAATAGCCGTAGGTAAAGCCACGGTTGACTGCAACGCTTTTTATGGAATACCCTGGCATTTCGGGCTTTATCCTGTGGTTCGGCTAAACCTGCCTGTGGAAAACCTAACATCGAAAACGTTGTATTTTAAGTTTAATTACACTACAAAAAGCAAGATTAAAGGCTATAGCAACTCCGGTATGGGTGTCACCTATACACTTGCTCCTTCCGAAAAACACCTGATAGATACGATCGTCCCTGTTGCATCCATCACAAGACCGATCAAATTTCTGATAAGGATGAGTGAGCCATCCGAAAATCCGGATACTCAAGTTTCGGCAGACAATGTTATCATAACAATTGATCCATTTAAAATATCCCCAAGTCCCTCTCATGACATTAGTTTAAAGAAAGTCAAAAATGAATACTTCGAAATCAAAGAAGCTCAACTAACACTTTCACCCAAGCAAGATAATCTTGTAACATTTCAAGTTCAGAACCTGACTGACAGGGAGCAAAAATTAGGCCTCTATATAGGCGTTAACGATCCCGTAAATATGGAAACAAAGATAGGTTTAGCCCGGTCGCGAGGTTTCATTTCCCGAACAATCGAAGCAATACCGGCAAAAAATACCAAAAATATTACTATTCCTTACAACATTCCTCCCGTAGGGCCGGGGCCTGTTCTCGTTTATACTCTGTTCAAACCGAATATCGAAGTAAGCTACTCAGGCAATCGTGACAGTCGCGATTGGGACATAATACTCGCTGGTTACGGCTCATTTGATCTCACAATAGCAACCGGACAAGGCCTGTGCATCATTCCGGTTCATGAGCCTGTCGAAGAGCGAGCCAAACTCACCACCGAAAAAAAATCCAAGCATTTTATATTCAGGTATCGACCGGGCACCTATGCCGAAAAAAATATCGACAGGGCCGTGAGCGAACGGGAGCAGGCATACGACAAGCTCAGCAAAGCTTTGCAGATGGAGCTGCCCGTCACTGTGAAAATCGATTTGTACCCGGATATGGAAGCAAAAGGCTTAGGCAGCGGCACAACATGGACTCCGGCAAATACTCGTTCTAATAAACATATTTGCGAGGTATTCAACGATGAATATCAATGCGACCCGTATCACGAGCTGGCGCATATATTTTCATATCACTTCCCGAATTACAGCTCCAACCAGGGAGGTATCGTCGAAGCCTTTGCGGCATATTTTGAGCCGAGCAATATGCAAATCGGTCCGACAACAAAATTTCTTAAAAAGCAATTGAGCGAAGGAAAACTGCCATCGCTGCTGGAAGTTCTCCAATCGCAAAGCAGCGGTCAGGAGCTGGTGATACTGATAGATTTTCTTCTAAAGAAGGATGTGGAAAAGTTCAAGCAGCTCTATGTAATAATTACAAAATCACAAAAACCCGACATCGAGAAGGCTGTCCGGCAAATATACGAAACGGATATCAACGATCTTGAAAAACAATGGCATGAGTTTATTAATCGTGAAAGCGGCATTTAATTCATAAAGGACGGAGATTATGAAACGAATAACGACTATAATTATAATTTTGTTATTAATTACATCCGTAGCAATTGCGAATCGAGCGCAACCGTGGATTGAACTGACAATTCATCCTGTAAAAGCAACAGAAGCCGACCAGAAACTCAGGCTCTTACCTACGTCCGAAGAGCAAACCGACGGCGACGCCCTGCCGCTTTACCGAAAAGCAATTCAATTACTGCCGGATAATTCCCAGCTCAAACAATTTTCCGATTGGCGAAGTCTGCCGCCAGAGCAGCTACCGGCAGAACAGGTCGAGTCGGCACTTAAAAAGCTCAAGCCGGTTTTGGACTTAGTAACCCAGGCAACAAAATGCAAACAATGTAACTGGCCTCTCATAAAGCCGGGCCAGGCTAATCAGTCAAATATTGATGACCTCAGCAAATTTCGGCAATTTGCTTTCATCCTCGATGCGCAAGCAAAACTCCAGATAAATCTGGGTCGGTATGATGAGGCTGCAAAAACCATCAAAACAAGCTTTGCAATGGCAAAACATCTCGGTGACGCTCCTACCATCGTTCACGGATTAGTCGGTATCGCTATAGCGGCAATGAATTTAAGCGTGACTGAACAATGGATTCAATCCGAAAATTCGCCTAATCTCTATTGGGCGTTCGATGATTTACCGCAGCCGCTTATCGATATGAATAAAGCAATCAAAATCGAAACTGATAATCTCAAAAACTACAATTCTCAACTTCGTGAGCAGTTCGATCAACAATTGAAACCTGCGCATGACAGGACGCGTAGGCAGATGAATCTTCTTGATCGAAAAATTGCCGCTCTGCAATGCATCGAGGCTTTGCGGTTATACGCCGGTACGCATGACGGCAAATTTCCGGAAAAATTAAGCGATGTTGCCAACGTCAGTATTCCCGTTGATACCGTGACTAAAAAGCCGTTTTCCTATAAAAGCACCGGCTCCGAAGCCGTTCTTGAGCTGGAAGCGACCGAAGGCTCCCAGGGCAGAGACGCGGTGCGATACGAATTAAAACTCAAATAAAGAGAACAAGTAAAATGAAAAACATCACATCAGCCCGAAGTACGAAAACAATTGTCACCTGCCTGATAATTTCCCTATTGTTTATATCCGACATATACGCAGGACGAGCACTACCTCCTGTTCAAATGACTATCCATCCGGCAAAAACCTCCGAATCCGCGAAGAAATATCAACTGCTGCCTAAAGCCGAGGAATTAATCGACGCCGATGCGGCACCTTTATATCAAAAGGCCGTAGAATCCCTGCCGGCCGAGCTTAATACAGACCAAATCAACAAATGGCGCAAAACTGAGCCGGATAAACTGCCTCAAAAACAGGTGCAAGCAGCCCTTGAGCAATTCAAACCTTCCCTGCAATTGCTCGAACAAGCCGCCAAATGCAAACGATGCGAATGGACGGAGGACCTCGTGCAAAACCTGACTCCGTATCGCAACATAGCATTCCTTCTGACGCTGCAGATACGCTTTGAAACCTCCAGAGGCCGATATGACAAGGCAATTGACAACATACGAACCGGATATGCTCTTGCAAAAAATGTAAGTAAAGAGCCTATGCTGATTCCCGGCCTGGTCGCAGTGGCAATTTCCGCGGTTGTGTCCGGCCAAATCGAACAGTTCGTCCAGGAACCCGACGCACCCAATCTTTACAATGCCCTGACTGCTCTGCCGCAGCCGTTAATCGATCTCAGCGACCAGTTGGAAATAGAAGGACCGGACACCGCCCAAAAAGTGAGCCATATAACCAACAGGATGGAGCGTCAAATCGCCGCACTGCAATGCGTGGAGGCACTGCGCCTGTATGCCGGTACTCACAACGGCAAGTTTCCCGACAAGCTAAGCGACGTCACCGAAGTTAAGGTTCCGAACGACCCCGTGACTAAAAAACCGTTTTCCTATAGCCGGACCGGCACCGAAGCGATCCTCGAACTCGAAGCGACCGAAGGCTCGGAAGGAAGAGATGCTTTACGTTACGAACTTCAATTAAAAGAGTAAAGGATAAATAACAAAATGGCAACATTCCAATATAACGCACTGACATCTGCCGGCCGTTTGATGAAAGGCTCTATCGAGGCAGGCTCACACGATGAGGCCAACGAGTTGCTCAAACAGATGAAGCTCGATGTAAATTCGATTGAAAAATCTCAGCCGAAAAAATCCAAAACGGCAATCGGCAGAAATGAGTTTCTGCTGTTCAATCAGCAATTAGCCTCAATCACAAAGGCCGGCATACCTTTGGAAAAAGGTCTGCGCGAGCTTGCTCACGATGTCAACTCGCGCTCGATGCGAAAGCTAATCGATGCCATCGCCGGGGATCTCGAATCCGGCATGAGCATCGAGATGGCGTTCGAAAAAAGGCAAAAACATTTCCCGCCGCTTTACGGCAGAATCCTGAAAGCGGGCGTCGAAACCGGAAGGCTCAGCGAAATGCTGACAAGCCTCAACAGGCACCTGGACATGTCCAACCAGACAAGGCGAATCGTCTTCGAGGCGTTAAGTTACCCGGCAGTCATCCTGACACTTGCGGCGGTTATTACCACCGGCATATTTATGTACGTCATTCCACAATTCGGCGCAATCCTTAGTGAAATGACCGATGACAGACACTTACCGGGTCTGACTCGAGCATTCTTAAATATGTCTCAAAACATAGCACCGTTCTGGATAACGGTCGGGGTGATTATCGCCGGAATAATTCTTATAACAGTATTACTATCGACCTTCCCGGCGGGACGCAGATTCAAGGAATCGATTCTGCTTTCTCTGCCGGTATTCGGAAAAGTTTACCACAGCAGCGTGCTCAGCAGGATGGCCGAGGCTATGGCCATCATGGTGGCCGCTGGCTGTGACATGCCCGAATCTTTGAGGCTCAGCTCGAACGCCGCTTCAAGTGAAAAACTTATCGCAGAAAGCGAGGTGGTCGCCGGCCAGATCGAACAGGGAACCGGCATTCTCGAAGCGGGACAGTTCTGCAGGATGATACCGAGACTTTTCTTTTATTCGATCCAGTTAGGCTCGCAGCGCAACGAGCTTCAGGACAATCTTTACAGTCTCGGACAGATGTACGCCGAGCAGGCGCAATTCGGCCAGTCGAGATTACAGGCGATGCTGCTGCCCTTGATGATAATCTTCGTCGGCTGCTTTTTGTTTTTAACGATTCTTTCGATGTTTCTGCCTATGATACAAATCATAACAGTTATATCAAGTTAGGCTTAAGATATGGAAATAATAATTATCTTAGTATTATTAGCTCTTTATATATTAATCGGCTTGAAAAAGCCGCCGGTAGCTCTGATTACCTCGCCGTTTGTGGCGGGGACATTAATTGTTGTCGGAGCCGTAAAAGTAAGCCCCATAGTTATCGCAGGCGGCCCTGTTCTTTTCTTCGTGACATTGATTTCGGTACTTTTTTCAAAACAAGAGCCGGAATCCGAAAACTGGCCGAAATTATGTGTAAAATGGTTTTTCATTGTAATCGTAATCCCGGTCTTCTCCCTGTTATTTATAATTATGGGCTTCATGGCAGCTCCCTTTGGAACATTTTGTGTAATATTTTTCGGATTAACTATAGGCTCTATCATAATTTACTTTTTTACATCGAGAACCGTCACTTCGGCACATATTATTTCAACGATTGGCTCGAGTGTTCGGCAGAATCTCCCTCTGCCGATGGCGCTTGAATCTGCAGCAATCGGTCGGGACAAACGTTCGAGAATTCTGCTGAATATCAAAAAATGGCTTGTTCAGGGCTACTCACTGAGCGAATCTATCAAGCGCGGCTATCCAAAATGTCCCGGCTACGCCGTGGCTATGATTGCCACCGCCGAACGGATACATCAGGTTCCGTCGGCACTTAAGGCTATCGAAGCGAATATCGCCGCCCAAACAAGAGAAAAACGTAAAATCAGGCCGGTTCACCCGATTTATCCGGTCATAGTAATCACCTTAATGTTCTTCATAATACTCGCCCTTATGAGCTTTGTTATTCCTACGTATGATGCTGTTCTGCAGGAATTTTTCGAGGATCAGAACCTCCCGGTGGCAACCCGAGTCGTTTTAGGTATGACTCGTTTTCTCGTGTTTGACTATGGCTGGCTGGTTGGGATATTATTGTTATTGACCATCATCTTCGTAATTCCCTCTTTTATCTATTTCAAATTCAGACCACGCAGGCCGGACTCCCCTTACCTGCTTTCACGAATCGGTGACTTTATCAAGTGGCACCTGCCGGTCCTGCACTGGTTTGAGAAGAATTATTCGATGGTGCAGGTCACCGGGATGCTTCGATTGTCACTTAATGCCGGCTGCCCCGTCAACGATGCGATTAAGAACACAATCAGTTTAGATGTCAATAACTGCTTCAAGAAACGACTGATAAAATGGCACCAGAAGGTCGAACGCGGCGACAATATCGCCGTTGCGGCAAGAAGCAGTAAATTAGGCTCGCCCCTGGCCTGGGCCTTCGACGAGAAGGTCAATCAGGGCAATACGCTGGCGATTCTGGAGACTCTCGAGGCTTTTTACCGCTCCAATTACAGCTACAGGGTAAATCTGGCAAGATTCATTATCTGGCCGTGCGTTATTCTTTGTATGGGAGCCGTCGTCGGTTTTATGGTTATTGCCGTATATATGCCGGGCGTTGCAATTATAAATAATTTAGTAACAACAACAATACCGTAGAAAATAAACGGAGTGAAACCGTGTCGAACAAAAATAAAAAGAACAGCGGCTATGTGTTAATAGAACTTACCGTAGCAATGTTTCTTCTGGGCGTTCTCTTGGTAGCCTTCGCACTGGCACTAAACGGATTTGCCCGCTTCAATCGCTTTCAGTTAATCCGGCAGCGTTGCACTGCGGCGGCCCAGGCGCAGCTCGACAGCATCGCAACGACGGGAAAACCAATCGCAGAAGAAGATTTCCGCCGGCTCTGGCCCAGGCTCGAAGTTTCAATCAAAGAATCCGACGGAACTGGTCAATGGCAGGGATTGAATCTGGTCGAAGTTGAAACAAACGGCATGAGTTTCAATCAGAAGGTGAAAGTCCGGTTATCCAGATATATGGCGGCCAAGATACCATCAGCCGGTCAGGAGCAGTAATCATGCGTAAAGGCTATTCTTTTTTGGAAATTCTGATAATAATCGCTGTTATTCCGATCCTGCTCATTGTAATAAACAGCTTTATTGTAACCATGTTCAATGACGTCCCCAAAACGGAAAAAGCAATCTATGATAATTCCGTCATGTTGTTTCTGCTCAACCAGATGCAGCGTGATATCGATGCGGCAAAAAATCTGCCCCAGTCAATAAATGGAAACATATCAGACGCCAATTTGTTTTTGATTGAGCAGGCCGACAAAGTTATCCATTATCAAATTAAGGATAAGTACGTATATAGATACGGATTCAAGGGTAATCAGCAAATCCCCGAAGACACAAGAGACTGGTTGCTGCCGGACACAAAAATAAACTGGCAGGTTCGCCGGCAAAACGGCAGAGGTTATGCCGTTGAGATTCAGCACTACAGCAAATATAAACACAGAGGTGATTTTATTAAAAAAATGGAAAATTCTCATATTTTCTATGTTGGAATTTTAGAGTAAACGAAGATGAAAAAAAGAAAAAATAAAGGTTTCGTTTTAGTTCTGGTTACCGTATTAATCGCGCTTACCGGAATAATCATGGCGTTTTTAACCAGCACCTCGAATTCTATGCTATTCCATTCAAATAAAAACTATCTCCGGGCGTGCGAACGGAATATGATTGCCAGCGCTCTGGCGTGGTCTGAAACAAATATTCAAAAAGATAGTGGCGATATTTCCGGCAAAATGATAGAATTGGATGTAACTGAGATGGACATACGCGGCTCAAAACTGGTCGTCAATTTAAGCAGCCCGGACAAAACTCCGCCGCAGGTTCGAATCGGTACATCGTGCAGTCTTGGAAGGAACAATCTTACAAGCGACAAAACATACAAAATCAGGCAATGATAAACAGAAAACAGTTATTAGAACACGCCAAAGCCCAACATGCCACCGATATACATATTTGCGCCGGAGCCCCTATTTTATTCCGGCTGGGCGGCAAATTAGTCCCGATTACGAAAGAAAAACTTAGCGCCGAGCAGAGCAAAGAAATATCTCTCGATCTGCTCAACGAAGACCAGAAAAACCAGCTCGAAAAAAATCTCGACTTCGATTTAATGCTGGCCGAGGGAACCGGCAGATACCGGGTAAACGTCGGTTATTTCAACGGCGCGGTCGGCTCGACAATAAGAATCCTGCCGACAAGACCAAGAACCATCAAAGAATTATCCCTTCCCGATGTCGTTAAAGACCTGACAAAAAAAACCAAGGGCCTTGTCCTTATCACCGGCAGCACAAGCCAGGGCAAAACCACAACAATGTCGGCAATGATAGACGAAATAAATTCGACATCTCAAAAGCACGTTATCACTATCGAAGATCCGATCGAATACATCCATACGAACAAGGTCGGTATCGTCAGGCAAAGAGAAGTGGGCAAAGATACACAGTCGTTTTACAGCGGGCTTCGGGCCGCACTCAGACAGGACCCGGACGTGATTGCCATCGGCGAGATGCGCGACTATGAAACGATCAAGATTGCTCTAACCGCCGCCGAAACCGGTGTGCTGGTTCTCTCGACTTTGCACGTTATTTCAATCGATAAGATAATCGAAAGACTGTTAAGCTACGCCACGGCTACGGACGAAAGCCAGTTGAGATTCCTTTTAGCCGAGTCGTTGCAGGGAATGATTCACCAGGAGCTTGTCCCGACCGTTAACGGCAAACAACGAGTTTGCTGCGAAGTGCTGATTATTACCAATGCCGCCAAGAACATTATCAGAAGAAAAGGCGGATATTTCCTGAGAACCATCATCGAAACCGGCAAAAAGCTCAAGATGGTGACAATGACCCAATCCGTCACCAACCTCCTCGAAGCAGGCACAATCAGCGAGGGCGTCGCAAAAGCCGTTCTTTCAAACTATCAATAAACGGTAATTCCCGCATCCATGACCCGAACAAACAGCCGCTCTCAATCGAACCACCTGTTTCGCCGCAGTCGAAAGGCTTCTACCCAGCGAAAGGGAAGATTTGAAAATCGCCCCAGAGCAAGGTAAAGCCCCACAAGCCGAAGAATGAAAATACGCGCCAGCGAACGTGAATGTGGCTCGATATCGTCCGAAATTTTCTCGAAAACGAGCGGATTCCAGAAAAACTCCCCGCCGATAAGACGAAGCCCGCATTTGGAAAACGGCCTGAGAGACCCGCTGTATTTGCGGTTGGTTTTGAGGTGAGTGGGATTGGTCGGGTGAACCATATAGAAAGGGGCATGAACGAAAAAGAAACCGCCGGAACGAAGGCGATTTGTCAGTTGTGCGACAAAACCGGGGACATCAGGAACATGTTCGAGAACGTCGAGGCAAATAACCACATCGAACAGTTCTGAATTCATCTGGGCGTCGTCGGTTACTATCTCAATGTCGGCATTGGCGAGCCTGAAAAGCCTGCCGGCGAAATAATGAGTATAGCCGGCGACTTCGTAATATGTCACTTTATGATCCCGCCGGGCAAGATAGAAAGAGTCGAAACCCAGCCCGTCTCCGACACATAGTATCTTAAGCTCGGGCCCCTCGTGTTCGGCAAGATACCTCGCTATCCAGCGCCGCATACGGCGTTTGATACTGTTGCGGTTCCACAAAACAAGCTCGTATATGAAAGCGTCGGTGCGTTCGTAAAAGCGCCCGAGATCATCACTCCAAACATACGACTCAAGACCAGTTCCGGCAAAAGCCTCGGCTACGTTGGCGCCCGGCTGCTCGAATTCCCTGCGCAAACGGGCACGGATGGACTCTTCGTCGCCGGAAGTGATTTCGGCTATCCATTTGACAACGTCTTCTTCGTCGCCGAGACGCATCGGATATGCCGGAGGAAATTTTTGAGCTTTGCTTTCACACATTTCGTATATTGACAATCCGCCGCTGTTAAGATTATAATCTCCGACCGAATGTGATGGATAACAATCGCCGGATCAGGATTAATAAAAATATCCGTTTGTTTAATAAGGTTTCATTGTGACGTTTATATTTGCTTTTTCAGGTCTTCTCTTCGCTCTTGTTCGCATATTATATTCCGAAATTTCGGCCGCCAGAATACCAGTTAATGCCGGCCTGCTCAAAGGAACCGAAAGAATAATACAATCGAATCAGGACTTAGTAAAGAAAAGACTACCGGTGCTTTTTGCTAAAACCAGATTGAGCCGTAGTTCAAAAGCAACGATCCGAAGTGAAAAAGTTTTGCCGAACCGACTCAACTTATTTTTAACAACAGAAACTATACGAGGAAAATTCAATTGGAATTGCATTTCATCGAGTATGCAACTATTGCCGCATGTGCAATGATGGTAGGAATCTCAAAGACGGGAATTCCCGGACTCGGGATACTCGTTGTGCCTTTAATGGCTCTCGTGCTTCCAACGCGGCAGTCAACAGGTATATTATTGGGTATTTTAATTTTAGCGGATATTTTCGCGATTATATATCACAGGCGTAATGCGAGATGGCATCACGTTCTCCGCCTGCTTCCACCAGCCATAGCAGGCATTGTGGTCGGATACTTCGGTTTAAAAATAGTCAGCGACCGGCAGTTGAAGCCCATCATCGGGGCAATAGTTCTGTTAATGTTGGGCATTAATTACTTGCGCATGAAAAATAAAGACCGGAATCTGCCGATTCCAAGCCCGTACTGGCTGGCCGTCTGGCTCGGATTCATGGCCGGAATTACCACGATGATGGCCAATGCCGCCGGGCCGGTCATGATTATATATCTATTGGCCATGAAACTTCCCAAAACTGAATTTGTCGGGACTGCGGCGTGGTTTTTCTTCGTCGTAAACTGGATAAAAGTCCCTTTCAGCGCGAATCTGGATTTAATGACGCTCCAATCCGTGAGACTGGATTTTATAATGCTTCCGTTTATTGCCGCGGGCGCGCTGATGGGAATATTCTTTCTAAAACGGATACCGCAAAAGGCTTTCGCCGGCATTGTGCAGATTCTGGCGTTCGCCGCAGCAATTAAACTGCTGTTTTAATTCGAGTCCGGCAAAAATTGCGTTGCAAAATCTCGGACAAACAACGATTATTGAATCGATGAGTAAACAGCAAAAAGGAGAATTCGATACGGCACGGCAGCACATGCTCAGGTGGGATTTGAAGGATCGCGGGATAAATAACGAGCGAATTTTAGCCGCCATGGCCAAAATCCCGAGGGAAGAATTTGTGCCGGATTCCCATCGCACGCAGTCTTATCACGACGGCCCCCTGCCCATCGGGATGGGCCAAACCATCTCCCAGCCTTATATTGTCGCACTGATGACTCAGGAGCTGCATATCAATAAAGACTGCACTCTTTTGGAGATTGGAACAGGCAGCGGCTATCAAACCGCCGTCCTTGGCGAATTGGCGAAAAAAGTTTATACCATAGAAAAACTTCCCGAGTTATCCGATTCAGCCCGGGCGGTTTTAGGCAGGCTGGGTTATTCCAATATAGAATTCTTCGTCGGCGACGGCAGTCTGGGCTGGCCGGAGGAAAAACTGCCGCAACAGGGATATTTCGACAGGATTATGGTTACTGCCGCCGTTCCAACGATACCTCAGCCGCTAATCCAACAGCTTGCCGACGGCGGCCTGATGGTGATTCCCGTTGGCTTCTCAGGCGTACAGGAACTTATCGTCTGCGAAAAAAGAGCCGGCAAACTAATTGAAAGAAATATCTGCGACGTCCGGTTCGTCAAGCTTTACGGCAAATACGGCTTCGAAGAATAGCGGTTTGTCATTCCTGCGCAAGCAGGAATCTAAAAAAAAACATGAAGGTTAATGGATTCCCGCTTTCGCGGGAATGACAAAAGAATAGAATAACAAAAAGATAGGAATGATAATAAAAAATATTTCTTTGAAAAAAGGAATAAGAAATGAAATTAAACGAAATAAAGAAAAAGCGAGAGGAATTAGCTTCTATTTTAAGAGAAGAGAATGCAGAATCAAAATTAGAAAAACTTCAGAAGTTAGCTAAAGAGGTTGGGGCAAGTGTTACAAGAATTGAAAAAGTAGAAAAACTAAGAGATACGACTGGTGTGGTGAAATATGAATCATCTAATGAAATTACAGAATCAGAAATTGTACATAATATCCAAGAGTCATTGCAGACAGAAACAATGATTGAAATGTGCAGAATTTCTAATAGAAATTTCTGGGTCGCATTAAGTGCAACAGTAATTGCTCTACTGGCAATGATAGCTGCATGGACGGCTGCGATCGCATAACAAAATACTCCTTATGTCATTCCTGCGAAAGCAGGAATCCAGAAAAAAAACATGAGACAATATTTTGTCTATATATTAGCAAGCAAAAAAAACGGAACACTTTACATTGGAGTAACAAATAATTTACTTAAAAGAGTTTACGAGCATAAGAACAACATAGTAAGAGGCTTCACTGAAAAATACAATGTTCATAATCTTGTGTACTATGAAATTTATAATAATATCGGTAGTGCTATAAACAGAGAAAAGCAAATGAAGAAGTGGAAAAGACAATGGAAGATTGAATTAATAGAAAAAACTAATCCTCAATGGAATGATTTATATTTTGAAATGATAGATTAAATGGATTCCCGCTTTCGCGGGAATGACATATAGAAACAGCGGGAATGATATAAAGAATAATGGAAATGACAAATATCAACAATGGGAATGCCATAAAGAAACAGCAGCGATGACAGAAGAAAACGAAAAAACAATAAAAAGAATAGATATCTCAATGCCGGTTCAATTCCTCAAAGGTGTCGGGCCGGCACGAGCCAAAACCTTCGCCCAATTTGGCGTCGAGAACGTCGGTGATTTACTCGAATATTTCCCGAGAGACTGGAACTTTCTGCCGGAGCCGACTAAGATCAGCCAGATGCAGCCGAACCAAAAAATCGCCGTTATCGGATTAATCGAATCGACGGATTACCAGAGCTATCGCCGCCAACCGATATTCGAGGCGTTAATCAGCGACGAAACCGGAATTTGCCGCATCATCTGGTTCCACGGCGGCTATCTTCGCAACCAACTTCAACCGGGTCAAATCATCCTCGCATCCGGCAAAGTCACTTTCTATAAGCACCAACTGCAACTGACAAATCCGAAATTCCTGGTGCTCGAAGAGGAACACAAAAAAGACACCAAATCTCTGAGCGGCGGAATTTATCCCGCCGGCGGCAAAATCACCAGCAGGCAAATAAAACGAATAATCAAACCTGTGCTCGAACACTTAGATGAACTTGTACCGGAATTTTTCGATAAAGATTTTCTGAAAAAAACGAATCTAATCGGCAGGAAAAAAGCATTTTCTTGGATTCATCAGCCGCCGGACGAAAAAAAACTCGCGCAGGCAAAACGCCGCCTCAAATATGACGAGCTTTTTCTGATGCAGTTGGGTCTGGCGCTTCGCCGGTACAAGGTGCGGCACTTTTCAGCCGCCTCCCCGTGCTTCTGTGACGATCGAATCGACAGCAGAATCAGAAAACGTTTCCCATTCCTTCTGACCGAGGACCAGAACAACAGTATCGCCGAAATAACCGCCGATATGAATCAATCGAAACCCATGAATCGCCTTTTACAGGGTGACGTCGGCTCCGGCAAAACCGTCGTCGCGCTCTACGCCGCCCTGCTGGCGGTCGCAAATAAAATGCAGGTGGCGATTATGGCACCGACGGAGATTCTCGCCGGCCAGCACTTTATAAGCATGGAACGTTACTTAAAAAACAGCACCGTCGAAAGGACTCTGATAACCGGAGGCCTAACCGGCAGAAAACGAACCGAGCTTTTGAGCAAAATCAAACACGGCACAATCGACATAGTCGTCGGCACCGTGGCGCTGCTTCAGAGTGATATCGAATTTCAAAACCTCGGCCTTGTCGTAATCGACGAGCAGCACAAATTCGGCGTACACCAGCGGGCCGAACTGCGAAAACAGACTACACCTCACTGCCTCGTAATGACGGCCACACCTATCCCCCGAACCCTGGCAATGACGGCGTTCGGCGACTTGGACGTCTCCATCATCAGACACTGCCCGCCTGGAAGAGGCAGCGTCGTCACCCGCCGCATCGAGCCGCATGACAGAAAAAAGGCGTACGATTTTATCCGCGAGCGTCTGAAGGCGAAAAAACAGGCCTACTTCGTCTATCCGCGAATCACCGCTTCAGAAGAAAACGGCGATATCAAAGCGGCAACCGACGAATGGCAATATTTATCGAAGGATATTTTCCCGGAATTTGCCGTCGCGCTT
>JAFGBG010000158.1 GCA_016933295.1 Sedimentisphaerales bacterium | reverse complement strand
TGTTTCCACAACACTTATCGGCAAAAGAAGCTGTTTTTGTTTGATAATCATTACCTTCAAAATTCCTCTAATCGGTCAGTTTGAGTACTATTATTTTAAAGCTACATAAAAAATATGATATACTTCCCAATGACTTTTTCGATTCAAGAAAAAAGTTTACTCTTTATAATAAATACTTTTGGCCTAAAAATCCCGGTGTTACTGTTTTCAATGAATCAGGGTATTCATTTTTAGATGCAAGTTTTATGTTTGCTGCAAAAGTATGGCTTTTTGCAAGACAAACATTTAAATCTTCATTACGAGATAACAAAAAAAAAGCAAATGAAATCATTATAGAGCCAGAAATCTGTAATGAAGTATGTCAATGGGAAAAGGAATTGTCTAAAATATTGTTTAAATATATGCCTGTTACTGAATGGAGTGATTCTGCAATTGAGGGAGTACGAAATAGCCTCTTATATAAAATTGATGAGGAACAAGAGATTGCTTTCAAGACACAATTGTCAAGTGATGCTGATTATCAAAAGGCTTTAGCGCAAACAAAGTCACAAGAAAAAGGTGAAGAGACAGAAACTGGTTTCCAAAATTTGCATATATTTAAAGAATCCGTAGAGAAACTTATTAAACAGGGAGAAGGTCATTTCATTGAGTTTAAAGCGACTTTGGAATATGATATTAAAGAAAATCAACATAATAAAGGTTTAAATAAAGAATGTCTTAAAACAATAGCAGCATTTTTAAACACTGACGGTGGAGTGTTATTAATAGGTGTTAAAGACGATGGAATAATTTTTGGTATCGAAGAAGATCTAAAATATGTTCAGCGAAAAAATACGGATGGATTTGAGTTAAAATTACGTTCATTAATACGAAATCAGTTTGATCCTGAACCCTTAGGTAAGTTGAAGATAATATTTAGAAAAATAAAAAAAACATCTATTTGCAGAATTGATATAGTTCCAGCAAGTTTGGACCAAGTAATTCACTTGGATAATGAAGTTTACGTTCGAGATGGAAATACAACAATTAAACTTACTGGAAGAAAATTAACAGATTGGATTCAGCATAGAAATAGTACACAATAGAAAGTATTTTATATGACATTTTGCGAATTGTTGGACACTTATTACGATTTAGATCGTAGCAGTACAGCCCACCCTATGCTTTTTTTAATATTTCTTTCTGAATCTTGCGGCGGGGATTTTTTAAATTTTGCGGTGCCGGCAATTGTTATTAAAGAGGTATTTCTTGACTTTTATGCTCTGCTATATTAAGATGTACGGCAGACAGGCAGGATATTTAAAAAGAGATTATATTCGATGGTGCGATCATGAATAAAATATATACGGCACTGACCAAACAGGTAAACGGCTGGTGGATTGGGTGGATTGAAGAGGTGCCGGGGGTAAACTGCCAGGAAAAAACGCATGAGCAGTTGCTTGAGACGCTTAAAATTACATTGAAAGAAGCGCTGGAGCTTAACCGGCAGGACGCACTAACAGCCTTGGGAACAGATTTTCACGAAGAGCAAATAGCAATATGAAAAGGAAGGAACTATTGAAGTATCTTCGCTCTCAGGGCTGTGAATTTATAAGAGAAGGGGGGAAACATTCATGGTGGTACAATCCATATTTGAATAAGAGATCTGCGGTTCCGAGACATAATGAGATTGTAGATATTCTTGCGAAGAAGATTTGTAAAGACCTTGGGGTACCACCGATAAAATAAATCGCTGCGATGATTTTAATATTTTTTTCTAAATCTTGCGGCGGGGATGTTCAGAATTTTGCGGTACTTCGCAACGGTGCGTCTGGCAAGGTCATCGATACCGGCAGCGGCAAGTTTCTCGCGAATCTTATCGTCGCTTAGCGGCCTGGTCTTGTCCTCGGCGTCGATAATCTGCTGCAGCTTTGCCCTGATGGCCTCCCAACTTCGGGCCTGGCCGTTAACGTCCTCCCTTCCGCCGCTGAAAAACTTTCGAAGCGGCAGAATTCCCCGCGAGCACTGGAGGTATTTGCCGGATACGGCTCTCGAAACCGTCGCTAAATGCACTCCTACGTCATCGGCGACCTTCGACATAGGCAGCGGGTGAAGATGGAGCTGGCCCCTGTCGAAAAAATCCTTTTGATACTTCACAACCGCCCTGGCGACCTTCAACAAAGTACTCTTACGCTGCTCGATGGCGTCCATAATCCACTGTGCGGAGCGAAGGTTATTCTGCAAAAACTTCTTCGTTTTCTCGCTTACCCGCGTATCTTTGGCCATTTTTGCGTAGTAATTACTTATTTTCAAACTCGGCAAATCCGAATCGGCAAGTCTTACCGAATACTGGCCCGCGGTATCCGCCGGTTCGACTATGATATCTGGAGTAATCGGATGATTCCTGTCGCGCCCGATTTGCAGGCCCGGCGAAGTGTCGAGCTTGCTGAGCCGCTCGATGGCGCGGTTGATTGTCTCGATGTTACAATTCATCTTTTTCGCGATTTCCGGCAGGCGGTTCTCAAGAAGCTCGTCCATATACTCGCCGATCAAACGCGCCTCGAAGCTCGTATCCGCTTCCTGCCCCTCGGAACCCGCGCCCGAATCTGATTCCTCTTCGCCGTTCTGGGCCAACTGAATAAGCAGGCATTCTCTCAGGTCGCGTGCCCCTACGCCGGATGGCTCCAATTTCTGAACAAGTGACAGGGCCTCTTTCAAATCATCGACCGTGAAATCATTTTTATCCTTGTTATGCAACTGCTCGATTCTGACAGTCAAATAGCCGCGATCGTCGATATAATCGATAATCATCTCGCCGGCCTTCTTTACAGGCTCTTTTGCATCGACCATCCGCCATTGTTCTGAAAGATATTCGTGAAGAGACTGAGAAGGAGCGGCGGTATTTTTTATCGCTTCGAGCTTTCTGTCCGGCTCGTCACGTGGTATCCTCGCCCGCCACGGACCGGCCTCGTCCATATAATCCTTGAACTCGTCGCCAAGGCCTTCGAGCCGCTCGAAATCCTGCACCTTGTTGTTGTCCGTACCGACAACAAGGTCTCTTTCGCCGATATCATCCGAAGGCTGCTCCTGAGACGAATCTCCTTCTTCGGGATTCACGGGTTCGGCAATTTCCAGAACGGGATTATTATTAAGCTCCTGCTCGATTCTTTCCTGAAGGGCAAGAATTGGAAGCTGGAGAATCTCCATTGATTGTATCATATGCGGAGCGAGCTTCATTCTCTGCTCCATCCGCATCTGATTTGTCATTTCCAGCCTCATAAAAACTCCGATAAAAAACGTATTTTAAGTCGGTGCATAAGCTCCTGTTAAACATATCATAAGTTCATACACCGATTTCGTCAATATTTGGATGACAATCCAATAATTCATTATTGTTTTCATATGTGAATTTTCCCACCCCAAAGGCCGGATTTGCGGCAAATTTTCGGGTTTATAACCCAAAACCGGCAAATCAAACCTTGTATTGATAAAGTTCGGATTTCTTATCCGAAATAAAATAGACTATAAAATAAGTCTCAAAATGTCGGAAACCTAAATCCAACCTGCCGAGGCATTTAAGATATATACAGTAATTTACAAAAACCGCCGCTATTTACTGTACGATAACGCCCTCATCGATAGTAAAGTTATCGAGCCAGGCATCTTCACCCGTCAAAGCCATTCCGTCCTCGGAGCCGCCGCCCAAAGTTATATAGATCGATTCACTGCCCCAGCGGTCGCGAACCAGCCCCTTTACCGTCCATATCGCTTTTATCTTCTCATAGCCGGTTTCGCTGAAATAAAGCTCGTCTAAATCCGGATCATACCAGAGATATAATGTCCCGTCATCAAGGAATCGGTCGTCAACTTCTTCCCTGATCCAGTCGTCGTCACGAACCTCGTACAGATAGAACGGATTATCATCGAACGTCCCGACCTCGAACTGCGCCCATTGTACAACAGTATCTTCGATAGTCGGCACCAATCCCAGCGTCAATCGCCCGTCGCCGAGGCCGACTTTACTGAAGTGGTAATCGACTCGAACAGCGAACGGCTCATTTGCATCAAGCCGCCAGCCGTCTGATACGTATATCGCGTCAACATCCTCCATGTCACCTGCGGTATTGGCCTCTAATCTGCCGTTTACTTCTTCCAGCCAGGCCGACTCAGGTTCCATCGCATACACAAACCACAGCGGCTCCGGCTGGCCGTCATTGAAGTCATCGGAAGGAAGTTGCCACCATAACCGCGGGTAGTCCCGGCCTTCAAGAATCCACCAGATATCGTTTGGGCCGTTCACTGTTTCACCAACAAAATCCCACCCGGCGGATATAAACGTATTAGGATCCATCATCTCAGCCGTGGTCTTGCCTTCGCCTCCGGCACTTATTGTCTGGCCGCTGGTTTCAATGTCCCAGAAACTCAAGGTTGTATTGCCATAATCACATGCCGCTCGTCCGCACAAAAAGTCACAGCCTACGAGACCTCCGACATTTTCATCTGCCATGACCAAACTGTTGCTATAGCTCATCGTGATACTTCCAAGATTGTTGCCCACGAGTCCGCCAACATTATCTTCACCCTGAACCGAGCAAGAGCTATAACTATTCGAAACTACACCATAACAGTATCCAGCCAGCCCGCCAACATCCTTGCCTCCATGAACCGCACCGGTGCTGTAGCACATATCAATTTCGCTACTACTTTGACCACCCACAAGACCTCCGATATGATAACCAGTTCCATTGACATTTACTGCTTCCAGACCCAGATTGGAAATCTTCCCTCCGGAGCTTAATTTGCCAAACAGGCCAATATAATCTTTTCCCTGTATATGGAGATTACTAACTATATAGCCCTTACCATCAAAAACACCTGTGAAAGCAGTTCCATCAAAAAAAGAATACTTATCATTTGGATCCACGTCTGGCGCTATAACAGCAGTGTCGAAGACCTTCCGCCCCGGCAGGTTCGGGTCGAGGTCGATATCGGCGGTCAGAATGAAGTGCTTATCGTAATCTTCGGGGCTTTCGCCTAAAAGAATCAAATCTTCCGCCGTAGCGATTTGGTATGGGTCTTTCGCGATCCCGCTTCCTCCGGCGTATTTGCAGGCGGCGGTTTCCCACTGCCAGGCATACATGCCGCCCAACATGTTATAGACTATCAAAAAGCCCTGCGAATCAAGAAAGTTGGCGGCCTGACTGCTGCGGCCGCCGCTCTGGCAAACCACCAAAATCTTACCATCAATAGGCAGTTCCTCATATCGGGTCTGCAGCACACCAGAATTCCACGGGTAGTTCAATGCGCCGGGAATGTGCCCTGCCCAACCACAATATTCGGATTTCTCCCGGACATCGATAATAATCAGGTCATCCGTAATATTAATTAACTCTCGTGCCTCTTCCGGCAAAACATTAGTATGTTGTGCCCAGACGCAGGGATTAGCCGCAAGCAAAATTGCGCAGGCCAAAAAAAATACGGTTGTAACTCTTATCCTCATGATTGTTCCTCCATCCAAAAGCCCTAATCAATGAAATAACCACAGATTATTCGCACTTTTATATAAATTAATATAACAGATTTGTGCCGCTAAAGTCAAGATAGAGACGTGCAAAATCCGCACAAACTGATTTATTTGCGAATTTGTGAAGAAAGTAGTTCATTTCGGCAAAAAATGCCGGAGCTATTCGAGCGTTTGCCTGCCGATTATGGCGTCGGTGAGCATTTTGCCGGAGGCGTATTCTATCGTGCTGCCGGTGGGCAGGCCCCTTGCTAATCGGGTAATTTTCACATCTGAGTTTCTCAGAAGCGAGCTTATATAAAGTGCCGTGCCGTCGCCGGCCATATTCGGATTGGTCGCCATTATCAGCTCTTTTACGCCGCCCGAGCGAATCCGCTCGACGAGCTGTTTTATCGTCAAATCACCCGGCTCAATTCCATCCAGCGGGGCGATATGACCGCCGAGAACGTGATATACCCATTTGCATGCGCCGGTTTTTTCGAGACTTATGACATCTTTAGGCTGCTCGACAACGCATATTATACTTTTGTCCCGGCGAGGGTCGGAACATATCTGGCAAACATTTTGTTCGGCCAGATTAAAACAGATTTCACAACGGCAAATCTTCTGCTTCAAATCGCGTATGGCATCGGCCAGTTTCATCGCCTCCGCAGGAGAGGCCTTGAGCAAATAAAACGCCAGCCTCTCGGCGGATTTCGGTCCTATACCCGGCAGCCTGCCGAACTCCTCGATTAACTTAGTTAAACTCTCAGTGTATGCACTACTCATAGCTTGCCCTGCTTTTTCCTTTTTCTACATTTAACCATCCCTATCCTGAAACAACGTCAGGATGAGGCTGCCACACGTTACAAGATTCAAAAATTTCTTAATCTTCTTCGACATTAACGATTGTCGCATCCAGGCCGAGAAGAACTGTTTTTACCGCCGGATCGCAAATCAACTCGTTCCTTCTTTTGCTGCTGATTACCTGATGGCCGGCGGAATGGCTTTCCTGAATCTCCTGGCCGGCGGCAATCTCGAACTTCAGACCGATCGGCATCGAAAGCTGCTCACCTAACAGGTTCCGTATCTGCTCGGCCCGGCCGTTACTTTCGCACATTTTTTTCTGTGTTTGAGCCGCCGGACCGAATTCAAGCGTTAAAACGCCGTCTTCAAAACGGCTCGGCGCCGCAGTTCTCAACAATCCACCGGTCCCCGGCCCTAATTCGGCGGAAATTATCTTCAGAAGATTCTGCCAGTTATCTTTTATGGATTGTATATCGGTTTGGCCAAAAATATTCTGAGATTTCAGAGTCCCGGCCTGTGGTTTGTCATCCGCCGCATGTGGAATTGCCTCTACTCGGTTATCGGGGGCCGGTGTTACTTTTTTTTTAACCGTGCCGGTTGAAGGCCCATTAGCCAAGGCCGCCGGAGCGGATTTCAACTGAGTAAGAAGACCATCGACGTTCAGAAAATGCTCGCTCAGGGCGAATCGTAAAAGCGACGCCTCCAACAAAGCCCTGCTCGTATCGCTGTTTTTGATCGCCCATTGCAGTTTCTCCAGCGTGGCGATATTATAAATTAGTGCCGCGATGTCGAATTTTTTAACTATTTCGTCGGCCCGCTGCCGCTGCTGCTCGGTCAAAATCACAAGCTCGCTCTTCGACCCGGCCGATTTTACAACCATCAAATCGCGCATATAATCGATCAGCGAATCGACGACCTGCACCTCGCCGACGCCGGAGCAGATTAAATCTTCGAGTGCGGCAAGAGTTCCGCCGGCATCGCTGTTGCCGATTTGCTCGATAAGATTCCAGATTTTTTCGCTGTTGGGCCGGCCGAGAAACTGCTCGAGCAACTGCACAGTCAAAGGCTCTGCGCCGGTGCTGATGAGCCTGTCCAAAAGGCTCAGGCCGTCCCGCATCGAGCCGTTAGCCATTTTCGCAAGCGGCAGAATCAAATCCTCCTCGAATTTTATCTTTTCCCGACCGAGCACGGTCTTGAGCTGCCCGGCTATTACCGCCGGACTGATATTTC
>JAFGBG010000157.1 GCA_016933295.1 Sedimentisphaerales bacterium | reverse complement strand
TTTAGGGAAAACAAGATTCTGGAACATATACGAATCCGGTATAAACCGCTGGCCCATGAACCTCATGCCTTTGGTTTTCTCCAGTATCTCGTTAAGTGTTTCCGGCGTGGAATAGGGAGGTATTACTATTTCGCCGGTGCCGCCGTAGATTTCCGGCGACCGTAAAAGTGCCAGCTCGAACTTCAGAGCAAAATAATTATCTTCATCCTCTAAGAGTGTCGGCTCGAAACTGCCGCCAAAGACTTTATCGAGTGCTCCGAGATATTCATAGGGCGTCAGGTCGTCTGCCAGACCGACATAAAATGCCGTTACGACGTACATTCGTTCCCAAATCTGCCGTCCCGTTCGCTGGCCTGCCTGGACGGTATCGATTGATTTGGCCAGAAGTACTGCCTGCATGGTCTGTATCTTCGCGTCTTCAATACTGATAAGAGCTTCACCGAACGGTCCCCAGTTATCAGAGCCTTTGAGTAGAAATGCCATCCGCCCGTACCACATGAGCGTTCTGAAATAACGTTCGAGCCTATCGCTTCGGGTGTAATGGCCTCGCGGCACATACTGGGAGTAGTCTTCCTTATATATAAAGATATCGCTTTCTTCAAAACCTTCGTGGGCGTCAATTTTTGCCAGTTCCCCGGCGACAAGGGCCGCTACAAGCTCCGGGACCTGAGAGTTCGGATCGATGAGCTTTTGTGCTACGGCTAAATAGGCGACATTTCGCTTTGCGGCTTCTTTTAAATCGCCGGAGTAAGTTTCATAAAAGTTAAGCGCATCGGCCAACAAAACCTGTGTCAGGTCGTTGATGTCGGAAATAAATTCTCTTTCTTCGATGTCTTTTAATGTTTCGTCGAACTGAATGTGATAAAGGTGCAAAAGTGTGTCGGAAGTAATAAAAACCGGGATGTTATTGTTTCTGAGATACTCGTAAGGTTTGACGATATCGTCACGATTGGGATCAAACCAGCCGAAATCATGTTCGATAACGGCAAATCCGTTCTGTTCGAGCAGCGTCGCGGCGGGACCCAGGTTCAAGAATGTATTCACATCGGAATAGTTCCCTACATTCTTTAAATCGATTGGGAGTGTATAACCGCCGGCATTCGGCTCGATCGGATTTTCGTAGGGATTATAATACTTGTTCATTTTCGGCTTATCGTTCGGCTCGCCTTGGCTTTCTAAAGAAGGACCATAAATTGTGCCGGCCTTTTCGATAATACTACTGTTGTCGTTAACCAATAACAGGTTTCCGGAAACCTGTTCGGCGAATGCCGGGATAGCCGCTGCGAAAAAGATTGATGAGATTATTATAACTTTTGCCATAATATAAAGTCCTCCGTGCAATAGCCTCTGGTATTTATTATTTTACTAAAAAAATGAATTACTTTCAATATAAATAGCGTCTGTATGATGTGTTTATATTTTGTTTGTTTTGTTTGGTCTTTGAAGTTAAAGGCAAAAATAAACGTCTGCCGATATATTATGGTGTTGACAGCTCAGAGACAATCTATTCTGAAGAAAATAGCCGCAGTTGATTTGGGCGGTTCGGTCAAATGCTTTATCGATTGTCTTGCCGTCGAAGCGGGATTGGCTGAGAATACGATATTAGCTTACTGCCGGGATCTTCGCGGTTTTCTTGAATTCTGCTCGAATAGCAAAATCCGCCGGACCGAGCAAATAAAGCCGGAGTTAGTCAACGATTATATGCGGTCTCTTTCGGTCGATTCCAAAAGCGAAGGCACCGTCAAACGCAGCCTTGTTGCGATAAGGATGTTTTTGCGTTATTGCAAGGGCACCGGCAGGATTCAGGATGATTTCGCCTCGGTTCTGGACGGGCCGAAGCTCTGGCAGCGTCTGCCGTGTGTATGCAGCGAGCGGCAGGTGCTCGATTTGCTGAGGGCTCCGGATATTAAAGAGCCTTTCTACTTTCGTGATAAGGCGATGCTGGAGCTGCTGTACGCGACCGGCGTGCGTGCCGGGGAAGTTGCGAATATGAAAATATCGAATATCAAGCTTGATATCGGCTATTTGCGCTGTATCGGCAAGGGAAACAAAGAACGTGTGATACCGCTGAGTAAAGTTGCCGCAGAGGCTATCAGGCAGTATCTTGAGAATCTCAGGCCTTCTTTGGCAAAGTCTTTCAGCGAAGATTTTCTGTTACTTTCCAGAACCGGACGGCCTTTAAGTCGTATTGAAGTCTGGAGATTGGTTAAAAAATACGCCGTTAGGGCAGGGATGCCCAGGAATCTGACCGTACATACTTTAAGACATTGTTTCGCGACGCATCTGCTCAGCGGCGGTGCGGATTTGAGAAGCGTGCAGGAAATGCTCGGACATGTGGATATTGCCACTACGCAGATTTATACCCATGTTGACCAGAACAGGTTGAGAAGTATTCACAGGAAATTTCATCCGAGACCGTAAGAAAGTAAAGTTAAAAGTGTTTAGGGAAAAAGGTGTCCGGTACATTTTTTCACGGATCTTTTTCATAAAAAATGTACCGGACACCCTCAAAGCTCAGAGTAGCATTAGAGCACTTTTGTTGGGATTTCGATTGACTGTAATGGATTATAAGTTTATTATTTTACAGAAAATAAATTTTATCAATCACTCGGCCTTCAGGAGCGTCCTGTACCGGAGCGGTACGGGCTCAGGTAGTATTGTTAAGGTGGCTTTGATGAGCATAAAGAGGCTTTTTCCGGCGTTTTTAGTATTTTTTATCGGCTGTAGGTTTGTTTCTGCGAATCAAAAAGTGCCGATTAAACCTCAGCCGGCGATTGATTCAACAGCTCCGGCAAATCAAAGCTCGATATCTGGAGTTCGTCAGGCCGTTATCACAGAAAACACATCAGGCCGGCCTGAAATTGCCGCAGTTGCTGCTGTGCCAGTAAATGCCGGCAGAGTGGCTGATAACTCCCAGCCGGACAAACAATTAGAAATAAATAAAAACGCGCTTCTTCGAGATCCGAACGAGGCGATACGTATCACGGCGGCGAATTTACTGCTAAAGAGTCAGGATCCAAATGCCCGACAGATTCTTATCGATACTCTTAACCTGACGGATAATACCGCCGCACGCACCGCTATCTGTAAAACACTGATTCAGAACCGCTCATCAATGGAAACTATTGTTGGGATAGAGGATTTCATTCAGCCTTTATTGGGCGTTTTCAGTACTGATAACGTTAACGAAGCGGCATTGGCTGCTGAGGCGACTTTGATTTATCCTTACGATAAAATCAGACAGCCTCTCGAAAAGCTGGTAACAGATGGCGAAAAACCGGCTAAGACGAGAATAAATGCCATCAAAGCGCTATCCCGACCAGATATGAGCGCGATTATTGTGCTGATAAAGCTCGTAGATGATCCAAAAGTGAAAACCGAGGCGGAAAAGGCACTTAGCTCGTTGGGTATTCCTGTGGGAACCAGCCGCGCCGAACGCGAAAAAATAATCGATGACCTTCTGAATAAGGGGATGGAAACTGTCTTTCGGGATTTATTGATAAAACAGGAAGCTCAGATGCGGCAAATTCAGGTCGAGCTTGAATCCTGGCAAAAAACTTATATTGATTTATTAAATAAAACTTACAACAGCTATAGCGACGATGAGGCAAAAGGCAGATTTCTTGTAGAGCAGTTGGGCAATTCGAAGGGAGTTGTCAAACTATGGGCATTGGAGCAGGTTTACCAGCGTAGCCAGGGTACGAATCCGAATTTGCCGAAGGAAATTGGGCAAGTTCTTCTTGTATTGATTTCGGACCAAAATCAAAAAGTCCGTCTTAAAACCGCCGAATTGCTCGCTTTAATGAGAACTTTGAATTCTGCTTCAGCAATTCTGGCCCAGTTCAGAGTAGAAACCAACGAGCAGGTCAAAGGGCAACTGCTGGATACGCTCGGGTGGGTGTGTTCTTACGGCCTTTTGCCTTCCCCGGCGTTTACGATATCTCCTGAAATAAGATTACAGGCCATCAATTTGGCACAGGCTTATCTTTTGGATCCCGATAGTAACAAATCGCAGATCGGGGCCCGGGTGATGAAAAGACTGATCGAGCGTAATGGTTTGCAGCCGGATTTGGTTCTTGATAAGCTGAACTTGTTCGTAACGAGATATAACCGGTTAAAAGAAGAGCCGAATGAGCCTTTACGCGGCAGTTTGCTCAATGTGATGGCCGGTTTAGTTGCCGACGGAAGTGCCTGTAAGGCCCAGGCGGTGCAGCTTTTCGAGCAGGCTCAGTGTTTTCAGGAAGCTCTGGATAGTAAAACCAATTCCGTAAGAGAAGCGGCGGTTGATGGACTAAGGAATATTGACGAGACGAGAGCTCTTTCGACTTTGAGAAAAAGAGGCTTTTATGAAGACTTAAGCCCTAATGTCAGAAGTAAAATGTTGGAACTTGCAAGGAAACTCGGCGGAATCGAAGATTTGCCGTTCTTAGTGAAAAAGATAGGCGTGAATTCGGAAAGCCAACCGGCCTGGCAGGCGATGGTCAGGATTTTCAACGATTCCGGTGCAAATATTATAAATGAATGGATGGAGCAATTGACCGGTGAGCAGAGTAAATTGACCGAAAACCAGAAGATAGAGTTTCTTAAGATAGCAGAGTCAAAAGTTGCAGGGGAAAGGATGACAGAGGTTCGCAAGAAATTGGCCGGACTTTTATATACGACAAAACAATTTGAACAGGCTGCCGAGTATTTTGACAGGTTGAAGACGGATGCTCAAAATCCCGAAGAGAAAAATCTCTATCTATCGAGGCAGTTGGATGCCTGTTTGAGACTGCCGAACCTGGATAAGGCTGCCGAACTGTTAAAAAACTGCCTCTCTCGGGCAGATATGGAGCCTAATGATATCGTTATTCGGTCGATTGATAGCTATCTGGGCAGTCAATCGGATATTTCTGATGTCGATGCTTTATTGAAAATGCTGATGGGAATAGATGTTTCTTCGCCGAAATTGAATTGGAAGGCACAATTGGCATTATGGGCGGACCGATTCGGGAAGACCGAAGAAACGGAAGGTCAAACCCAAGTCAATTAATAACAAGCCGTCAGATAAAAGCCTGGATTATGTCATGGGAGAATTCTGCCGGATTTTAGGAACAGATTGGATATAAGTTTTTTCTTTTTAAGAGAATTTGTAATTTTATGATATTAAAAAGCATTTTGTAATAGCATCTTTGCGGTTTTGTCTATAACATTAATCAGTTCATATTGTTTTTATGTCAGTGAAGCTGAGGTCGCGAAGAATGATAATTACGGGAGTAAAGACTGTTAAAATAGGGGAAATAACGGGGCTGTTTGTCATTTTTGATTAAATGTGCAAAAAAACGAAGTTTTTTTCTTTTTTTTATATTTTTGTATTTGCCATTATACATTTTTTCTTATAAATTACTAAGTTTTCGTTTGGTAATGAATCTGGATTTTTTGTATTCACCGCCTGAAAACAGGTTGTGAGGTACAATTATGTGCTGCTGTAGCTCAGCAGGTAGAGCGCGTCCTTGGTAAGGACGAGGTCATGGGTCCGAGTCCCATCAGCAGCTAAATGCAAGTGGATCAGGCCGAGAGTTTGCTTTGGTGCTAAGACAAAGAGCGGTTGCCTTGGGACTTGAGCTTTGGAGTAAGCATTGAGGCTTGAAAAATATTATTGATAGTACAGTTATAAACTAGAATACTAACCGGGCACATTGGAGGTTTATATTAAGATGGCTAAGGCGGTATTTGAAAGGACAAAACCACATATCAATATTGGAACCATCGGTCACATCGACCATGGTAAAACGACATTGACTGCTGCGATCACGATGCGATTAGCGCATAAAGCGGGCAGCGGTAATGTTAAGAAATTTGAAGATATCGACAATGCTCCGGAAGAAAGGGAACGTGGCGTTACGATAAATACTGCTCATGTCGAGTATGAAACGAATAAACGCCATTATGCTCACGTCGATTGTCCCGGGCACGCCGACTATATCAAGAACATGATTACCGGTGCGGCACAAATGGACGGGGCAATTTTGGTTGTGGCGGCAGGCGACGGCCCGATGCCGCAAACCCGCGAACACATTCTTCTTGCTCGCCAGGTTAATGTACCGAGTATCGTAGTGTTCCTGAACAAAATTGATGAGGTTGACGATCCGGAACTGATTGACCTTGTTGAATTGGAAATAAGGGATCTATTGAATAAATACGAGTTTCCAGGCGATGATATTCCCATTATCAGAGGTTCGGCTTTGGCGGCGATGCAAAGCGAGGGCAAGGATGACGAGGCCGGAAAATGCATTGATGAACTAATGGATGCTGTTGACGATTATTTTCCGCTGCCCGAGCGTGATATTGACAAGCCGTTCCTTATGCCGGTCGAAGACGTTTTCAGTATTAAAGGCCGTGGAACAGTCGGCACGGGAAGGGTCGAGCGGGGTAAAGTCCATACTGGGGAGGAAATTGAGATAGTGGGGCTTTCCAAGGAGACACGCAAGACGGTTGTTACCGGTGTGGAAATGTTCAACAAGACGCTGGATGAAGGTCAGGCCGGCGATAACATCGGCTTGCTTTTAAGAGGTGTTGAAAAGAAAGAGTTGGAGCGTGGACAGGTAGTAGCGGCACCAGGCAGCATAACACCACATACTAAATTCGAAGCGGAAGTTTACGTACTGACTAAGGAAGAGGGCGGTCGACATACGCCGTTTTTCCCGAAGTATAAACCACAATTTTACTTCAGGACGACAGATGTGACTGGTGGGGTTCTTGCTCTGAAAAGCAGGGAAGGTAAAAGCGCCGAGATGTGTATGCCGGGCGATAATATAGCAATGGAGGTAGAGATTATAGCTCCTATTGCTATGGAAGAAGGACTTCGTTTTGCTATTCGGGAAGGTGGAAGAACTGTCGGCGCCGGTGTTGTTACAAAAGTTATAGCCTAAAAGCTCTGACCGTCTCTATGGAACCTACGACTGGGAACAGGATAACTAACACAGGTTAAGTGCATGCCGGACAGGCATATAAGAATATGAATTTGCCTGTTTGGCAGGGATTAATCTTATGGCTAAGAAAAAGAGTAAAAGAGAGCATGTCTGGCTTGAGTGCTCTCAATGCAGTAGCAGGAACTATCGAACAAGTGTAAGTGTGGCCGAAGGTACACCGAAATTGGAGCTCCAGAAATATTGTAAAAAGGAGCGAAAACGAACTGTTCATAAGATTCGACGCAAGTGATTAAAAAATCGACAACCGATTTTACAGGCCAGTAGCTCAATTGGCAGAGCGTCGGTCTCCAAAACCGAAGGTTGGGGGTTCGATTCCCTC
>JAFGBG010000156.1 GCA_016933295.1 Sedimentisphaerales bacterium | reverse complement strand
CATCTGGAGGAAGAACGCAAACAGGGCATCACGATCGATACGACTCAGGTCTTTTTCAAGAGCCCCAAAAGACGTTACGTAATAATCGATGCCCCGGGACATGTGGAGTTCGTTAAGAACATGATTACGGGCGCCTCTCAGGCGGAGGCCGCAGTTCTGATTATCGATGTCGCCGAAGGTGTCAAGGAGCAGACGAAACGACACTCATATCTGCTGTCGCTGCTCGGACTGAAGCAGGTTATCGTAGTCGTGAATAAAATGGACCTTGTCGATTTTTCAAACGAGCGTTTCGAGGCCGTCAAACAGGACGCTCAGAAATGGCTCGAGTCGGTGGAAATCGCCCCCATCGTTTATGTCCCCATATCCGCAATAAGAGGCGACAACATTGCGGCTAAATCGGAGAATATGAACTGGTACACAGGCCCGACATTTCTGGAGAGTCTGGATACTTTGCATGGCAAGCAACCGCCTGAAAACAAGTCACTGCTTTTTCCAATCCAGGATGTTTACAAGGTTGGAGACAAGAGGATATCTGTAGGCAGAGTGGAATCCGGCGCCATGGCAAAAGGTGACGAGATAAAAATTCTTCCAACCGGTCAGTTGACAAAAATTAAAACAATCGAGAAATTCCTCGAAGACACCGACAAAGCCGCCGCGGGCGAATGCATCGGCATTACAACCACCGATTCGGTTTATCTCAGCAGGGGCCAGGTGGTATGCCTGCCGGACAAGGGGCCGACTTTAACCGACAGTATAAACGCTAATATTTTCTGGATGACTAAAAACGGCGTCGAAAAAGGACAGACGCTGATAATAAGATGTGCCACTCAGGAAACAAGCTGCAAAATAGCGAATATCGACAAACGGATAAATTCTTCGACACTGGAACTTATTGAAAAAGATGCCGCGGCATTGGAAAATCTTGAGGTTGGTGAAGTCGTAATAAAAACCAAAAAGCCCCTGGCGATTACAAGTTTTAACGACGTTCAGGAAATGGGACGCTTCGTCCTTGTCCGTGATGAAAATATCTGCGCCGGCGGCATAATTACGAATCAGAAATAATATGAAAACAAATAGATTAATTATTGCAGGCCTTGACGGCGTGCCGTATCCCATGCTCAAAGGCTTTGCCGAAGACGGTATCATGCCGAATACGAACCAAC
The DNA here is from genome assembly GCA_016933295.1 of Sedimentisphaerales bacterium. Classification (GTDB taxonomy): domain Bacteria; phylum Planctomycetota; class Phycisphaerae; order Sedimentisphaerales; family Anaerobacaceae; genus JAFGPS01. The sequence continues at coordinate 21,077 of JAFGBG010000156.1, read as the reverse complement.
TCATTCAGAACGGCTGGTTAAGCGCCATGCACTCGTCTGTGCCGGAAATTTCCTGTGTTGCCTGGTCGTGTATTATTACCGGAGTCAATCCCGGCCAACACGGCATCTTCGGTTTTATGGATTTGCATCCCGGTTCTTACAACATGCGTTTTCCAAATTATAACGACCTTAAAGCGGAGCCGTTCTGGAATTACTGCAAAGGCAAATCGATTATTCTGAATGTCCCTGCTACGTATCCTGTGCGGCAGATGAACGGCGTTCACGTATCCGGTTTTGTTTCTATCGACTTTAATAAAAGTATCTATCCGGCATCTCTTGCCTCGGATCTTGCCGGCATGGACTACCGCCTCGATGTTGATGCACAAAAGGCGCATTCCAGCATGGATAATTTTCTGGCGGACGTGGACAAGACACTTCGCGCAAGAATAAAGGCCATCGAGTACCTGTGGGACTATCCCGACTGGCAGGTATTTATGCCGACTTTTACAGCGACCGACCGGCTGATGCATTTCTTGTTCGACGCCTATGAAGAGCCGAACCATCGATATCACCATGTTTTTCTAGACTGCTTCAGGCGTATCGACGAGGTGATCGGCTGGATTTGTTCCAAAAAGAACGAGGACGACAATATCATTCTGCTTTCCGATCACGGTTTTTGCCGACTGGAAAAGGACGTTTATATTAATTTCCTTCTGGCTAAGGAAGGCTTTCTGACTTTCAGGCATAATACGGAGCCTTCGCTGGTCAATATCGACAAACAGACAAAAGCATTTGCTCTCGACCCGGGGCGTATATTCGTTAATCTAAAGGGCAAATACCCGGCGGGGTGCGTTGAACCTCAAGACAAGGAAAATTGCCTTCAAGAACTGGAAAATCTATTTTCCTCCCTGAGTGTCGGCGGTCAAAAGGTAATAAAGCATATATTTCGGAAGGAAGATGTTTACTCAGGCCCCTGCCTCGACAAGGCCGCGGATTTGATTCTGACCGCAGAGCAGGGATTCAATCTCAAAGGGGCTATGACCGCCAAAGAACTCACGGGCACAGGAATTTTTACCGGCCAGCATACCTATGAAGACGCGTTTCTTTTATTAGGCGACGAAAAATTAGCCGCAGGGCTTTCAGATGATTTGTCGGTCATTAAGACGGGACAATTGATACGAAGTCTGATATAATGCCCATGTTAAGATAGAGTGCGGCAAAAAAAGATTGTGATACATGAAAAATAAAAAAAAGACAAAAAGATGGTTATTGCCGCTGACTGGAGCGGTAGTACTCGCGGCAGCGGCTCTGTTGTTCCTGCTTCTGCGCGGCCAATCCGATAAAAAAATCCGCAATGTAATACTTATCAGCATCGACACATGCCGGGCGGATTATTTAAGCTGCTACGGCTATCAACGACAGACCACGCCGAATATCGACCGGTTAGCCGAGCAAAGCTATGTCTTTACCAATACTATTACACCGATACCTCTGACGTTGCCGGCTCATTTCTCAATGTTGACAGGAACTATCCCACCATATCACGGCAGGCATGACAATAAAGACAAGATAACTACTCCATCTCAAACAATCCTGGCCGACCTCCTGCAACAAAAAGGTTTTGTGACTGGCGCTTTTATCAGCAGCACAATCCTCAATTCCCAGTTCGGCTTAAATCAGGGCTTTAATTATTACGAAGATTATTTCGAAAAACCCGATGACAGCGAGAGAAAGGCCGAAGAGATAACCCGTCATGCAATCAGTTGGATGGAGAAAAATAAAAACAGCCGCTTCTTTCTCTTTTTGCATTACTATGACCCTCACGATGTTTATGAGCCGCCGGAACCGTTTGCCACTCAATACAAGGACAATCTCTACGCCGGCGAAATCGCTTATACCGACTACCATATAGGCAAAGTAATCGACAAACTGAAAGAAATGAATTTATATGACTCTTCTTTGATCATCGTTACGGGAGATCACGGCGAGATGCTCGGCGAACATGGCGAAGAAACGCATATGTTCTTTATCTATCAAAGCGCCCTTCATGTGCCGCTTATCATTAAGTTTCCCGGTGCCCCCAGGGGCGACAGAATCGACGACCTTGTCGGTTTGATAGATATTGTCCCCACCGTGTGCGAGAAACTGGATATTGAAATCCCTTCGGAAATACAGGGCCAGAGCCTCTGTTCCTACTTCGGCAAAAAATCCATAGCTTCCCGCGATCGACACATATATTGCGAAAGCCTTTATCCGACAATGTATCAGGCCAATTCCCTGCTGGGGGTAGTGACTAACCGCTGGAAATACATTCAGACCACACGGCCGGAATTGTATGACCTTCTCGCCGATCCGAATGAGCAAAATAATATGGTCGCCCGGGAATCACAACGGGCGCGCATTTTACAGGATCGTCTGGCACAAATCCTCGAGCAAACCGTACGCAAGGAACAAATCGACCGGGTCGAAACTCTGGATGAACAAACACTCAAACATCTCCGCTCGTTGGGATATGTTGCCGGAAGCACTGTCACGGCGGATTTTTCCTTCGACCAAACCAAAGAAGACCCCAAGGACCTGATTGGTTTTCATACTGAATACCGCAAAGTGACACCGCTGGTGAAAGAAGATAAGCACGACCAGGTCATAGCACTCTGTGAAAAGCTTATTAAACTTCGACCCGACTTTTATGAGCTGTATGATTTAATGTCCGATACACTCCTGAAGCAGCAGGATTATAGCAGGGCCATACCTTATGCCCGGAAGGCAATTCAGCTCAAGCCCGGCAGGTATAAAATTCATTACAACCTCGGTGAGGCATTTGTTCAAACCGGCCAGGAAGAGGCCGCCGCCGAACAATTCAACCAGTTCCTGAAATTAGCGCCAAAGAGCCAGGACATGATTCCGCAAATCGCTAATGTCCATAGCCGACTGGGTTATTTACGAGCAAGGCAGGAGAAATTTGACCTGGCCATTACGCATTTCAGAGAAACACTCCGGCTTCGTCCCAATCTTTCTAAACTCCACATCCTGGCATGGACACTGGCAACGTGCCCACAGGAAGACCTACGTGAACCTGCTGAGGCGGTAAAACTGGCTTTGAAATGCTGTGAAATAACCCAGTTCAAAGAGCCCGCTTATATCAATACACTGGCAGTATCATACGCCGCCGCCGGCGATTTTCCCGAAGCCGTTAAAACCGCCCGCAGGGCACTCGATATTGCCCGGCTGGTCAAACAACAGGGCCTGATCGACAAATCGCAGATGTACCTGAAAATGTTCGAGTCCGGCAAAGCCTATTATCAACAGCCGAAGTCGGATGAAACGCTTGCGCAATAGTCAACCTCCAGCATACTCGGGGGAAAATGGAAAATTCCTTTTGAGATCATTCTGGATAGCTCGATAAAAGCGAGCGACGCAGAATGGAAGCGGTGGTATTCGAATCCCCGGCAAGAAATTTTTGTAATTCCTTTATTAGCAAGAAAATAATCCCTTTTTTAATAGCGATTCGAAAATTCTCAGAATTTATCAGAATTTGGCTTTAAATACTCCTGTATTAGTCCCGTGGTTTTATTCGATGTGGATTCTCAACCCAGCCCTACCAAGACGTTCTTTTGTATTTAACCATTTCCGCACAGTTTTTTTCAAATCTGACTGCCCGCTAATTATTATATGTGGAATATTAGAAAGAAAGTGGAAATGGCATTATACTACTGAATACAAGGATTATATGTCATATAAAATAAAATTATAAGTATGCTAAATTCATATCACAGGCAGAAAAATAAAACGGTCACCTATCATTAAAACTTCTGTTGAAGGAATATTGTCTTCTGAGTTATTTATTGCTTATTAGGCTCATTAACAAACCTGTAATAAAAGTTAGTGCAGTGCCTATTACAATGAGCCAGCTCCATGCCAGATTTATATAACCATAATTTGAAAGCAGTAGTAACGCCGTCATTAAAATAGAACTCAAAACCATAGCTACTATATTAGCTATATTTCCGTGACTTTTTGTTAATACGCCGAGCAGAAAAATTCCCAGCGTAGCTCCACCAGTCAACGAAACAATCTGAAATGCAAACCATAAAATATTTTCAACCGGACTGCATAAATAAGCAATAAGCCCCAGAATTATACCGAATACAATAACTCCGGCACGGGAAACTAATAAATAATGCCTTTCATTTGCGGATTTGTTGATCAAAGGGCGGTAAATATCGGTGATAAACGAACATGAAAGCGAACTTAAAGGTGAATCGATACTTGCCAAAACTATTACCGAGAGCAACAAGCCTTTTAATCCCATAGGCAACGAATTCGTTATAAAATGAGAAAGGACTTCTTTGGCCTGTTCCGGCCCTGTGACATTTGGATTCTGCCGATAAAATACATACAGCAACGTACCTATTGAAAGATAAAGACAAAGAACCGGAAGAGCCCCGAGAATGGTCGCAACCATCGTTCGCTGACTTTTTTTACGAGTTTCAACAGTGAGAAGACGTTGCACCATTTCCTGGTCGGTCCCAAATACGGCTAAACCTATGAAAAACGCATTGGCTGTACCGGCCCAGAAGGTCGTGGCATCATTTAAATTCAAATCGAATTTGAAGACACTGAGTCTGCCTGCATCATGAGCAATTTGCCATATCGTTGTGATTCCCCCTTGCATTTGGAACAGAAGAAAGATTAATAAAGCAATTCCGCCGATAAAGAACATAGAAGCTTGATATGCTCCCGCCCAGACTACCGCTTTAATACCCCCGAAGGCAATGAAAATAATACTGACAATCGTAAATAATAAAATCGCCTGGATAAGACTCCATCCCATAATGTATGCCACGGCCATGCTGGTAGCATATAATCGCACCCCCGAAGCGGTTAAGCGGGTAATAAAAAAGAAAATCGAACCGGTATATTGTGTGGCGTTACCGAAGCGGTGTTTTAGAAATTCGTAAATGCTCGTACATTCATATTTATAAAAAACAGGGATGAAAAGAAATGCAACTGTGATTCGTGCCGCTGCCGATCCGATGAAAAATTGCAGGTATTCCCAGTTCTCGCTGAATGCCGTAGCCGGTACGCCGACAATAGTCAACGCACTGACTTCGGTAGCCACGAAGGACAAACACGATACAATAGATGGAACTTTTCTTCCACCCAGAAAAAAATCTCCTGTGTCTTTTTCTTCTTTTCCGAAGAAATATGAGATGACAAATAAAGGAATCACGCTAATCAATAGTATGAGAATATCTACAGATGTAATAGCTGCTATTATGTTTTGATTAAAGATGCCTAATTTCATTCTAATGTTTCGATTGCCCCACTTAATAACTGATTGGATTTCTCAAGGATTTCAAGAGCTTCGGGGTAATCCACCTTTCGGAAGTACATTACGATGGCAGGTTTGACATTCCCTCGTGCTTTTTCGAGAAGCCTTATCGCCGCGGATCTGGAAAGACCTGTCACTTCCATGATAATTCTCTGTGAGCGGTCTCGCAACTTTTGATTTGTTGCTTTAAGATCAACCATAAGGTTGCCATAAACTTTGCCGAGTTTAATCATTGCGGTTGTTGTTAAGGTGTTTAGAATAAGTTTGGTGGCAGTGCCCGCCTTCAGCCGGGTAGAACCGGTGATAATCTCAGGACCTACCAAGGGATTTATTACTATATCCGCCGTTGAGTTTTTTACCGCTTCCGGGGCGCATGTTAGAAAAATGGTTCCAGCCCCTTTTTTTCTTGCCTGCTTTAGTGCACCTTTTACAAAAGGGGTCATGCCGCAGGCGGCGATACCCATAACAACATCTTTGGCCGCGATTTTCTTTTTCTCAATCGCTTTGGCGCCATCATCGGCCAAATCTTCCGCTCCTTCGACTGCACGGACAAGAGCACGCCTGCCTCCGGCAATTATTCCCTGTACCATCGAAGTGCTGACACCGAAAGTAGGGGGGCATTCTGAGGCATCTAAAACTCCCAACCTGCCGCTTGTACCGGCACCGACATAAAATAAACGTCCTCCAGTTCGAAAATGTTCGACTATCATATCTATTGCGGCGGAAATATGCCGGCGTTCTTTAGCTACTGCTGAAGCCACAAGCCTATCTTCGGAATTTATCAAATCGACTATTTCCAGCGTTGAAAGTTTGTCGATAGATAAGCTACGTTGATTTCTTTTTTCAGTTGACGGTAGTATTTTATGTCTTGCCATTATGCGGGTATAATCTTTCCTAAAATCACTGCTTTATAAGCTCCTGTTGCATTAGGCACGTTATTAACCGTGCCTTTAATCGTTGCGTATGCAAGAATAGCAAAAGAAACGGCTTCTTTTGCATCAGAACTAATTCCAAACTCATCACTGAAACTAATTATGGTTTTACAAAGCCTGTTCTTTAACATTTTAACTAATGTATTATTGTGACTGCCACCACCGCACAATATAATCTCATCCGGCATGGATGGTAAAAATCGCCGATAAGCTTTGGCAATGCTCTCGGAAGTAAAGGCAGTTGCTGTTGTCACCATATCCTCATTCGGAATCGATAATTTTTTCATTTTGTTGTATAACAAATCCGCATACTGGAGCCCAAACTCCTCCCTTCCGGTAGTTTTGGGAGGGCGCTTATGTAAAAAAGGATGTTTCAGCATTTCTTTTAATATGGATTTGTTAATATTACCATGCGCTGCAATTCTGCCTCCACGGTCGTATTTGCTTTTACCGTTACTAATCAGATTAACAAGTCGGTCTATAATCATATTTCCCGGACCGGTATCAAAAGCAAAAACATCGGAAATTGTGCAATTAGCGGGCAGGTATGTCACGTTGGCTATGCCACCAATGTTTTGAATTGCTCGGTACCGTTTTGTGTCACGAAAGAAAAAATAATCTGCATAAGGCACTAAAGGAGCTCCCTGGCCACCGGCAGCTATATCGCGTGGCCTGAAATCGGCTATTGTTGTTATACCGGTTCGCTGAGCAATTACCGAAGGCTCGCCAATCTGGAGTGTAGAGTGAACCATTTTTTTAGCGTATCTGTTACCTTTTGGATTATGAAAAATGGTCTGGCCGTGAGAACCGATCAGATCGATGGAATCCAAAGAGATATTCTTAATTTTGCATAATTTTATCACGGACTCGGCAAACATATCGCCAAGCACAAAATTGTAGTGGCATATATTATCCAGCCGGGCTGTTTGTGGCTGAAAGAGCATAAATATTTCTTTTCGCAATTTTGCCGGATATGCAAATGTGTTAAATGCAATCAATTCAAGCGATTTATCGCTTATATCGATAACGGCAACATCAACTCCGTCGGCTGAAGTGCCGGACATAAGCCCGACTACGCGTAACATTTTTTTCTTTATGAGTTTTTCCAAAGATTGTTTTTTTGCAATGGTCACGGTCAACTCTTTTTCGCTAATCGGCTTAACTGTTTTTGTGTTTTGCTAAATAGTATTAGATTATCTTTCAATCGGGAAATTTTGTTTCGTTCTAACCATAGCCTTTTGAAATCTTTTATTATCTTACTCATTTGATGGCTTAATCGTTCAAGCTCTGAGGAATTTACTTTTTCGCCCGCACGAAGAGCTTTTACTGCCAACGCCCGTCTTGCTGCTATACAATCCATTCGCTCGGCCAGTTCCAGTTCCTCTAATGCAAGACTCTCAAATTTCTCTAAAGACTTATCGATTTTCGGCCAGAGTTTTCTACTTGGTGGCTGTGATGCAATCTTGCTAAGTCCTTTTTCGGTCATCATATCAATCGGGCTTGGACTTTGTTTGTTTGGTTTGTTAATTGGTTCGACAAGAGCTTCATGCAACAAGGATCTGTTCCTGGCTGTACAACCACATCTCAAATAATTACTACCCAACATCTTTAGCGATTTTGCCATGAGATTATCTTTCTGCCCGAAAACATGGAAGCAGAAATTATCTGTAAACTTTTTGTCATCAACATCTCTGCCGTTCCATGCATGTGCTGCTGCATGTGCAAAACCGTGTAGGCTCACTCCGAGAAAGTTACGATGTCCGTTGTCACCCCAGTCAGTATTCAGAAGCCCTTCAGCATGAAACTTACGACCTTGTTCGGCGAAATTTGTAACGTTGGCCATCGAGTTGGGCATTCTTGAACCGTGAGTTAACCAGCTGCTTGTTCCCGGACATACCATAAAAGCTAATCCGGATTCAGCTATTTGGCGAGTCTTGGCTATGTTTGCACCATCTTGTTCATATTCCCAGTTGAGCAATACGATGTCTTTTGGCAGCTCGCTAAGCAACTCAGGATATTTCAATAGAATGTCGGCCCAGATATTCATACGTTTTCCATGATATTCGCACATGCGATAAATCTTGAGCAGAAAATTCAGATATATACGTCCTGTCCCGATACGCTCAGCTCGGCTTTTGCTGCGACCCTTGCCGAGTTCCCATGTCTCATCGCAGCAGACATTGAAATCATCGGCGTCGAATAAAGGTAGAAATTCATTGTACAATTCCGTGATCAGCTTGCTGGAGCCCGGATCAAGCGGACAAAGTGTTGTGCCACCCTGAAAGTCTCGGAAGCCGCACAATTCACCAAGGTGTCGGTACTGTGGTAGGGCAAGAATTTTTTCGAGATGCCCGAAGCTTGCCAACGAACCGACAAGTCTTATATGATGCATTCGGCAATAATCCTGCAAAGAAAGAATCTCCTCCGGCGTAAAGGGGCTGTAGCCTTTTCCGATTTCCGGATGCTGTTTGAAAGTAAAAACGTTTTCGATATAAAGCTGTAATTCGTTAATCTTCCATCCGGCAAGCCTTTTAACAAGTTCCTTCAGGGTTGCGAGACGAGGTACTTTGCCTCTGGAACAATCATAATAGACGCCTCGCCTTTGAAAATCGGGCGAATCTTCTATCCTGCATAAAGGTAGAACCGAACCGTATATTTTTAATAACTCGCCTAAAGTCTGTAAGGCATAATATGCACCTGCATTGGAACTGGTATAGATACTTATACCGGTCTGGTCTATGATAAGGCGATAAGCCTCTCGGTTGTTTATTCTTTTGTCTCTATGTATTTTTAATGCTGCCTGAGCAGAGATAACGTCAGTTATACGAACCTGAAGATTTAATTGACTATAATTCATTGCAAGCTGTATCAATGGCAGCCTGTCAACCCAACTTGAACTGGTTAAAATGGATTGAGCGGATAAGCGAAAAAAACCTTTTCCGAAAACAACTTTTTTAACAGGAATAAGCAATCTTTGGATTTTTTTTGCATTACTGCCTGTTTCCATTTTTGAAGAATTCATCGGATTAATTCCAGATCAAAATTAAACTGTAATTATTAAGATACAACTACTATTGCATTTTTTCAATTTCACGTCAATAGAAAGACAATTTCGAGAAATATTTAACGGTAATCTTGCCTTTTTATTCTTCCGATTTTAATACCACCAGTGAATAACTGGTGGATGGAAATATCAGCTGTCTTTTGTTATAAATAGAGGTGTGGATTGTAAAAACAAGGACATTCGGTTTGCTATACATGCTATCAGCTGGTCGCGTGGCTACTTTATTTCGACAGTTGGGATAAGTGAAGAAATAATAAGGAAATATAGAGATGCAGGGCAAAGAAGAAAGCGGATAAGCTTTGCTTGAATTCTAAAATGCCACCAGTTTTAACTGGTGGTTCTTTACTTGGAGCGAAAACTTTTATAATTATCCTGTTTATGTATTACACTTATTGCGGCAACGACGCCCGAAAGTAAACCGAAAAAAGCATAAGAACAAATCCTGAACCACGTTCCCGAAACACCCAATATAAAATGGGGACTCAGCCCTGCAGGAAGAATCATTCTTTTCGACAGACAAACAAGATTAGCCGCCGCTCCGGCAATTCCAAGCAGCAGAATCATCTTGAAGCCGGAAAAATTATTTTTCTCGATAAAATTTACAGTCCAGTCCAAAATTATAGCGGCAGCAACAATAATCGGCATACCTATAACTCCGCCGGCAAGATGAGCGCCCATCGAATACGTAGTTATGGCTGCGAACAAACCCCCTAATGTAGTACCAATCCTGCATCTACCATGAAGTCTTGAAATGAGAACAGGTGTCATCCAGAAAAACGCCTTATGGCCCGGCATCCCCAGATTTAAACGAACCAAAGCTATAAATAATCCGGACATTACTCCAACGGAAATTGATACGAGCAGCATTTTAGGTTGCAGGCTTTGTACTATGCTGTGAAGATTTACTTTTTTTACGGTCAACAGGAATCCAGGCATCTTCTTTTTCGCTCCATTCCATAATCAATACAGGTTTATTATTAATCAAACGCGGGCGCGCCCAATCAAGTGTGTCATATATATCATTCTTATCCGGCAAACGTTTATCGTCTCTATATACAAGCTCAATACCAATTTCTTCCAAACGCTCATAACTGACTTTACGAGGCAGCTCGCGCAGGCCTGGCATATCGATAAACCGGCCGTCATTACCCCGTGCTCTCAATCCCACCGAAGCAAGCGCGCCGATAACGCCAAGGCAATTTCCCCCGAGTCCGCGCAATATTATATTGCTGTTTCGCGCAATCTCAAAAGACTGTTCAATCCGAAGAATACTTTGCTGTGCGGCTTTGCCGAAATTAAATACTTCTTCGGAGACATCCTCGCTAAATGCAATACATACTCCCGGATCGGAACCTTTTGCCGAGATGCAGGCTATGTAATCGAAGGCAAAATCGACAGCTCGAATGTCGTCACTTTCTATTGCTACACACGCTCCGCTGTTATGAGATGTATATGGGATCGAGCAATCCACAAGAAACTGATGTCTCGTTACTGACGGCGATTTTAATCCTCTTTTTACAAGCTCCCGGCATAAATCCCGGGCGAGCCTGCCGGTACCGGGGCTTGTCGGATTATCAGTATCGTCAATTCCTATTAAGATTTCTCTCACGATCGAACCTTATTCAAATAACTGTCTCGGGCTTTCTTTCACCATTTGCACCGAGCCGTCCAGGGTGGCGTAATTTACACCCTTTTTGTACCAGCGATGCGCCGTCGGTATATTGCTGAACCAGCTATCACTCAACACCCAGCTACTCGGTGACATAGTGTCGCGAAGAATGCGAGGCCAGGGCATGCTTTTCAGAAAAAAATTACTTAAATAGCGATTTGCCGGCCTGTCGGTAAAGCTGAAGTAGAAATAACTTATATTACCCGATTCGAAATTTCGCGGACTAAGGCAGCTATCCTCGTCCGAAACGCTGGGACAGTAATAGCATTCCATCGCGTCAATATAATCGCCGGTGCTGAGCATATTAATCAACTCCAGATGAGGATTATCAATCTTTTTATCGAGGGGAAGCCTCGAATTATGCTCACCAGAATACACAAGGCAAGCCATTACCAGGTTTCTTTGGCGGCTTCTGCAAATAATCAGGTTGGACTGGTCCCTTGCACGTCCCAGTGCAGGCACGATAACAGAAAGCAGGAAACTGATTATCCCGATTATTATCAGCAGCTCTACGAGACTAAAACCACTGTGATTATTTTCTTGCCTATCCATTTGTTACCGTGTCACGTCATCAGTCCAGTTATCCACAACGATTGCCAGGTCTGCAAAATCGACCACCAGGTCTCCATTCAAGTCGCCTTTGACGGTTACGGCGAAAGTAGAAACAATATTCTTTTTGCCGCCCCGGTCATTAATATCAAAAAAAGCCTTGTTAGTATGGTAGATGGTCGGCATCGGGTCGGTTCCAATGAAGCCGTAAGCACTGAAAACCGCCGGACCCGGCAAATAATCGAATGCGTAGTCTATATTGACGCTTTCTTCCACACCCAGAGATGACAAACCGCTAAGGCCATAGACCGTAACCATTCCCTTATCGAAAGCGTAGGCCAAAGGCTCGTTATTCGGGTCGGTAACCGAATAATAGCCGCTCGGTCTGCCGTAAGGATTATCGTAATAGCAGAAATCGTTCACATCGAGTGTATAAGGTTCACGCCCCTGAATATTCATCTGCATAGTAAAATCTTCGTCCAGGGAACCGGCATTAATAGCAACAACTATCAGAATAGTTGTAAATGTGTTGGTGTCACCGGCGTTTTTTATTCCGAAGCTTCCGACCAGATCGGTCGAAACCAAATTTCCCTCGGTTCTGCCGCCGTGTACGAATTTCAGCGCATTCATGCCTTTGGCCTTGTCACCGCCGCCGGCCTGCGAAAAAGCTATTGGATAGCTAATATCAATATCGCCCGCATCCTGAGCATTAGCAGGATATATGTGCGGATCGACTCCGTCGTAAAAATCTATCCAGCAGTCTTTTGTAAGCACGTCCCAGGGGATATAATCATTCGCCATTAATCGACTTGCAGGCGTGACAATAACCGCGAGGCTAATCAATAATAACATCTTTCTCAACATTTTCATCTTAAGCTCCATTCCATCTACTTTGTTATTCTTTTTGAATGCGTATAAACGTTCAATTTATCCGACCGGACAAAGCCACATAACGTGATGTTCCATCTTTCTGCGGCATGAACGGCTAACGATGACGGCGCTGAAACAGCGTCGATTAATTCTATTCCCGCCCTGGCGGATTTAGTCACCATTTCCAGGCTCACACGGCCTGATAAAGCAACGGCGCAGCTTTTCATCGGCAGTTTGTCCAAGAGACATTTTCCGATTGCTTTATCGAGAGCGTTGTGTCTGCCTATGTCTTCTGCAAAAGCGAAAATTCCGCCGGAAGAATCAAAGATTCCCGCGGCGTGAGCACCACCGGTCGCCCGGAATATGTGCTGCATAGATTTTAGCCGTTCAGTCACTTCTATAAGCACATCACTTCTTATTTCGAGTGATGTATCACACGCAGGCATATCTGATAACATCTTATCGATATTTCGCGTCCCGCACATGCCGCATGAGCTGGCGACAATCATGTTTCGACGTATCGATATTCGCGTCGGATCATTCACCTGAATCCCGACAACATTTGGTAACTGAGCTTTTGTCGAAATCTCAATAACATCTTCTATACCGTCTATCAGTCCCTCGGAAAAGGCAAAGCCGACGGCAAGAGCCTCGATATCCGATGGTGTCGCCATAATAGTAAAGCTTCCCACTTTATCTATCATAATGGTGATGGGCTGCTCAATAACAACCGTATCCGGTATTTGCACTGCCTCAGCCTCCGAAGAAAGACGGCAAACTTCTGTTGGATAAACAGCATGTTTCAAATTGTCAGGTATTTCAGCAACCTTTTCCATTTTCCTGATCTTTCAATGGATGTCGAGACCGTGTATCATATAAACGGCATGTTCGAGGTTTTTAAGTATTTCGCTCAGATATTCCTCGACGGCCTTGACACTCCCCGGCAAAGAATATATCTGCGTTTTACCTGCGATTGCGGCAACACTGCGGCTAAGCAAAGCAGATGGCTTATCCTTTCCATATTTAATACGGATATTCTCCATGATACCCGGGATAATTTTATCACAAACGGCAGTTATCGTTTCCGGAGCGATATCTCTCGGGCCAATACCCGTGCCGCCCAGCGTGAAAATCATATCAATTTCTTCCTGTATAGCTTTGACCAGCACTTCGCTTAACTTATTTGCATCGTCCGGAAGTAAAACGCCGCTGAACCGGCAATGCCACTTTCCGCCGGCAAAATACTCTTGAAGCATCTGTATTGCATGCGGACCAGATCTGTCGGAATACTGTCCTTCATAAGCTCTGTCGCTTAAGGTTATAATCATAAACCTTAACTGCTTTTGAAAATATTCTACAATATCCCCGGGTTTGATACTCCCCGGTCTGATTACCCGACAAAAAAGGCCTTTCTTCGGCATAACGCATTTGCCCACCTGCTGATATATAGCACAGGCATCACCGTGACATTCCTTGCCTATCTGTGTAACTTCAAGCTCAACTTCGTTGATTCTGAATCTGTCTAAAAGTGCCGCCTGATTTAAGTCAATGCCGGTAATAGTAATATTCTCCGCAAACTCACCCGGGCCGATTTCCCGCCCATTTTCTTTACAAAAACGGTCGATATCATCCTGTGAAAGCAAGCTGACCTGTCGGTGCCACCGGCCGCTATGGGCATCGTTAACAATGCCGCTTTCATCAACCAGTATTTCCCGAACCGGTTTTTTGATTGTGCCTTTCTCTTCGGAAATATTTACAGATATTACTTTGCCGTTATTCGACATATTCTTTTTCTTTCTCTAATAGTCTAATCTCGCCGATTTTCATTTTTTTATCGACTGCCTTACACATATCATAGACGGTAAGCAAAGCTATACCGACGGCAGTTAACGCTTCCATTTCCACACCTGTTCGGCCGATACACCAAACCTCACTTCGTGCGATAACACCTTCTGAGGTGATTTCCATTTTTACATCAATCTTATTTATTGTAAGCGGGTGACAAAGGGGAATAAGTGAAGATGTTTGTTTCGCAGCCTGTATGCCCGCTATCTGCGCTACAGTCAGAACATCACCTTTTTTAACCTGATTTTCCCGTATAAGATTTAATGTCTCTTCGGATAAAAAAATTGTTCCCCCTGCAACAGCCCGTCTCTGCTGCAATTTTTTGTTTCCAACATCAACCATATTGACCTTTCCCCGGTAATCCACATGCGAAAATTTTCCCATTTTTTAGCCTCCTATCCGATGCATAAGGTTATGTATGCAAGGCCCTCCCGCCTCGGGTTTATGCGCAACGGCAGCTTTAAGGGCCTGTTCAGGACCTAACTGTCTGACATCGAAATAAATGTCCGAAAATAAACATGGACGGACTTTGCCATCGCTCGATAAACGAAGTCTGTTACAACGCATACAATCTCCGCCACTGCCACCTTCGACCACGGAAAAACTGCCCGACTCAAGAGACATCTGCTGAATAATTCTCACTTTCATTCCGTTGGTTTTGCCGAACTCCTTAACCGCCTGGGGGTCTGATTCTCTTGAAAATCTTCCCACCACACAATTTAATTTAACGGGATTAAGACCTGCTTTCCGTGCAGCATTAATACCTGTGAAAACATCTTTGATATTGCCGCACCTTGTTAACATCCTATATTGCCGCTGATCAATCGTATCCAAACTGATATTCACTCTTTTCAATCCGGCATCTGCCAGGGGCCGAGCATACTTAGATAATAATATGCCATTCGTAGTCATGGCAAAATCTTCAATACCTTCGATTGCCGCTATGGATTGAACCAAATTAAATATGCCTTTACGCACGAGAGGTTCTCCACCGGTAAGCCTTATCTTTTTAATACCCATTTCCACGGCACACACGGTAACATCAATAATTTCTTCAAGAGATAAAATATCACAGTGCCTTAGAAGTGAGATACCTTCTGCCGGCATACAATAACGACATCGAAGGTTGCATCGATCGGTTACCGAAATTCTCAGGTAATTAATTTCTCGTCCGAATCTATCTATCATTGGAAGCTGTCCTTTATGCCAAGGAAACCGACTTTTTCTCCGGCACGAATTTCGGTCTTGCCTTTCGGTACAATAAAAAAACCGTCACAATCCAGAAGAGCATGCAGATGGGCGGTGCCGTGATATTCAACAGGTTTTAACAAACCATCAGATGTTAATTTACAAGGCAGGAATGCCATACGTCCGGCTTTGCGACGGCGAAAATCGTCTGCAAGCGGCAGCGTGACATAGCGTGCTTTATGTTTTATTCCCGACATAAGTCCGGCGGCATATAATACGAATATATGAAACATAATAAACACGGCGACAGGATTACCAGGCAATCCGAAAACAGCCTTTTTACCCGAAGAAGCAAAAGTCATAGGTTTTCCCGGCTTGACCGCCAAGCGATTAAAATGCAATTTGAGACCCGCCTGTTTCATCGCCTCAGCCACATAATCATAGTCACCTACTGAAACGCCTCCCGAGAGAACAACAATATCCGAATCTTTTAATGCCGTGCCAATTGCCGAAACAGTAGCATCTTTGTCATCGTTGACAATCATGTTGGCAACAATATCGAGAGAGTATTTTCGACACAGAGCTTCGAGCATCGGCCCGTTAGAGTTCATAATTCGCCCCGAAGCAAGATCGCCGGGAGAATCGACAATTTCATTTCCGGTCGTAAGAATTGCTATTCGAACGGGCGCAAAAACTTTAACCTCGGTAACACCGACAGATACAAGATTAGCTATTTCCAGAGGCCCAAGCATTTTCGGTGCTTTCAGAACCATATCGCCTTGCTTAATGTCCTCGCCTCTTCGGCAAATATTAGTTTCCTTAGAGTGCGAAATAATACTGACTTTTCCATCAGCTTCGTGTGTTCGCTCGACCATGATAACCTGCCCGGTTCCCTCGGGAACCGGCGCACCGGTCATAACCTTCATAGTTGTGCCCGGTTCTAACTTTTGAGCAGGTGTTTTACCCGCGGGAACGATTTCTATAAGTCTATATTCCTGCCTGTGATCACCGGCAAGAACGGCATAACCATCCATTGCAGATTTGTTAAAAGCGGGCAAATCAAGACTGGCTGTTTGATTTTCGCTTATTATACGACCCTGGGCCTGCCGAACAGAAACTGTTTCAACCGGCAAGGCCGTCGAACCAGCCAGTTCCCGCTCGACTATACCAAGGGCTTCAGCCAGCAAAATCATTTCTCCCTTTTTAGACACCGGCTTTTCCCCCGGTATAGAGCTCTGCGAACTTCATATCTGTAAAGGCGGCAACCTGCTCATTAAGTTTTTTAAAAATCCCAAGTATATGCAAACCATCAGAAGATAGTTCTGAGCTTCCTCCGGATCGGCCGCCGGAATGGCGGTAAATCAGCACTTTTCCAAAATGACTTTCCGCCATGCGTATCAGGTTCCATGCATATCGGTAGCTCATATTCGAGGCCTTGGCGGCACCCCGCAGAGTGCCTAAAATATCAACATTTTCGAGAAGCATGGCTAATCCACTGCCAAAAATATGAATGCCGGCACACTCAAACCATACTTTGCTTCGCACAGTCGGATTTGAACCGAAAAGATAACGCTTTTGTGTAAGCAGTAAGTTACAAACATTATCGCAGATTCTCCCGGAGCCGATTTTGTCGGAAAGGATTTTATTCCAGTAAGGCAAATTTGCATCCCGGCAAATCTTAATATCCGCCGCCGAGCGAAGTTGCACTCTGTCTTTCCTGAAATTCGTTTCCCCTGTGATACCGTCAATAAATATAACGATGTCACCCTTGTCCAGCTTTACAAATGCATTCGACTCAATAACAATATGGTTGAAGGAATTTTCAGGCGCTTCTATAAAAGCTTCCAAATCGGCGATTTTTTGGTAAAAATTGCAATGTTTGCCGGGTTTTGGTTTACCATGCCCACATTTAACATAAACACTATTCGGAAGCACCTCGCACAATCGTAAAGCAAGAGTTGTCTTGCCAACTCCTCTGCCGGCCCCACAAATAATCCAGATTATGCTCATTTGAAGCACCCCAGACTGCAATGTCGAATCTTAACATCCAGATGGTTCAACAGGTTTCCCATTTGTCCGAATGATATATTTATTTTTTTTGCCATACTGCGAGCAATTTCACAGGTTATCCAGCCGCCTGCATAAATAACATCCAAATTGCTTTCTTTCGGCTCGGCACATTTCATAACTTCAACAGCACCATCTGTTTCGGTAACGACATCGAGATTCATTTTTTCTTTATCGAGAAACTCCTGAAGCCTTTCTGCTATCGAAGTTTCCGTACATATTTTCTTTTTCATTTCGATACTCTTTTTCCCATCTGTGAATGTCTTCAAAATTATTGATATTAAAAAAAGCGGTATTATCATCAAAAAGTACAGTTTCAGCCTTTAGCTGTTGCCAAATATCTCGAACCTTTCGCTGACCATCATCTATGGCGGAAGAAATTCGATTCTTCAAACGGTTATGCACAACCGCGCATAACGGGTGCCAAAAAAAACCTGCCGTACCGGCAAACACAACAGGTTTTTCCGTTTCCATGAAAGCTTCTTTTAAGGTTAACATTTCCTTCGAGGTTATGTTTGGCATGTCGCATGGAACAAACATAACCGCATCAGACTGACCGGTGAAATGCACAAGTCCGGTTTCGATGCCACCGAGGGGCCCAATACCTTTCCTGATATCAGGTACAACTTCAATATCGAAATGCAGATAAGGTATGGGATCATTCGCCGCAATAATAATATTACAGATGCCTGCATTTTTCAGCTCACTTATAAGCTGCTCGACAATAGAAACGTTTCCGCCGACTTCAATACGCCCTTTTGCCAGGCCGCCTAAACGACGAGCTTGGCCACCGGCCAATATCACTCCACCGATTTCAAGTCTGTCCAAATCTTTTCTCATGACTATCCGTATTGTTCAACCATTTCTTTGCATACCGCTTTTATACCAATTCCCGTCGGACAGACATCGTCACAGCGACCACAAAGCAGGCATGTTATCTGACCCCAGCGTTTCGGATCTGCGGCTAATTTATGATGTATCCGGCGACGAGTTCTCAGGCTCTCTGTTCCCATAGGATTATGCCCGCTGGCTTCACGCATAAAACCGTCGAGTTGACAGGAATCCCACATTCGCCAACGGTTCACTTTATTTTCGGATTTGCGGTCGAACACATCGAAACACGTACAGGTCGGACAAGACAGATTACAGGAAGTGCAGGCAATGCAGCGATTCGAAATACTTACCCAGAATTCATCCGGCACTTTTTCATCCAACAAAAGTTTCGATGCCTTTTGAATAAGCTCAAGGTCATCGGTCGGCAGGGCATCGGATTCTTTTCGGAGCTGTTTTATCAAAGCTTCATCCGCCTCTGAGCCTTCGGCTTTTTCAGCCAAAGCTTTACCTGCACTTGTATATGCCGCAAGCAGATAATTTTGACCGTCGGAAATCAATTCCATATCGCAGTTTCCGTCTGCAATCTTTAAGAACTCGCCGTCTTTGCCGCATCGGCCTGATACACAAACGATTATCGCTCCGTTACGTTTATTGAAGTAAATGTCATCATGATAGTTTTCACTGTAAAAACGATCGATAAATTTCAAACAGTCTGCATCCGGTGCAGTAAAGCCTACAACGAACAAAGGCTTGGCCAAAGGCTTTGACAGCTCTATTTTTTCCGAGCTGGCAGTTAAAACCGTTTCTGTTTGAGGGAAGAACACATTAGTAATCTTCTGGGGTATGCGTCCGCCGGCAATAGCTAACGAACCTTTGTCAAGCTTGCCCAAAGTTCTGGAATCATCGTGCAGCTTTGTCGGCACTCGCACATCATAATCGGATTCTATCGATCTTAAAAACGATTCTATTTGCTTTATTGTTAATATTTTCATTAAGCGCTCCTTATCTTTGCGGCACATACTTTGTATTCCGGAATCTTTGCGACCGGGTCCAAAGCATTTATTGTCAAGAGATTTGCCGGACCTTCTTCGAAGTGGAATGGCATAAACAAAACGCCTTTTTTAGCCACATCGGTCACATGAGCCATAGCTTTAACTTCACCTCGTCGAGTCGTCACATATACCCAAAAACGGTCTTTGATTCCCAGCTCTTTGGCATCTTGGGGATTAATCTCAACATATGGAAAACGTTCTTCTCTATCCAGTAATCGTGACCGCCTGGTCATCGTCCCGGTGTGGAAGTGGAAATAGCATCGACCCGTTGACAGTACCATGGGATATTCTTCGTCGGGCAGTTCTGCAGATGGTTTATATTCGGCAGGACTGAAAAGTCCTAAACCGCGAGAAAACTTGCCTGAGTGCAGGATCGGTGTGCCAGGATGCTCCTTATCAAGACAGGGCCACTGCAAACCAATCTTATCAATGCGGCTGTATTTCATTCCGCCGTAAATCGGAGTTACGGTAGTGATTTCGTCCATAATTTCGCCGGCCGAGTTATACTTCATTCCTTTATAGCCCGCCCGCCGCGCGACATCACAGAGAATTTCCCAATCAGCCCGGCTCTGGCCAACGGGTTCGATAGCCTTGCGAACCCGCTGTACCCTTCGCTCAGTCGATGTAAAAGTGCCGTCCTTTTCCGCGTAGGAAGCGGCAGGTAAAATCACATCGGCATATTCGGTCGTAGGCGATGGGAAAATATCCTGAACTACGACAAAGTCCAGTTTTTCGAGTGCCTCTCGAACATGATTCTGGTCCGGATCGGACATCATTGGATTTTCACCCATAATATACAGAGCTTTGAGCTGGCCGTCCGCCGCGGCATTGATCGCAGTTGTCACTGTATGACCTACTTCTCCCGGCAGATTTGTCACGTTCCAGGCCTTCTCGAACTTAGCCCTTGCATCGGGATCGGTCACTTTTTGATAACCGCTGTAAACATTAGGCAATGCACCAAGGTCGCATGCACCCTGAACGTTGTTCTGGCCGCGAAGAGGATTGACGCCCGTTCCGGGCAATCCAACATTGCCTGTAAGCATCACCAGATTGGCGCAGCTCTTTACGTTATCAACGCCATGAGTATGCTGAGTAATACCCATCGAATAGACAATCATGGCTTTTTCAGCTTTTGCGAACATCCGGGCGACCTTAACAATTTCTTCAGGTGTAATACCGCAAATTTCAGCGGCTTTTTCCGGCGTATAATTCGCAACGGTTTTCTTTAATTCTTCATAATTTTCGGTACGGGTTTTGATAAACTCCTTATCTTCCAGACCCTCGGCTATAATTACATTCATAATACCGTTAAGAAAAGCGACATCCGTTCCATTTTTCCAGCGGACATGGATATCCGCCAGGCGGGCGAGTCGAATCCTGCGGTTATCGGCAACGATGAGCTTTGCGCCTCTTTTAGTAACATTTTCGATAATTCTCGAACCGATTAGAGGATGCTGCTCAGTAGTATTTGAACCTGTAACCAGAATACAATCAGCCTGCTCCATGCAAGAGATGGAATTTGTCATTGCACCGGATCCGAATGTTGCCGCTAATCCAAGGACCGTTGAAGAGTGACAAAGCCTTGCACAATGGTCAACATTGTTTGTTTTAAAGACTGCCCTGGCTAATTTCATCATCAGGTAGTTTTCTTCATTAGTTGTTTTCGCAGAGGAGAAGAATGCTACTGAATCGT
>JAFGBG010000155.1 GCA_016933295.1 Sedimentisphaerales bacterium | reverse complement strand
TGCGAATCAACCTGAAAGGCCCGTACTTTCTGACTCAAAAAGTTGCCAATTGGATGATCGCCCAGCAAAAAGAGCATCCCGAGCGGTCTTTCCGGATTGTCAACACAAGCTCGATGTCGGCTTATACCAGCTCTCCGGGCCGCGGCGAATATTGCGTCAGCAAAGCCGGTGTCAGTATGATGACAATGCTCTATGCGGACAGATTGGCCGAATTCGGTATCGGGGTATTCGAAATCAGGCCCGGCATAATTGCGACCGACATGACCAGCGTGGTAAAAGACAAATACGACAAGCTCATTGCGGAAGGTTTGACTCCGATTAAACGCTGGGGACAGCCGGAAGATATCGGCAAGGCCGTCGGTGCAATCGCCGAAGGCAGGCTCGATTTTTCGACCGGCCAGGTTATAAATGTTGACGGTGGCTTTCATTTCAGGAGACTGTGAAAGTGGGCTAAAGTTTTAAAATGAACTAAAGTGCCTAAATTGAGTAAGAGTGAATTATTTTTTACTTTAGACATTGTAAACTTTAGGCACTTGAAACTTTCGACACATGGGAGAAGAAGTTATGGATATAAAGAACACAATCGAAACACTACTAAAAGACGGTTTTATTCTCGTTTTCAATCAGAACAAGCTCGATATTGTAAAAACCGCTCAGGCCCTTATCAAAGCCGGCATCAATAATATGGAGGTAACCTGCCGGATAAATCAGCCTTTGGAAAAGCTATCGCGTTTGCGTAAGGAATTGCCGGATTTTGCCGCTGGTACGGCAAGTTTGATCGACTTCCCCGATATGCTCGATATATACAATAAGGCAAATCCGAACGATCCGTTGCCGTCGGTGGACCAGGTCGTTGACGCAGGCGCGTCCTATCTCGTTTCTGCCGTAAATTTTAGTGACGACGGCTATAAAAAATACGCCGGCAAGATTCCGATAATTCCGGGTTGCGGCACGGCCACCGAAGTAGTGAGCCAGTATTCAAAAGGGGCGAATCTTTGCAAGGTATTTCCGGCGAAACAATTAGGCGGCCCGGCGTTCGTAAAAGCAATAGACCCGGCCATCCATAAAACCATCAGTCTTGTGCCGACCGGCGGAACCAACGCCGAAAACATTCCGGATTATATCGATGCCGGAGTTCTTGTTCTGGGCGGCTCGCTCAGCATGATTGAAAAAGCGACTTTGAAAAAAATCGTCGACGAACAGGACTATGAGCTTTTGGCGAGAGAGCTGACGGCGATAAAGCATTTGATAGACAATCTTCGCCGGGAAAAATATCCGGACATTGATTTCGCGAAGGCGACGCTCGAAGAGATTAGCCAGACGACCGGCAGAAACTTTAACCTGAAAGGGAACTAAAGTTATAATTTGAACTTCAGGTACTTTAGACACTTTTAACTTTAGGCACTTTTTTACTTATAGGTATATTGGAGAAAATTTATGGAGACAAGACAAATAGGTAACCAGACACTTACTTTTCATCGTTATAATACAATTATTGTCGGGGCAGGAGCGGCTGGGATGAATTGTGCCGTGCATATGTGCGATTTTATGGAGCAAAAAGGCGTAAAGAATCCGAAGGAAAAAATTGCCGTAGTTACGGCGGGTCTAGGACTTGGCGCATCTCGAATGAGCGGCTCCGACAAGCAGACATATTACAAAATAGGTACAAGCCCGGACGTTGCCGACAGTGCCGAGGAATTTGCCAAATCTCTTACGGCTGCCGGCTGCTGTCACGGTGATTCCGCCCTTATCGAGGCGATTGGCTCGCTTCGTGAGTTTTATCACCTGGTTCAGACGGGAGTGCCTTTCCCCACGGATTCTTCCGGCACATTCATAGGATACAAAACCGACCACGACCCTTACGAGCGAGCGACTTCCGCCGGGCCTAAAACGAGCAGGTTTATGAGCGAGTGTCTGCAAAAGCAGCTAAAAAGATACGGCGTAAAAATTCACGACAAGCAGGAAGCCGTTCACCTGATAACTATAGGCTCAGGCCAGGCGAAACGTATCGTCGGTATTGTCACTGTCGATAAGAAAAAAATAGATACCACGAATTACGCCGTCAATGTCTTTTTTGGTGAAAATATTGTTTTTGCCGCAGGCGGCCCGGGCGAGCTGTTCAAGACTTCTGTGTATCCCAAAGGGCAGGTCGGAATTCACGGCCTGGCGTTAAAAGCTGGTCTTGTCGGCGCGAATCTGACCGAGTCACAGTTTGGCCTGGCAAGTATAAAATTCCGCTGGAATGTCTCCGGGACATATATGCAGGCCGTGCCGCGAATTTTCAGCACGAACGCCAAAGGCAAAGACGAGAAGGAATTTCTGACGGATTTCTTCCCGACCATGAGCAAAATGGCAACGAATATTTTCCTTAAAGGATATCAATGGCCCTTCGACCCGCAGCGTATCGAAAATCTGAAATCGTCGTTAATCGACATCCTTGTGTTCAACGAAACACAAAAGGGACGCCGCGTTTACATGGATTTTCTGCATAATCCGATCGGCAGCGCATCAATGGATAAGTTCGATATCGACGCTCTCGAACCGGAAGCCAAAGAGTATCTGCAAAAAGCCGGCGCTCTTCAGGAAACTCCGATAGAACGCCTGGCGTACATGAATACTCCCGCTATCGAAATATATAAGGAGCATGGAATAGATTTATATTCCGAGCCGCTTGAAATCGCGGTCTGTGCGCAGCATAACAACGGTGGTTTTGCCGTGGATAAATGGTGGCAGTCCAATATCGCCCATGCTTTTATCATCGGTGAAATGGCCGGCACGCACGGCGTGAAGCGACCCGGCGGTTCCGCACTAAATGCCGGTCAGACCGGAGGTCTTCGTGCGGCCGAATATATCGTGAACGTTTACGGGACAGAACTGCCTGATTATTTGGCTCAGGAGCCAGAGATTGAAAAACAGCTCGACGAGGTTATTGACAAACTTCAAATGTATTTAAGCCCGGAAGGATTGAATCCGAAGCTGATTTTGGAAGAAATACGCAGCCGCATGACGGCCTCCGGCGGCCATATTCGTGAATTGAACGATGCGCAGAAGGCTTTGAAAGAAGCCGTAGAACTTTGCGTGGCCATCCGGCAAAAAGGTTTCTGCTCGAAGGATAAAAAGGATTTGATTGCGGCGATACAGGCCGGACATCTGGCTTTGGCCGGCGCCGGTTTTCTAAAAGCTGTCGTGGAATTACTGAAACAGGGCGGCGGTTCACGCGGTTCGCACCTGGTTCTTTCCGAGGGCGGCACAGAAATACATCCCGATGTCATTGACAAGGCTACCGGCAGAGCTTTAAGATTCAAACCTGAGAACGAATCGTTAAGAAGCTCTATTCTGCAGATCGAGTACGACGAAAGCTCGCCGGAGCTTTTCCGGAGCAGGACAATCGAATTACGGCCGGCCCCGACTGATAGGAAAGCGTTCGAACCTGCATGGCAGGATTACAGGGAAGGGAAAATTTACGTCTGATTCCCGCCGGTTTTTTCGTTTATAGAGATAAGGCCCGGAATCAAGAGAATTAGGTTATGATTGTAAAAGCGCTTGAATGGATTGGTGGCATAGACGGTTTTTTGGAAATCGTGGACCAGCGCAAGCTCCCGGCTGATTTTGTCAAATTAAAATGTAGGGATGTTGAGACTCTTTTCGAGGCGATAAAGACTCTTGCCGTTCGCGGAGCACCGGCCCTGGGTGTCTGTGCCGCTTACGGACTCGTGCTTTCTTTGCAAAAGTCTTCTGATTCCGACGACCCACGGCGGGAATTGGAAATACTATCTCGTTATGCCAGGTATTTAGCTTCGTCTCGTCCGACTGCCGTGAATTTGTTCTGGGCGCTGGAGAGAATTCAAGCGACGGCACAGAAGTTTGTCGATGACCGACCGGATGCGACTACAAAAGCTTTGCGTGAAACGATACTCGCCGAGGCGAATGCTGTTTGCCGGGAAGATGTGGATATGTGTCGGCGTATAGGCGAGAACGGCGAAAAGTTTATCAATGAAGGCGACGGGATTTTGACGCATTGCAACGCCGGGGCGCTTGCCACGGCAGGGCAGGGGACGGCTTTGTCCGTATTATTCGAGGCGCATAAAAACAAAAAGAAGTTCAGAGTTTATGCGTGTGAGACACGTCCGTTGTTGCAGGGCGCGCGCCTGACGGCGTGGGAATTGAAACAGGCCGGTATTGACGTGACGATTATATGTGATAATATGGCCGGCTGGATGATGAAACAGAGTAAAATAAATACGGTTATTACCGGTGCGGACCGAATCGCCGCCAATGGTGACACGGCCAACAAGATAGGTACGTACAGCCTGAGTATTCTTGCAAGAGAGCATGGACTGCCGTTTTATATCGCCGCGCCTTCGAGCACGTTCGATTTGAGCATAAAAAGCGGCAAAGAAATTTTAATCGAGCAGAGAGCAGCCGAAGAAATCACGCAATTTGCCCGTACGCAAATTGCTCCGCCGGGTGTCGGCGCATGCAATCCTGCTTTTGATGTCACTGAGGCGGGTGATATAACAGCTATTATAACCGAGAAAGGCGTAATAGAGAAACCCGATTCCGGCAGCATTCTACGGCTCCTGAATTGCGGCACGAATAAGCAATGACGGACGAATCTCAAAAAACGGTTGATTCAAACGGACACGACGAGGCGAAAGCGGCAAAAAAGTTGATGCCGGCCTGGCGAAGACGCAATTTTTATTATTATAAATGGCTTGACAGAATATATAAATTTGTGGTTCGCCCCAATAGCAGGGTTTTGCACATCGGCTGTGAATGCGGCGATCTTCTCGCCGCGGTCGAGCCAGCGTATGGTGTCGGAATTGACGAAGACTCTCAACAGATAGAGCTGGCAAAAAAACGTTTTCCTCACTTGAACTTTTACACAACGGATCCGCACGATTTGAAGCTCAATGAGAAATTCGATTATGTTCTTATCTGCAACTCTCTCGGGCGATGGCGTGATATTCAACAGGTATTGGAACGTATTAAGCCGCTTACGGACGGAAATACCCGGATTGTAATAACTTATTACAATTATTTATGGGAGGGTATTTTAAATTTGGGTACGATGCTGGGGATTCGCCGGCCATATCCGTATCAGAACTGGCTTGCGCCGGATGATATTGCAAATCTGCTTAATATAAGCGGTTTCGATGAAATCCGCAGGACCTCTTACTTGCTGATGCCCAAGCGAATTCCTCCTCTGACGACTTTGTGCAACTATTTTCTTTCATTACTGCCGGTATTTCGTTTTTTTAATCTTGTTTATCTTGTAATAGCTCGGCCGGCCACAGCCACAGTCCCGGATGAGGATTTGACCGTTTCGGTCGTGGTGCCGTGCAGGAACGAGCGGGGAAATATCGAAGAGGCGGTGACACGCATTCCGCAGATGGGCCGTGAAACGGAAATAATCTTCGTTGACGGAAACAGTACCGACGGCACCGCCGAAGAAATCGAGCGTCAGATTGAAAAATATCCGCAGCGAAAAATACGTTTGATTCATCAGGGCGACGGTGTAGGCAAAGGTGATGCTGTGCGGAAAGGTTTTGCCGCCGCTGTCGGAGATATTCTTGTCATCCAGGACGCGGATTTGACGGCTCCGCCGGAAGATTTGCCGAAATTCTACAGTGCTCTTCGTGACGGCAAAGGCGAGTTCATCAACGGCTCCCGGCTTGTTTATCCGATGGAAAAGGAAGCGATGCGTTTTCTCAATCTTCTCGGAAACAAATTTTTCGGGGCGTTGTTTAGCTGGCTGCTGGGCCAGAGATTCAAAGACACCCTGTGCGGCACAAAAATGATTCGCCGGAGTGATTACGAGCTGATAGTGGCTAATCGCTCCTACTTCGGCGATTTCGACCCATTCGGAGATTTCGATCTTATATTCGGTGCGGTCAAACAGAACCTGAAGGTTGTCGAGGTTCCTGTCACCTACCGGGCGAGAGCCTACGGCACGACTAACATCAGCCGGTTCAGGCATGGCTGGCTTCTGCTGAAAATGAGCTGGATAGCGTTTAAGAAAATCAAGTGGCTGGGGAAAGTCCGTTAGAATAATGAATGCTCCGCGAGAAACCGCTTCAGTCAGACTCGAACTTCTGCCGCACAGTGAATATGTCGGTGTGAATCGCGATGACCCTCTGCGTTTTTATTTCTGGCCGGTACTGGGAAAAATGTACAAGCGAAGAATCGAGCTGTGTCTGGCCGAATGTACGGGCGGCCCGCGCGTGCTGGAGGTGGGATTCGGCTCCGGCGTGACATTTCTCAACCTCAGCCGGATGTACGAGGAAATTCACGGACTTGACCTCAATGCTTCCGTTGAGCAGGTTGCAGGCTTATTCGAGGCAAAGCATATCCAAACTCATTTGCAAAACGGCAGTGTTTTGTCGATGCCCTTTGAGGACGATTTTTTCGACACTGTTTTGCTGATTAGTATTCTTGAGCACCTAAAGCCTGCCGAGCAGGTTAAGGCTTTTAGGGAAATTCGCCGCGTTTTGAGGCCGGGCGGGCAGGTAATATACGGCGTCCCGATTGAGCGGGCGTTTATGGTATTTATGTTTCGGTTGCTGGGCTGTAAAATACGCGAGCACCATTTTTCCACGGAAAATGATGTGCTCGATGCCGCCGCGTCGGTCTTGGAAAAAAAACGAGTTATCCGGATGAAAAGCACGCCTTCGATATTCGGCGATGTTTATGAGGTGGGGCATTTTATAAAAAATCAGAACGTAGAATGAAACTATTGGAATGGCTAAAACTTCCCGAAGTGCATGAGATTGAGAATCTCGATGCTCCTGCCGTGACGGTTCTTCATGCCGAAATTATTCGAAAAAAGCCGTTTCTCAGGAGGCTCTATATTGATTTCTACAGGCAGTTCGCGGAAAATGTGCCGGATACCCAAGGTAAGACTCTTGTCGAGCTTGGGAGCGGCGGCGGTTTTATTAAGCAAGTGTTAAAAAACGCGATTACATCCGAAGTGCTCGAAGTGCCGAACGTCGATAGAGTTTTTTCCGCCCTTGAGATGCCATTCGAGCGGGCGAGCGTCGATGCTTTTTTTATGATTGATGTTCTTCATCACATAACCGAGCCGAGAGTTTTTTTCGCCGAAGCGATGCGTTGTCTCAAAAACGGCGGCAGAATTGTTATGATTGAGCCGGCAAATACACCCTGGTCGAGATTCGTTTATAAAAACTTTCACCACGAACCTTTCGATGTTCGTGCGGATTGGGAGCTTACTAAAGCCGGCAGACTTTCACATGCAAACGGCGCGATGCCCTGGATAATCTTTACACGCGATAGAAAGATATTCCAAAAAGAATTTCCGTCATTGAAAATTGTGAAAATATATAATCATACACCTTTTCGGTATCTCCTTAGCGGCGGCCTGACGTTGCGGCAGTTGGTTCCTTCTTTCGCTTATATGCCGGTAAAGACGTTGGAATGCGTTCTGTCGCTGCTGAATAATTTACTGGGGATGTTCCAGACAATAGTATTGCAAAAGGTCAGTTAATTAAAATGAGCAAGCAGAAAATTCACAAGCCGAGAAGAAGACCTGCCGCGAACGTGCAGAAGTCGAAATCGATTGAGACTTTGAGTCCGGCGGAAATCGAGCAAATGCACGGAAGGGAAAGATATTTCGATATTTTCCTTGTAGCGGCGTTTATTCTCTTCGGTGTTTATCAGTCGGTGATATATTTCGGCCATAAGATTGTCCCTATATCGGATTTCCCGGATATTGTCCGGATCGGGCACGAGCTGTTGTCGTTTAAGGTCCCAAGCCGGTTTATGCAGGCGCCGGTGGTGGGGTTTCTACAGGCTTCGCTGTCGTATATTGTCGGCGGGAACCATCCGGACCTGACAGCGGGATGGCTTCTCAACGCGATACTTCATCCTCTGAATCTCGTTTTATTGTACCTTATCGGCAGAAAAATAGTCGGCAGGGCGGCTATCTGGTTTGCGATAATCGCCATTCTAAATTATTGGGTGATATACATGCTCACCGAACCGATTATAGAAACATCGCTGATGTTTTTCATCCTGCTGACTTTTTATCTTATTTTTATGCGTTCGAGCTGGTGCTTTGTGGCTGCGTCCGTTGCCACGATGGTTCGCTATGAAGGGGCGGCACTGATTTTGGCCGCTTTTGTGATGGATATGATTTATCGCAGGAGCAGGCCGCAGCGGATTCGTGCGTTTGTTTATTCGGCTTTGGCGACGGTTCCATTGATTATCTGGTTGATAGGGCTTTTACTCAACTGGGACCCGGAGAAAGGCAATTATCTTGCCGTATTCACAAAAAATTATGCGGCGTCATTCACTGAATCCGTGGAAGACAGGACCGGAATTATTATGCATATGCGGCTGCTTTGGTCCGTGGGTTTTTACCCTTTGTTCAGGGCAAACGGAGCCGAAGCGGCAAGAATACTGTTCGGTTTCAGTAAAATCATTGCCGGATTGGGTTTTGCATCCGGGGTATTTTACGGCCTCTGGAAGCGGCAGTGGCAGATTCTGGCTCTGTTGATATTTTTCGTGCCATACTTTATTCTTCACGCTCGTTATCCGTATCCGCTCCAAAGATTTCACACGACCATTTTCTGGATAGCGCTGTTGATATGTCTGCTCGGATTGCAGGGCATCTGGAAAATAGTTGACGGCAACGGCAGGATTCCCAGAGTTATTGTGATTATTTTGCAGGCCGTATTCGGTCTTTTTTGTTTGATTTGGCTTTTTTTGCTCGTCCCGGGCATGATTAAAATATCCGAGGTCAGCCCGAAGTCTGCTTTTTTGCCCTGGATAGCGATGCTACTTGGCGGGCTGATTTTTGCCGCAAGGATTTACATTTACAGAGCGAGGTTTCTGGCGCGCGAGCTGTGTATATTGGCATTTTTCTGTTTGGTTATCGTCTCGAATCAATTCGCACTTGTTGGTCGTGTTGGTGACGGGCAGGGAGATAAGGAATTCAGGCAATTGGCGGACTGGTACATCGACAACGCTCAGCCCGGCGAAAAAATGGGTGTGTATATGTACCAGGTGGTTGGAATATATGCTCAAAAATACGCCGATGATATAGTTGGTTTGCCGCAGGCCGACAGTCCGGCGGAATTTACAAAAGCCTGCTACGAGCAAAATATTACTTATGTTGTCTGGGCGACGAGGGAGGGATCAAATCCAAGATTCAGTGATCGTTATCGCAGGCTCGGTTTGGATAAAAACATTGCCCAATTGGCAAATCCGAAAGATGCACCGCCATATCTGTTTGTAGGGCAGGTTGGCTGGAAACGGGGTTATGTAAATATCTTCCGCCTTCTCAGGCCGGAAGATATTATCAACTCTGCACGTTCCGGGAATTGAACAAATTGCGTTTATTTGACGGCGACGACTTGTTTGACCTCGGGAATTCTTTCCTTTAGTATTCTCTCGATTCCCATTTTCATTGTCATCGTGGCTCCGGGGCAGCCCTGGCAGGCTCCCTGAAGACGGACACTAACGGTATTATCCTCGTCTATGCCGACCAGCTCGACATCGCCGCCGTGGCTTTGCAGACTGGCTCGAATGGTCTCGATTATTTCTTTGACCTTTTCTTCCATCGTTTTTTCGTCTTTAGTTTCGCCGCAACCGCATTGTTCGCACATAAGAATCTCCTGTTAAAGGTTTTGGAGTTTGTTTTTTAGTTTTGTGATTATATTCAAATCTATGTTTTTTTACCAGTTTTTTATTGTGTTTACGCGACGGAAAAGCATTTGTTGGGAGAAAATGTGAAAAAAACTGTTTGCAATGATATAAATTGTCGAAAATAAATAATTGACAAGAAACAATCGGTATTTGTATAATACCATAGTATTTGTATGAGAACGTGCAAATACGGCCCTGAGACGCGGCGGAAGCCGTGGTTACGGAATTATGGCAGGGTTTTGAATCTCCGGGAGATTTGGTCGGCTCTGGAAATAGAGACGATTAATTCGCCGGAAGTGCCCGTTAGAGCCAGAATTGGCCGGAATAACTTTGGGGTTGCCGTTTTACTTGTGTTGTATTACGGGACCTCGTTCATGTTTATCAGGAAAGGAAAATATAATGGCATCCAAGTCTCGTCGTTCGGCTGGTTCAGCCGGTCAATCCGCAGTTAAAACAGGCGCGCAAATCATCGTTGATACACTCATCGAACAGGGTGTTGAGACAATGTTCGGTTATACCGGCGGAGTTGTGCTGCCTTTGTTCGATAAATTATATGATGCGCCGATTAACTTTATTGTGCCGCGTCATGAGCAGGGCGGCTGCCACATGGCCGACGCCTATGCCCGCGCCAGCGGCAAAGTCGGCGTTATCGTAGCTACCAGCGGCCCGGGCGCATGCAACCTCGTAACTGGTCTGGCTACGGCAATGATGGATTCTGTGCCTATGGTCGCCCTTACAGGGCAGGTTCGTACGGAGTTGATAGGTAACGACGCCTTCCAGGAAGCGGATACTACTGGTATAACGCGTCCTGTTACAAAATATAACAGCATCGTCAAGGACATAAAGGACCTGGCCAGAACTATCCGCGAGGCGTTTCATATCGCTTCGACCGGTCGTCCCGGCCCGGTATTGGTTGATTTGCCTGTCGATGTGGCGGTTTCTAAATACAATGCCAAGGATTCGAGCGAGATGAAGCTGCCGGGCTATCGTATTTTTGCCAAAGGACACGCTAAACAGGTTGCTTCCGCCGCGAAAGCGATAAATAAATCGAAACGGCCGGTTTTATATGTCGGCGGCGGTGTAATTACCGCCAACGCCGCTAAGGAATTAAGAGAATTGGCCGAAAAAGCACATATTCCGGTCACGATGACGTTACTGGGGCTGGGCAGTTACGACCAGAGAAAGCCCGAGTCTCTCGATATGCTCGGTATGCACGGCTCGGCGTATGCGAATTACGCCGTTCAGGAGTGCGATTTGCTTATTGCCGTCGGTGCTCGTTTTGACGACCGGGTCACCGGCAAAATCGAAACCTTTGCTCCTCATGCCATGACGATACATATAGATATCGATCCTTCGAGCATCTCGAAGAACGTCCGTGTCGATATTCCCGTCGTCGGCGATGCTAAAATAATTCTTGGTGAGCTGGCTCAGCAGGTCGAATATCAGGAAAGAGAAGACTGGTTTAAGAAAATCGCCGAATGGAAGAAAAAATTCGCGTTCCGCTACGACCAGAACTCAACGACGATTAAGCCGCAGTATGTTATCGAGGAAATCTGCCGCCAGACGACCAATAAAGCCGTCATAACGACCGGCGTCGGCCAGAACCAGATGTGGGCCGCACAATTCTATAAGTTCATCGAGCCGCGGCAGTTTATAAGCTCCGGCGGACTCGGAACAATGGGATTCGGTCTGCCAGCCGCTATCGGCGCGCAGGTGGCAAAGCCCAGGGCTACTGTTATTGACATCGACGGTGACCACAGTTTTAATATGACAATGACCGAGCTTGCCACGGCGGTCGAGCATAATCTGCCGATAAAAGTCTGCATCCTGAACAACGGGTATATGGGAATGGTCAGGCAGTGGCAGGAGCTTTTCTATGGCAAACGTTATTCAAAGAGCTATCTGAAGAATCCCGACTACGAGGCGATTGCAAAAGCAATGGGCGCCGTCGGCATGACGGTCGAGAAAAAGGACGATGTTCCCGGCGCAGTTAAGAAGATGCTGGCGGAAAAAAAGCCGTGCGTGGTCGATTTCCGGGTCGAGGCCGAAGAGAACGTCTGGCCGATGGTTCCGGCGGGAAAAAGCCTCAGCGAAATGGACGGGCTTGACATACTTGAAAGATTGATATGATTTAAATTTGAAAGTGAAATTCAAAATGAAGCATATAATAAGCGCATTAGTTGAAAATAAACCCGGTGTTCTCGCTCATGTTGCCGGGATGTTTGCCGCACGTGGTTTTAATATCGATTCGCTTGTCGTCGGACGGACAGAGGACCCGGATCTAAGCCGGATGACAATAGTCGTTATCGGCGACGACAGGGTTGTCGAGCAGGTTCGAAAGCAGTTGGCGAAGATAGTCCCGGTTGTGAAGGTTCAGGATTTTGTCGGCCAGCCGGTCGTTGCGCGTGACTTGATGCTCATTGTTGTTTCAGCTCCACCGGAAAAGCGGCCGGAAATTCTTGCACTGATAGAAGTTTTCCGGGCGAAGGTTGTCGATATCGGTCAAAAGTTCATTATGATTGAAGTCAGCGGCCCCGAAGCTAAAATCGAGGCATTTATCAATATGTGCAGGCCTTACGGCATAAAAAACGTCGCCAGGACCGGAACTATCGCTATGCCCCGGCAGTTTAAGATGGACATTCGTGAAGGACAGAATTCGACATAGATGTTTTATTCGGCTTGGTTCGGGATAATAATTTTGTGCACTTTTATGCCCTTTTGGCAACTACGGCAAATTCTTCCGTTTCCGGACTGTATGGAGAGCCTGCAACGTCTGAATAAAGCTTTTCGATAGTGAATCCGCATTCTGTGAATTCCGCCTCCAGCGTTTCGGTGCTGAAATATTGCAGCCAGTTATAGACGACCCATGTGCGTGCCGCTTCGATTATCGTATATTTATCGAGTACTACCTTTTCTTTTTCGTATTTGAACGTATTAAGAAATCCGTAGTACTTGTTGGGCGACCAGAAGCTGTCGAGGAGATTTTCCTCATAAATTGCAGTCTCTTTGCGCTTCTCGAAAGCCGTCAGAGAATATACATCGAGCAGTATAGAGCCGCCCGGTTCGAGAATTTCACGGAAAATGTTCAGAATCTTTGCCCTTTGGGACGGGCTGAGTGCGCAGAAGTCGCACATTATCATCAGGACAAGATTAAATCGCTCTTTGGTTTCAAATTCCAGGTAGTTCTTGTTTTCATAACGGATTGAAAGGCCATCTTTCTGCGCCGCCTGCTTTGCATACTGGATAGACCTCTTTGAAAAATCTATTCCTGTTACATCCGCCTGCTTACGAGCAAGTTTTGCCGTATATAATCCCGGCCCGCATCCGAAATCCGCTATCTTCGTTCCTGATTTGACGCCGAATTGTGCCGTTATCCAGTCAACCGAGCGATTGATAAATTTCTCGTTCCGTGAAGAAATATCTACGTCGGTGTTCAGGTGGTAACTGAGCATCATCTTCGATGTATGCTTATCCGTCCATAAATCTCCGGCTGTGTAATACTCGAACGGCTTCGGACGAGCGTTAATTTTTTCCATTTCTTCGAACATATATTTTCCTGCTGTTTATTTGCAAAACGAGCTTGCCTTATCGACAAAACATGGATGTTATCAGTTTTCGCGGAAAGTTGAAAGGTTTCTTATTTCATATCTGCTACGACAATTATGAAACAGGCAATAAGAAGTCTTAAATTGAGGGCCTTTTGAAACAATTTTATCTATTTTGCCTTATGGATATAGACAATATGTTTTTCGTCATCGACAATCAATTCCCCAATCCAACTGGTTTGCCCTTCACTAAGCTCGAAGTACCTGCCCTTACCTCGGATTTCTTCATTATACCAGGCTGGTGTGCGGCTGACTGGATAGAAATATTCGTGTTCGTCGTCTTTTTTTACAAAAGAGAAGGTTAGTCTTATATCCGAAGTTGCGAGTCTCATTTTCTCTTTCGAGTATGTATGGCACGTAATCCCATCCAAACCAGGCGAATCGTCTAGAAACCTTTCGATATCTTCAGGGGCCGCTTCAAAGCGTAGATAATCTTTACCTACGAATAAGAAACGAAGAGTATAAACTTGGACGTCGCGTGCAGATTCAGGTAGTGGTGCCAGATTGCACCATGCGAGGCTTTGTGATGCCCTGGCCAGTGGGTTGTACTTGTGGACACAGACGCTTCGATAGTACATTGTCAAAGCGAGGAATCCGGCGACAATTACTATGACGGGTAGCAGTAGAAAAGTGCCCATTCTGGTTGAATTGTTTATTCGGGTGCGAATCGTTCGCCATAGAACAGCCTGTGCTATAAGGCCCGTACCTAAAGCTGGTCCTGCCATAATAATCCAGCTGGCAATTATAAGTGTTACACCTAACATTTCCCTGCCGGGGATACTGGTAACCAGAGCTACTACGATACCAAAAGATATTAGGAGAATCGCGCTGCCGATAACTGCATTCCTTGCTGGAAAGCGTTCGTTATCGGCGGAATTTGAAATCCCGGACGCAGGCCAGAAACGATGCCCGCAGAGCCGGCAGCGAGGCCTCGCTGCTATGGCCATCGCCAAGGTAATAGGTAGGGCAAATAATGAGATTATGGTAATACCTGTACAGATTAGGAATAGGATTAGCTTTACTAATGAACCGAATTGTAGAAATATGAATGACATAAAGGCGAAGAAAAAAAATATAATAAAGTTGATTAGACAGATAATGACCCATTTCCGCCCCACAAAACCGCCGCACAAAGGACAGTGCAATTCGCCGGCATTCACAGAGTTTTGCCGATATGAAAGGGGATCTTTGAGTGGGGCATCTGTCATCCTGTTATTATTGTTTTCGGTTTCTGATGGCATAATAATTTCTCTCTGATTTACAGTGTGAATTTATCCTATGTATTCTCTTTCCGTCTCACAAGAAGATTGGTCTTATTATCTCACATTTATAGCTTTATTATAAGCCGGATTTATCACGAAAGCAAATGTGAAAGTCCGGTGTGATAAGTGGATTTGTCATGCTTTTAGTTATTTCTGATTGAATTCGTAGGATTATTCTTTTTGGGTATGCATGAACAGTGCCGTCTCAAGGTCATTTTTCGCCGATAAAGGCGGATTTTTCTTGAAATTTTGCCGTAAGTCGATAAAATATGATTCTACAATTTAATAGTGAATCATCAAATAAGAGGGGGGGCAAGTCAGCGAAAAAACATAAGGAAGTTCAAAATCTAAAACGCAAAATGTAAAACCACAATTCAAATATTAAAATCTAAGCCTATCAGCTTTAAGAAGAATTCGACGTCTTTCACAGACCAATTTTTAATTTTGATATGTCATTTTGCTCTTTTGTATTTGATATTTGCTATTTCTACATCGTAAGTCTTTATGAAACAAGACTATGTGTGATGCGACAGACTACATACGACATACCACATACGACCAACAATGTTATTTGAAAAAACGAAGCCAATCCCAACGGCAGAAGTCAGAATGAAGGAGATAGAAGCCAGAAGGAAAAATGGAAAACGAACCCAATTTTAGCGTAAGCTCTTTTATGACAAGTGAATAAGTGAATCCGGCTTCGCTTGTAGCTACACCGAGACAAGAAAATTTATGCCCGAGGCACGAACCTAATTTATTCAAAAATAGCCAAAAAAGCCGATTTTTGGGCTTTAAACCATATCGAGCTATGGTCATATCAGGGCTGGCAGGCGTTTAACAGGCTGAAAATTCAAAAAAAATGCCGTGGCTTATTATGGATTTAATTGCCAGTCTTTGGTCTTAATATTTCAGTCGGGCAGGAAAATTGCCGAAAAAACGTAAGCCACTATAAATAAAAGGTCTTATAGCTTCATAAAGCGGTATTGGTCGGTCCGAAAAGCAAAGGTTATGTGAAAGGTGACTTTAATGCTTTGGTATGTTCTGAATGGACTGTATTTAGTGATATGGTCGGCGCTACTGATATATTGTCTGAATCAGCGGCGGTTTTATCCGATAATCGGACATAAATGGGGTACGAAGATTTTTTGGCTATTTACTTTCGTATTTTTTAATCCGCTTCTGAGTCTTGTTTACATTATTTTTGGGATAGCACTCCGGCCGGCAAAAAATGACGATAACCCGAAGCCCGTTCGTTTAGGTTCTGTTCTTGCGGTGCTATGCACCGGTATTGTACTTGTGCTTTTTGAGATACCTATCGGCGGCTATGAAAGACGCTCTTTTGTGATTTTAAGTGATGCCAAAGCGGATAAAACCGACGACCTAAGCGGCTCGAATTTCAGGTTTGAGCCATATATCGGTTATTTGAAATCTTCCAATAAAGCTCAGACCTACTGTTCGGTCTCGGATGGAACAGATGCGAGGACGAGCATAGGGGATATTCTGATTATTTCCAATGATTCCAATCATTTGCTCGATCGTGCGGTTCGGGAATTTCAAAAGTCTTTGTTCCGTCTGCCTTACGTCAATAAGGTGGCATATTACTCGTCTGATAATTGCACGGTCCAGGGAGCTGCATTACCGGATGTTTACATCACGATTAATATGCCGCAGTTCAGCGAAAAAGAGCTGTTCCACGGTCGCAGCATCAATGCAACCATAAAGTGTCGGGCCGGCAGTTCGATGGTTAAAAATCAATCGTATTCTTTCGAAGACAGATCGGGCCCGACGATAAAATTCGATATCGAAAGCGAGATTAACCATGTAAGTACGATGATGGGAATTGAAAGTCCCCAGGCGAAATATAAGCTCGAAGCGAATAATATTGCCTCCGAGCTTACGAAAGCCATAACGAAGCAGTTTGAAGATTTACTGAATAAATACGGCCGATTGCCTCAGTTGCCGGAAATGCTTTATGGGACATACCGCCAGCCGCCGGAATTTACTTTTATTCAGGACAGTAACGTACGTCAAATGATTTCCGGTAGCGGATTGTTGAAAGATAACGATACGATATGGCAGTTTATCGATGAACGCAGAACCGAAGATGCGCTGAATGCCTATTGTGATGAATTAAAATCCCTCGGATGGACATTGGATGATCAGGACCAGGAATATATCAGGATGCGTAACGGCAATGAGCGAATATGTATATATCGCCAGCGGAGAAGGGAGGCAGATGCGAATATGATTGTCTCCGGGGATACCCGGAAAATAAAGGCGGAAGTTCCGATGATAGCGCATTACCAGTTGTGCTGGACCGAAGAACGGAAACAGGAAGCAATGGATAAATTGCTGAGCGGCGATGTAGAGATTAAGACGCTTCTTGCATTTGAGAAAAGTTTTCACGATCCTCAGCAGCATGATCGTCTGTATTCTATCATCGAGCAGGATCCCACTCCTTCCCTGCAGGGATATCTTATGCAAACTCGCTACCTGGTGGATCATAACGAGCCGGAAAAAGGACGTCAGATGCTCATGCTGGCAAAGGCTATGCAAAATGCGGAAAAGCAGGATGACATTAAAGCTCAGGAAATAGAGAATCTGGCCGAGAAGCTCGGAGATGAGAGCCTTGCCGAAGCTGTGATAGGTGAGGAGATTTTTCGTAAGACGGGTTATATAAATATCGACGAGATAGATAAACAGATGGTCGAGGAAAGAGGACTGGATGAACCGTTGCTGTTTTACAAGCCGCTTGAAGACGGAGACATTCAGACCGTGGCGTTGAGGATAATAAATTCGCGTGAGCCGTTACATGTTGTTTCATATAGGTTGCTTGCCGTCGAGAAACATAGGGGGATATCGAACTCGAGCGAAAAAGATGGAATGTTGGGAGCGGACGGAAGCTGGGTCGTAAAGACGGATCTTTATAGTATGTCAGGTGAGAAAAAAACGGTGAGCCTGAAAGTTGAAAGCCTCGGCGATGAAAGATTCCGTTTTGTCGTCAACAAAATAAAAAATTGATTTTCTTGCGGCAGGCGAAAAGGAGTTCGTCGCAAATATGCTGAAATATAAACCATTTCGTGCCGGTTCAAATTTTCATTTGTTTATTAGTATCGGCTTGCATGATTTACATTTTCTTGCTTTTACGGTTGTTTTGGTTGAGCTCGATTTTGTTCCCGAATAAAATCCGTTACACGAAATCTGGAGCTCTCCGGCTCCTCTTAAGTTCAGTGAAAAAATATCTGAGAATACTCTTGCCTTGTTGTTTGTTGCCGGCGGTGTTATTACAAGCTCTAATTCATAACCGTCACGGGTTTTACTTTTATTGATGGCCTTGACAACGCCCGTTTGTGATAATGTCGAATCGATATCGAAATCCTCGCCGTAGTTGCTTATGATATTTACTTTTTTCGTCACCGATGTTAGAGGATTGGCCTGGTGGACCATGATTGCGCTCGGACTTGTTGTGAATCTCGGAGGTGTGCTGAATGTCCCGCTGATTTTCTTCATTTCGGGATGCGAAAGACCAATCTCGAAACGTCCGTCCAAGGCGCGTTCGAGTTTTTGCATATCGATTTTCGGCTGGAGAACGAATTTGGTCGCTTGTTTTGACGGATCGAAATCGGCTGTCACGCATTCGTAGGTGGAATTAAAACTTGTTATTGAAAAAGGCTTATTGTCCAGACTGTAAATTGTAATCGACGGACAACTGCCGTTGGGTTGCATAAGCAAAAGATCCAGCTTTTTTGGCTCGTAGTCGATTTTTGCCTTAATATCGGCTTTTATTGCCAGCTCTACTTCCGGATTTGTTTCGTCGTTACTGATTACGTAAATAGGTTTCGAAGTAGGGCCGACTTGTGTATCCGAGAAAAATCCGACTTTTAACGAGCCTTTTTCGCCAGGTGCGTATTCTTTTTTGGACAGAACGAAAGGGGTACAGCCGCAGGTCTGCTCGACTTCGATTATTTCAAGTGTGTCGTTTCCTGTATTGGTAAAACCGAACTGGCAGATATGAGTAGTCGCAGGTCCGACATTGCCGAAATTGTGGATAAGCTTGTCGAAAGTGATTTTCGGACTTCTTTTGACGGCGGGCGCAGTGGTTGAACGTTGAAATGTCGACTGCATCGGCGTAGTCATCTGCTTGAACCAGTCGGATCCCGAGTTTTGCTGGGTTGAAACATCTTCTTCGCAACCGAACTGAAGGTACAATAAAAAAATGGCAATAACAATAGATATCGTTTTGTTTGGCTTCATATTAATGCTTCCCCAATTGTTTTCTGTGACGGAATTTTCTGCCAACACATAAAGATATTCACTTTGGCGAAAAGGACACTATGAAACGACGATTGTTTAGAAGACCCCCTTCCAGTTTCATCGCCGAATTTTGATTAATTATACCCAAATAGGCGGTAAAAGTCAACCATTTTTTAGATATGACTGCCAATAGCACTTTGTTCGATTTTTACCCTATAAAATCGTTCATTTTTGATTGTTTTGCCCTGATTCGGCAAATCTATAAGATTTAGGTAAAATAGAGATAATAGTATGAAATTTTTGATTGTTTGTTCTTGACGAAACGGCTTTTAGTTGATAATTGATATTCCATAATCTAAAAAACGACCTTTAAGAACGGTTTGAAGTTGAAAGGAGGCCATCATGGCAAAAAGAATTTGTACCGTCATATTAATCGTTTCATTATATATTTTACCCGGCTGCACGAATCCCAATAGCGGAGTAAGTCGCGTCTTGCCGCCCCGTACTCAACCGTCGTTAGGTACGAGTCAGCAACTAAACCTGACCGACGCCGGTGAAATTGATATTGTAGAAAATATTGTTGCCAATCGGCAGGCATATCGGCAGGGGCTCGAATTATTAGTAAAGTATTACACAAGGACCGGCGATAACGACAAGCTGTCCTGGGCCAACAGGGAATTGAGGGCGCTGAATGTTATGCCGCAATATAACTATATCGTTCCTGTAGTGGCCCAGAAAAATTACCGCCAGACGGTTCAGATTCCGGACGCGGATATTCTTTATGAAGATGCCAGAATACAAAAAGAGCAGGCCGAGAGAGGAATTGGATTAAAGCTTTTTGTTAATAAAGATTTATATCGAATGGCTCTCAGGAAATTCGAGGATTTAATTAAGAAATACCCGAACAGCGACAAAATTGACGACGCGGCATACATGGCAGGGGAGATTTCCGAGTATTTTGAGGATTACTCCATTGCCAAGGAGTATTATGAGTGTGCGTATAAATGGGATCCCGACACTCTTCATCCGGCGAGATTCA
The DNA here is from genome assembly GCA_016933295.1 of Sedimentisphaerales bacterium. Classification (GTDB taxonomy): domain Bacteria; phylum Planctomycetota; class Phycisphaerae; order Sedimentisphaerales; family Anaerobacaceae; genus JAFGPS01. The sequence continues at coordinate 11,777 of JAFGBG010000155.1, read as the reverse complement.
GGGCGGCAAGAATTCTGGATAAGCAGATGCATCGCAACGATGAAGCACTGAAGCTTTACAAAGAGGCCGTCAAGATAGAAGGCAGATATGATAGTAACAGGGAGTGGAAAGCTTTTGCCGAAGAGCGAATCAGCGCCCTGGAAAAAACCGGCGAAAGCTAAGATTCATTAATAATCGGTATAAGCTTATGAAAAAAATGCGGGCCTGTTTGAATATCAGGCCCGTTTTTTTATGACAACCTTTTATTGGCGGAAGTTTTAACAGTAAATATGTTATCAGGTCTCGAAAAAAAAGTTGCGGATTTCATAAAAGCAAACGAACTCTTCGCCGATGCCGAAAGAGTGCTGTTGGCAGTTTCGGGCGGAGCAGATTCTATAGCGCTCCTGCATGTTATAATGACGCTGAAAACCCGCGGACTTTTAAGAGCGAAATTATGCTGTGCTCATATCAATCACATGTTAAGAGCACAGCAGTCAGATAAGGACGAGGAATTTGTTCTTGCACAAGCGGCGAAATTTCAGTTGACCGTGATCGCAAGGCGTATCGATGTTCGAGAATTCGCCCGGAAGAATAAAATGTCAATAGAAACCGCCGCTCGAAAGATGCGTATGAAAAATCTTATCGAGATTGCTGGAGAAAATAAATGCAGTCATGTAGTCACCGGACATCAAAAAGATGACAATGCCGAAACACTTCTGCATCGTATGCTTCGTGGAACGGGCTTTCGCGGACTTGGGGGAATTTGGCCGCTGCGGATGTTTGATGGAAATATAAGTTTTGTCAGGCCTTTACTTTGTGTCGATCGGCAGGAGATTGTTAAGTATCTGCTTCAAAACAAGTTAAACTGGCGAGAAGACCTGACGAACGCCGATTGCAGATACACCAGAAACTATATTCGGCATAGATTACTTCCGGCATTGCAGGAGGATTTTAACGGTTCGATTGTCGGAAATCTTTATGATTTGTCCGTTGCGGCACGAAAATTCTATAAGAACGTTTGTAATAGTGCAAATAAAATATGGCCCGGGATTTCCGATTGCACAAATGAAGAAGTTGTCTTGAATTTAGAATTATTTTCAGAGCAATCGCGGCCTATTCAAGTTGAGCTGATTCGGCGAAGCTTAACTTTCATCGGATGCGGCGAGAGAAACTTAACACAAAAACTTCATCATAAGATTCTGCAACTGGCGAAAGAAAATGTTATCGGCAGAAAAATACATTTGCCTGGTGGATTTCTTGCCGCTCGTAATTATGATACTTTGATTTTTGCCCGGCGGGGAAAAGCTTGTGGGGTGGAATTTAACCCACTAATATCGACTAAAGCTGAATCCATAGTCATAAAAATTCCCGGCAGGACTCAGTTTAGTCAATATTTAATTGAGTCAGAAATTACTGAATTGGATGAATTGGAATGCGATAAATTAAAAGCCGGCAAAATAAAAATGATCGAATGCTTTGACATGGATAAAATTACGCCGCCGCTAAGAGTCCGTTTGCGCCGGACCGGAGATAGATTTTCACCCCTGGGGCGGAAGGGCGTTAAAAAACTCGGCAAATTTCTGACTGCTCAAAAAGTGCCGCACAATATTCGGCAGAAAGTTATCGTCGTCACCGACAAAGAAAAAATTATCTGGCTCTGGCCTGTGCGAATAAGTGAACAGGTGAAAATTACCGACGAGACGCGCGAAATCCTTCGGTTGAAAATAATCGAAAACGATTTAGTCGAGTAAAAAAAAGGCCGGACAAAAAGCCCGGCCTTTGTAACGTGTTAAAATCAGGTGGGTAAATTTATTGCGGCAGATTTTCCGGTGCCATGTCCGTAACACTTAAATCGCCGTAAATAACCCGGTACGTCTCGGAATCCTGGGGCTGGTACCAGAATATCGGCGTATCAGCGTCACCCAGCTTTACACCTTTTCCGGCGTAATGCCATTGCCCCTGACCTTTGAAGAAGCGAATGAACACGAAGCCCTGTCCCCACTTTGTAGCGACTTGGACCTGTTCCTGTTCCGACATGTTTAAGCGTTTCATTCCCTGGTCGAATTTTTGTCCGAGCTTTACCACGTCTTCGAGATTAATACTGTCAGGGAAATATCCTTCTTCGATTACTTCCGCCCATATTCGCAGGGTTTCGATAAAGTCGGCCTCGCTGTTTTTGCCGAAATCGATTCCGGAATTTTGAATCGTGTAACCTTCAGGAACCTCCATGTTGAACAGGGATTCGTCCAGCTCGATATCGAATTGTAAATTGTCACAGATAATTTGCATGTTCGGGGTCTGATGCTCAATTCGTACCGGTATTGATGTTTCGGGATCGGCCCAGACAATAATCGTATCGTTGCCGACGGTTGCTACGAAGACATTATAATCCTGGCCGTTTAAATTCTCCAGACCTCGATTTTCCACATGGAATCCCGGCTGATTTTGTATCTTGACGACGAAATCCTGTAGTATTTCGAGATAATTCTGAATATCACCGAGGCCGTCTAATTGAATATAAACAGCTCCTTTGCTGTTTCGATCAAGAGATAGTAATTGCATTTGCTCAAGATCGATAATGATATCCGTACCGTTTATACCGGTAACGGTTCGTCGAATACGCGAGCCCATGACATCATCGTGAATTACTGTTCCATTTGTCTCTGAACCGACAATAATATCGAGGCTTGCTGTTTTGGCATAAAGTAAAGGCCGAACTACATTGGCCCAGGCGGCATTTGAACCGTCAATCGAACCACCGAACCACGTATAACCTATCATTATCGCGACTATTACGGTCGCTGCGACGGCGATTTTGATAATTGGATTTCTCATTAAAGTTCTCCTTATAACGCCGAAAGGCGTTGTTTGCTTATTTGGTTGTTGTTTTGTTTCTTCAAAGACGGAGAGCATTTTCTGCCGCAGTTTTTCGCGGTGGAACGAATTCGGCTCAGTATCGATATTTAGCCTGCCAACGATTTTTTCAAAATCTTTTTCGTTCCCGAACATTTTATCTCTCTCCGTCAACAATAGTTAATAGCTGCTTTCGTAAATCATTCAGAATTCTGTGCACAGTAACACGCAGGGTGGTTTCTTTGATATTCAAAATATGAGCAATTTGCTCGTACGGAAGATTTTCAAAGAACCTTAGCGTGATAATGGTCTGATGCTGAGGCTTCAGTTTTAATATGGCCGCATATAATCTCGGCCATTCCGGTTCGGACGAGCTTCCATTGCATTCGTCGATTTTTGCCCCGATTGATTCGGCGGCTTCTTCAAGTAGTTTCTTACGCCTCGACGTTTTCCTGATATAAGAATTTGCCTGGTTGATTGCTATGGCATATAGCCAGTTTCCGAAATCCCGCTCGGTCTGTCCGGCAAAATTCCGAATCCTGCGAGCCACTTCGAGAAAAACCGTCGAAGTTACGTCTTCTGCGATTTCCTTGTCAAAGAGCCGATAGACACAGAAGCGAAAAATCCGCTCGTAATACATTTCATAGAGCCGCCCGAGTGCGTCCGGCTGAGTACGTGCTCTGTGTACTAAGTTATCTTCTGTTTGCTCAACAATTTTTGCCATAGCGTCAACCATTATCGCTGTTATAATTGCGCAACAGGCTATTATGTTACAATATATTGCAAAAATATCCCATATAAAGTATTTTGACACGGGAAACTAAGCATTATGATACAAAAGGAACGAATCAGAATCCTCAACGACAAAAAGCTGCGGAGCGGCAAATATGTACTCTATTGGATGCAGGCCGCCCAGAGGTTCGAGTACAATCACGCCCTGGAATATTCAATCCGAAGGGCTAACGAATTGAAAAAGCCGGTCCTTGCATTTTTCGGCATTACCGAAAAATGGCCGCAGGCTAACCGGAGGCATTATTACTTTATGCTCGAAGGGCTCAAAAAGGTTCGCCGGCAACTTCAAAACGAGGGAATCCAATTAGTTGTACGGCGGCAGTCTCCCGACGACGGAGCGGCGGAATTAGCTAAGGCGGCGGCTTTGGTTGTCGTCGATGCAGGGCAATTGCGGATACAACGAGCATGGCGGCAAAAAGCAGCGTCGCAGATTAAATGCCCCCTTTACGAAGTGGAAACAAATTTGATAGTCCCCGTCGAAGAAGCTTCCGATAAGGAGAATTTTTCCGCCGGCACTTTTCGCCCGAGAATTACTAAGCAGCTCGACAAATACCTTGTGCCTTTAAAGCATACCAAACCGAAATTTGATTCGCTCGGTTTGAAATTCAAAAGCTTCGATATCGAAGATATCGATAAAGCGGTCTCGAAACTCGATATAGATTGCAGCGTTGATAAAGTAACTTCTTTTCAAGGCGGCACAGACCAGGCGAAAAAGCGGTTGCGTGACTTTTTAAAAAACAAGCTCGATAAATTCGACCGGCTTCGCAACGACCCGTGTGCCGATTGCGTTTCCGATATGAGTCCGTACCTGCATTTCGGGCAGATTTCGCCGTTGTATATCGCTCTTGAGGTCTTGAAAACTTCCGGCAAAGGCAAAGACGCCTATATCGAGGAGCTTGTTGTCCGCAGAGAGCTGAGTCATAATTTCGTATTCTATAATAATAAATACGATAGTTTTGCGTGCCTGCCGCCCTGGGCCAAGAGAACGTTGAATTTTCATCGCACGGATAAGCGGCAGTATGTATATTCCATCAAGGATTTCGAGCGGGCGAAGACGCACGACCCATACTGGAATGCCGCACAAAAGGAAATGGTCCTGACCGGCAAGATGCATGGGTATATGAGAATGTATTGGGGAAAGAAAATGCTCGAATGGAGCGCAAATCCTCAAACGGGATTCAAGATTGCTCTGGAGCTGAACAACAAGTACGAGCTTGACGGCAGAGACCCGAATGCTTTTGCCGGCGTGGCCTGGTGTTTCGGCAAGCATGACAGGGCGTGGTCGGAAAGACAGGTTTTTGGTAAAATCCGTTATATGAACGCCGCCGGATTGAAAAGGAAATTCGATGCCGATGCTTACGTAGATAAAATCCGGTTACTCGAAGGAGCGTAAAAGACTAAATGGAATCGGTAGTAATAACAGGTGCGACCGGCTTTATCGGCAGTGCTTTGTGCAAGGAGCTTTGTCAGGATTACAAGGTCATTGCTCTTTCACGAGATGTACGCAGGGCGTCGCAGTTGATAGGCGAGTTCACCGAAGTTCTCGAATGGGACGGCAGAACGACCGGAACATGGATACGCCGGGCCGACGGTGCTTTTGCCGTTATTAATCTGGCCGGTGACAATTTAGCATCCGGGAAATGGAACCAGTATAAAAAAGCGGGAATTCTTCACAGCAGGCTCGATACTACCCGGGCGATAATTGCCGCGATAAAGCAGGTCGATAAAAAACCTTCGGTTGTTATCCAGTCTTCCGCCGTCGGTTATTACGGTTCTTCCGGCTTGGAAAAATTGAACGAGCAATCGCCGCCGGGCAAGGGATTTCTCGCCGACGTCTGCCGGAAGGTCGAGATTTGTACGGAACAGATAGAGAATCTCGGTGTCAGGCCGGTTGTTATAAGGACCGGTGTCGTGCTCGGTTCGGGCGGCGGGGCGTTGCAAAAACTTGCCGGGGCGTATAAATTTTTTCTCGGCGGCCATCCCGGCAGCGGCAAACAATGGTTTTCGTGGATTTCCATGCATGACATGGTTGCGGCGATAAGATTTTTGATTGAGAATGAAAACCAAAAGGGTGTTTTTAACCTGACTTCGCCGAAGCCGGTGACTATGAAAAAGTTCTGCAAGAGCCTGGGCAGGGTGTTACATCGGCCGTCCCTGTTTCGTGTGCCGGGCTTTATCCTGCGTTTGAAATTCGGCGAAATGGCGGATGAAATGCTTTTGTCCGGCCAGAGAGTTATTCCCGAAAGATTGCTGGATGCCGGCTTTCGATTCGAGTATCCCGAAATTGAACAGGCTTTGAAAGCCGTTTTTTCTCGAAAGGAGTAGTTATGAGCCTTACAGATTATTTTAGAGGCGCCGAAGGGACCGGAATTTTGGCCACGAGCGATTCGGCGGGTAATGTTGACCTTGCGATTTATTCCCGCCCCTTTGTAATCGATGAAGACAAAGTCGCTTTCAGTATGCTTGAGAAGACCAGCTTCGCCAACATCCAGTCGAATCCGAAGGCGGCGTATATGTTTATCGAAAAGGGCGAGGGATATAGCGGCAAAAGATTGTATCTTTCCAAGCTCGGCGAAGAGACAGACCCGCAGCGTATAGAAGAGATTAAATCCCAGCATCCGAAAAGGCATAAAAGCAAGTCCGAAGCAGCCAGGCATTTGGTATATTTTAACGTAGAGAAAATCCGGCCGCTTGTCGGTTGATTTCTCCGGTTGAAATTGACTCAGGTACACGGTAAAATCCTTTCGTTTCTTGGCTTCTGGTAAAACTTAAACTTTTGGAGATGTATCGATGTATATTATTCCGGCAATAGATTTAATCGAGGGACAATGCGTAAGACTTATACAGGGCCGATATGACCGCCGGATAAATTACCAGAGCGATCCCGTCAAACAGGCCGAGGATTTTATTGCCGCTGGAGCCGGGTGGCTGCATATCGTCGATCTGGAAGGCGCCAAGGCCGGCAAACCCGTTAATACAGAAGCCATCGCGGCGATAGCACAATTGGGGCAACTTAAAATAGAGGTCGGAGGCGGCCTGCGAGATGAGCTATCTTTGCAGCAATTATTCGATATCGGAATCGAGCGGGCAATCATCGGCACAAAAGCGGTCACTGACTTCGAATGGTTTGGCCGGATGGCGGAAAAATTCAGCGGCAAAATTGTGCTCGGACTCGACGCTCGCGGCTCGAAAATCTCCACAGAAGGCTGGCTCGAAGACAGTTCCGAGCCGTTGCTGGATTTCGCGAGAAGGGCGGCCCAATTGCCTCTCGCGGCGATAATTTATACCGATATCACAAAAGACGGCATGATGACAGGCCCGAACATTGAGAGAACAAAGGCCCTTGTCGAGGCGGTTGATATTCCCGTCGTCGCCTCGGGGGGTGTTACTACTATCGCGGATATAAAGAATGTCGCCCAAATCGGCGCCGCGGCGGCAATAGTCGGCCGAAGCCTCTACGAAGGCACGATAAATCTCGCCGATGCAATTAAAGCGGCAAAAGCATAACGCCATATCTCATATTTACTTGTCATAAAAGAGCTTACGCAAAAATTGGGTTCGTTTTACATTTTTTTTGAGCCACAGAGCACACAGAGGTGTTTTGAATTTCAATTTTAGGTAATTCGAATTTTTTTTAGCATTTCGGATTTAGTGCTTCGGATTTCCGGCCGAAGGCCGGCGATTGGCTTCGTTTTTTCAAATAACATTGTAGGTCGTATTTCGTAGGTAGTATGTGGTAAGTCGAAAAACATATTTTCACACATAATCTTGTTTAAAAGTGATTTACGATGCTGCCCCCTCAATCGGATTGTCATGCTGAGTGTACACGAAGCATCTGGCCGGCGAAAGGTAAGTCGATAGAATATTAATTCGCAATCCAGATTCTTCACTGCGTTCAGAATGACAAAAAATGGAATGTATGCTCTTTTTTCTACTAATTGCTGCCCTCAACTCCCTATCCGCTGTACGCTGGCCTCCATACGCTATTAATGATTATACTGAAAAATCCCCCTAATACAACCAAAATCCGCATTTTTCGGTAAAAAATGTCCATGACTTAACATTCTCAGAACCGCTGTGTTAGAAAGGCTCCTGATCCCAATTCCCCCGTAAGTGACCTGTTACTATCTTGCTTTTCATTTGTTAAATGAGTATATTATCATCCAGCGAGTAGCAACTTGGAAAAAGTAGTACAAAAGCACTATAGAAATCGCTAAAATCATTAAAGAGACAATTTTCTCAGAGATAATATGATAGTTTCAAAAACACATTTCATTATTTATGCTCTGTGCTTTCTCCTTCTCACTCAACAAACACAATCTGCTGAAATTACAGTCGGAGATCAGACGATCTCTATCCCTTCCCCTTCGGGTTTCACAGAAATCAGTTCAATTTCTCCTGAAACTGTACAGTTGTTCGAGAACATGTGTCCACCAACCAACCGTCTTCTCGCCATTTTTGTAACTGAAGATGATGCTGGCCTTCTTATTCTGGACAAGGCTGGGCAATTTAATAGCTATATGTTGGTTCAATCGTCAAAGGAAATGGAAGCTATCTCATTTACTAAATATCAATTCAAAGAAATTCGTGAGATGCTTCGGTCACAATTCGACTCTATGTTTGAAGAACGACGAGATTTAATTGATAAACTTACGGATCAAACCAGCCATGCACTTTCTAATAGATTTAATGAAGAAATAGATTTTGATGTCGGCGACATTGTTCCTCTCGGAATTGATTCCGAAACTGCATCTTCAATCACAGCATCTCTATTAGGCAAGTACAAAATCACAGTAGCTGGAGATGTTATTGAACAAACAATGGCAGCAACAATGTGTTTTTTACTTGTTAATGAAAAGGTTGTCTACCTCTACGTTTACAGGACTTATGATGATAAAAGCGATCTTGACTGGACTCGGAAAACAAATCAACACTGGATGAATGAAATCCTCAAAGCAAATAGTGTATCCTTGCCATTATCTTTAGGAAGAATCGTCCCAGAGGGAACAATAATAGATCCTCTTGCAAAGGAGCTTATTAAGGGCGAGTGGGAAAAGTATAGCACCAAATCTCATCCTAAGTCTGAAGGTTTGGATATTTCATTAGAGTATCCACAATCGTGGAGAATGGAAGAAGGTGAAAGGCCTCATATTGTTCAGAAGTTCATAGGTAGCTCATCAGGTGATCTCGTTCCTTCATGCTTGATCTTAATAAGAGATCAACCACTTTTCTTGAAGCTCTTTCCGTCTAAGGGTCTTTCTGATGTAATGTTCACCCAAGAAAACCTCAAAGAAATGATCCCGGAAAGTGGGATTTTTATCGAAAGCGAGCAAACAGAGTATGATGGTCAAAGAGGTGCTTGGATGACCTATATTATACGAAACGAGCGCGCCGGGATGAGTGTAGAAACGTATATGTTACAGCACATGTTCTTGTATTCTGGGAAACTGGTTTTGCTTCAGTGTAGCGTCAGTGGAATTACAGAGGACAAAGAACTTCTTGAGGATGCATTCAATTCATATTTGCCTGTTTTTCAGATGATGGCTAACAGCATTGTTATTCAGGACAAGTGGTCAGGAACCGGAACAACATCTTCCACAGTTGATTCTATAATGGAAGACGTTTGGGGTGAATATTGGCTGTTATCACTTATTATATCAGTAATATTAACTTGGGTGATTGGACTTACACCACCTTTAATTATCAGGTTTGTGATAGCAAGACGTCCTCTATCTAAGAGCTTCTCAATAACTCTTGTTGTTCTTTTCTGTTTTTTCAACATAGTATTATTCACTATCTTGGGCAGTCAAAGCAAAACCCATGCAGCCTTATTTCTTGTGGCGTTTGTATCTTATGCTATATTGCGCAAAGGATGGCGTAAGGGGTCGATTAAGCCGAAAGCTAAGGGACAAGAAATTATTCCTAATCTTCCAAGTGTTCTGCCAAAAACATTAACAGATAAGAAAAAAGAACAACAAAATAATCGTACTTCCAGTCACTCGAAGGAAAGTGAAATTAAAAGAACTGAAGAGTATATCGAATTAGAAGAGTATATCGAAATAAAAGAAACCGAACAAGTTGACGTTTTAGATGAAAAGATAGACGATGATAGTACAAAAGAAATTTCATTTGAAGAATCAAGCGAAGCTACAAATGTCTCTGATATTAATGAGGAAACATTAGCGTCCTCACAAGAAGTCTCATCTCTCAATCAAATCACTCAGCCAACAGTGCTTGGAAAAATAGAAAAGTGTGCAAATTGTGAAAGGATTATAGGAAAACTTGAACATTCCTACAAATATAAAGGGAATATTGTCTGTATCAAGTGCTATCAAATATTGAGTTCCGAAAATAATTAGGAAAGAATCATTAAAATGAAAAAGAAATGTGATAATTGTGAACGCATTATTGGAAATTTGCAAATGTCTTTCCTTTATAAGAATCATACTGTTTGTAAAGCATGTAAAATTTTACTGGAAAACGATTCTCAAGCCATTAAAGGAAAAGAAGTTATTACTGGTTTACTACCTCTGCCAGAACTCAATCCTGCACAAAAGCATCAAATGCCCCGAAAACATTCCCGTATGGGAATTGCTTCCTTTATAATTGCTCTGGGGCAGGGCTTTGTCACTATGATTTTTATTATCCTTGCGATAATTCTGGCCTCAACTGAGCATCAGAATGATAACACAACCGTATTTTTATTTTTTGGTATGTTTCTTATGGTCGGTATTCTCAGCCATCTTGTAGGGGTGGGGCTTGGGATAGCAGGAACTATACAAAAAAGCAGAAGGAAGATATTTGCAATCATCGGCCTTGTTTTGAATGTGTTAGGTTTTTTCGTTATAGCAATACCTTCTTTTAGTGATTAGATTACAAGACAATAAAGGGAGATTCGGATTATGAACGATTTAAAAAGCACAAGCATTTCATTATTTATGGTCTGCTAATAATCGTAATTATCTGGGCTTTTTATAAAGAGGGAAATGGAAGATATGCGTTGACTTATGGAAATAATGGCGTCTATGTTCTCGATACAAAGACAAGCCAGCTTTGGCGTTGTTTGGGCAATAGTAACCTATACTTAGGGACAAATAAAAATCCAGAGTATGAAGTTGTTAATAGGGATTAATCGCATACGCAGCATACCTGCTAATAAGCTAAGTCTGAACCGCCCAGCGGGCAAAAATTAGAATATTGTAAAGCATTATCTTTGACTTCAAGCCCCTGTGGAAATCTCGATTTTTTCTCCCTCTGCATAGCAGTATCTTTTTTGTATTTCCACTTTTTTGGAATAATCTGGGGAAACCTTACCCATTTCTGTACATAGCACGTCGGGGCGGAGTTGTTCTACTCCCACAACCACAAACCTCGCGGCGAATTTAAAAGGGACATTTTACTTTTCTGTTGCGATAGTATGAAATGAATCCATCTATTCCGGTAGTTCGAATTTGTAGCCGATTTCCCTGATTGTATGGATAAATACAGGCTCGTGCGGGTCGGGTTCGATTTTGTTTCTAAGAGTGGTTACGAAACGGTCGATGCTTCGCGAGCCTACGTAGCAGTCGTAGCCCCAGACCGCGTTTAGAATCTCGTCGCGGGTAAGCGCCCGGCCCTGTCTTTTGAGAAAATATTCGAGCAGTTTGAATTCCTTCGGCGAGAGTTTGATTTCTTTTCCCTGACGGGTCAGTTTTCTGGCAGTTATATCGAGACGATAGCCCGCGAATTCGTAAATATTCTGCTCGGCCTGTTTGCTTCGTCTTAAAAACGCCGCAGCGCGGGCGAGCAGCTCCTTGATACTGAACGGCTTGGTGACGTAATCGTCGGCGCCGAGATTCAGGCCCAGAATAATGTCCGATTCCTCGCCTTTTGCCGTCAGCATTATAATCGGCATTGTAAGATTTTCCTTGCGGACGAGCCTGCAGATTTCATAGCCGTTAATCTTCGGCAGCATTATATCGAGGAGTATCAGGTCGGGTTTTTCGTTCAGTGCCGCGTTCAGGCCGTTTTCGCCGTCCGCCGCGGTCAGAACGCGATAACCTTTGAATTCGAAGTTATCTTTCAGACCGCGCAGCATTGTCGGGTCGTCTTCAACTATCAGTATTGTTTCCATAGGATTGTACTGCTTCAATGGGTTCGAATTTATAGCCGAT